>DATKWV010000208.1:0-23110 GCA_035529405.1 Sedimentisphaerales bacterium | reverse complement strand
CAGTGTGAGGCCTGCCAGCTTGGCCTTGAGACCATTGATGATACCCATCATCGATGTCCCGGCTGCGGCAGGATTTATTCGGGCGAACCCTACGATGATGTAATCTTTGGCAGAAAACACGTATCGAACCTCAAAAATATGCTCGATGCCGCGTGGGCTTACGCGATTACCGGCCAAACAAAATATGCCGACTTCGCTGCAAGGGTGCTGTTGGGATATGCCCAGCGCTATCAGGTTTACCCGCTGCATTCGGCAAGACGAAGACTGGACGACGAATCACGAAGATTAGCCGGGCATATCTTCGAGCAGACGCTCAACGAAGCTACTCACATGACCAGACACATTGCACCAGCCTATGATTTGATTTACGATTCCGGTGTCCTGTCGCAGGCCGACCATGACCGGATAAAGACCGAACTGCTGCTGCCTATGCTGACCAATATAACCAAGAACAAGCTGGGCAAGACCAACTGGCAGACCTGGCACAATGCCGCTATGTTCTGGGGCGGCGTATTGGTGGAGGACCTGTCGTGGCTGCGCAAGGCGATTGCCGACCCTGAGAATGGCTTTGCATTCCAGATGAAGGTTTCGGTTTCCGATGAGGGAATGTGGTACGAGAACAGTTTCGGGTATCACTTTTATACACTTGAGGCTTTAACCGGCACAGCCGAGGGCGCCCGGAGGATTGGTATAAATTTATGGGACCATCCGTTGCTTAAGAATATGTTTACTTTGCCGGCCCGTTACACGATGGCCGACGGTTCTCTGCCGCGTTTTGGGGATGATGTAAATTCCTCAATTGGCGAGGCCAACGAGATTATGGAGGCGGCTTATCACGCCTGCGGCGACAGGGTAATTCTTTCTTATCTTGCCGCTGAACCGACGTGGGAGTCTGTTCTTCTGGGGCGTAAGGTTGGCAAGCCGGCCTTGCCGCCGGCGCTGTGCAGCGAGGTTTTTGACAGTACCGGGCACGCTGTTTTACGCAGCAGGGGCAGGGCGGGCCTGACGGCTGCTGTGACGTTCGCACCTTACGGCGGTTTTCACGGCCATTACGATAAGGTAAGTTTCGTTTTCTTCGGCTTTGGAAAAGAGCTTGGAGTTGACCCCGGCCGGGCTGCCAGCCAGGCCTACCGATTGCCCATCCACAATAACTGGTACAAGGCCACAATCAGTCACAATGCCATTATTGTCAACAGGCAATCGCAGGAGCCGGCAGGCGGAAAGCTGCAGTTTTTCACCGCCAGCGACAGCTATACTGGCGTACTGGCAAGCTGCGATGATGCCTATCCGGGTGTTACGCACAAGCGGCTGCTTGTTCTAACACCGACCTACCTGCTGGTTTTTGACGACCTGGCCGGCGACAAACAGAACCGTTTTGACTGGGTGTACCATAACCGCGGCTTGAAAGTTACCTGTGATGCAGCCGGCAGGACAGGCTTTGTTGATTGTAATTATCCCGGCCTGGAATACATCAAGAATATCAAGCAGGGTACAACCGACGACTGTATTCGTGTGGGGTTTTATGGTGAGAATGTAACGACATATATGACCATGGCCGGCCAGGCTGATACAGAGGTGCTCATTGGTGACGGTCCTTCAGGGTCGGTTTTGGAGCGTGTGCCGTGTGCGATGATTACCCGGTACGGCCGGGGTGTTAATTTTGCCTGTGTACTGGAGCCGGTTGCCGGCAACAGCAACCCGACCATAACGAATGTTCTTTTCTCACACGAACGCGGCACTGCCAGAATTACTGTCGTTCTCGGAGAAAATGTCGATATAATTACACTTTCACCCGCGAATAAACTCGAAGTCAAAAATAACGGTATTGCAGTGCTGCCGTAGAAGGCAAAACATTATTCAGCCCCGAAATACTTGCCGGAGTTTATCTCGGCAGAGAATTTGGTAGAAGTTACTTAAGTGGTCGGAGTTCAGCGGATTGTTGTTTTAGTTAAAGTAACCTTGAAAATTCCTCGACAGTAAGTTCAGCATCACGCAGTAGTTTGCGCATAAGACCTTTGCCTAATGTCTTATGGCCAGGTATAGTTAAAGGCCGTTTGGCGCTATCGCTTTTGTGGCACATTCGTATATGGCTGCCCCGTTGACGAATGACTTGATAACCTATCTTTTCAAAACATTTTACAGCCTGGTTGCCGGAAATGTTCGGTAATTTAGGCATAAGAGAGTGTGTAGAAACTTAGTTCCTGGGGATGGAAGTTTTGAAGCGCTTTTTTATTGTGTTCTTCTTCGAGACATAAGTCAATTACTTCTCGAATGTTTTTCAGGGCCTGGTCTATGGTTTTCCCCTGGCTATAGCATCCCGAGAATACAGGACATTCAACTACATAAAATCCATCTTCATCTTTTTCTATTAGTATAGGCAACTGATGGCTTTTTTTCATTTTCCAATTACCTTTAGTATAAAAATACGATTTAAGTATACATCATTAAGGATGTATTGTCAAGGCTGCAAACTTATTTTTTATTCAGTCTGCGCATAATATGACTGCAGCTCGAGCCGGGGACGGTTTTGCTGTTTGGCCCGGGCGAGTCAATATTGCACAGAAGACGGAGAGCATAGATTTTCAATTCATTTTGCCGACCGAAAGGCCGTGAGAACTACACTTGCGGCTTTTTTTCTTGGCATCCGGCGGCAAGTTTGATAGAATCTGTTTTGTTGATATACTAATCAGGAGACTACCGAATGTATAAAGTAACCGGATATATCGAAAAAGACCCGGAAACCGGTCTGTACATAGGCATTGTTCCGGCGATTCCCGGGGCCCATACCCAGGCCAAGACTCTGGATGAGCTTACAGACAATCTTAAAGAGGTAGTCGAATTGTGCCTTGAGGAAATGGACGCCGAGGCAAAGAAACTGATACCTGAGTTTGTGGGGATCCAGCAACTTGAGGTGACAGGTTGAGTCGGCTCAAGCTTGTCAACGCTAAAAAGATGGAGAACCTGTTATGCCGATTGGGATTCGAGAAAGTTCGCCAAAAAGGCAGTTATGCCTTTTACAAGCACCCTGACGGAAGAGTTACCACCATCCCACACCACAAAGCAAGAGTATTAGCACGCCCTTTAATCAGAGAAATCCTTCGAGAAACAGAAATTACGGTTGACGATTACAATGACCGTCTGAAAAAGTTATAAAAATGTAAATCAGCATAACATTGTACACTTTTGTCTATGAATGTACGGAATGCAAGAATCGCGGATGCAAAGGCCATTTGTTCGCTGGTAAATTTTTATGCCGAGCGGGACAAGATGCTGTTTCGTTCGATGTCCGATATTTATGAAAATTTACAGACCTTTACCGTTGCCGAGCTCGACGGCAAGGTTGTAGGCTGCTGCGCGCTGCAGATTATCTGGGCGGACCTGGGCGAAATAAAATCTTTAGCCGTTGACAAGGACAACGAAGGCAAAGGTGCCGGCAGGATGCTGGTACTTGCGGTACTGCAGAAAGGCCGGGAACTTGGACTGGCCCGTATATTTGCGCTTACGCTGACAGCTGGTTTTTTTGAAAAACTGGGATTTGTGAGCATTAAAAAAGAGACGCTGCCGATGAAGGTGTGGAAAGACTGTGCAAAGTGCAGCAAGCAGCAGCATTGTGACGAAATCGCGGTTTTGTATGATTTTGGCGGGGAGTCTGCTGGCTGTTGACCCTATCCGACCTGGCGTTTCTGGAACAGGGCGATTGCCAGCGAAAGGACGGCAACGGTATAGGATAGGGCGTAACAAGCGCTTGTCAGTACGTATTTTATGGTAATTTTACTGCCTTCGTAAATGGCGTCACTAATCCAGAAAACCTGCAGGTTTGGCACGAGGAACCTGGCTATTCTGGCCCATAAGTGTGCTTCGGCAAATCGACCGAAGGCATAGTCGCTGACAAGGCCGAGCAGAAAAATGCCCACACATGCCGACAAGGTGGCTGCGACATTAAATCTGGATGAAAATGCTACCGCCAGAGCTACAATTACGACCGCTGCCAGCAGCAGCAGGAAACAGCCGTACACATCCAGCGAGTTGATGCGGTTGCCGGCGGGGTTGAACTGCCACTGCGGGTCGATAAACAGCAGTAATACGATAGTTAGTGTGGCGAATATACCGGCCAGTACTACCGCTGTGGAAGAGAAGGTCCAGTCGTAAGCGTAGTTAAAAAAAGCACTTAGCAGGAACGTCAGGCTTGCGGCAATTATTGCTGCGGTTATAACCGTCCAGTCATAGGTATCGGCTTGTGTTTCCATGACACCGTGGCGGATTGTCATCAAAAGCACGATTGTACAGATATAGTGTGCCAGCGTTACGGCCGCAGCGACGCCCAGGAACTTGGCAATAATAAATATCGGACGTTGAACGGGCTTTGTGAGTACCGTGGAGATGGTCTTATTGTCGATTTCCTCGGCCACTGCGCCTGATGCGGAAAAGATTGCAATGAACAAACTGCTTAAAAACAACGTAGATAAGCCCATCTCGCGCAAAAGCTTATTGTCATCGTCCATGGTATACATTGTCAGCGACGGACTTATAAACAAGAGGAAGACGGCGGCACTAATTATTATCGCATAGACCGGGCGCCTTAGTGTTTCTACAAAGGTATTCTTAGTTATGGTGAGCAATTTACGCATTCTTTTATCAAACAACGGACAAGAGGATAAAGGCCGTTTCGTGATTTTGCCGAAAACAGTTTTTAGTAAATGTTTCTATGCTTAACTGCTATTCTATGTTATACTTGAAACTTTGCAACTTGTAAAGAGCGTACTAATTGTTATTAAATACCACATTCGTGGTTTTTTTGTTCGCAGCTTACAGGAATAAAAGATGGCGGTATCAGCCAAACCTGCAGAAAAACTGAGCCTGGCGTCACTGGTTTTCAGCGTTGTTGTTTTTGTTACGACGCTGCTGGTGGGCCGATGGAGCGGCTTCTTTGGGGTCTTTGCTGCGGGTTGGCTGGTGTTATCAGCGGCGCTGATTTGGTGTCTGCTGACTGTTCAATTTCATCAGCGGTCGCTGGCCGAGCAGGAAAGGCTGGATATGGGCCGGCTGGCCGAAAGCAAAAAGGCCTCCGCGATCTTCGAAGGAAAGCGCGAACATACGGCGCTGTTTGCTGTTGCGCAGCAGCGACTGGGTCTGCTGGAGAAATGGTTTTTGCCGTCTTTTTCCGGCGTTATTGCCGTTTACCAGCTTGGCATTGGTTTGTATCTGCTGAAAGTTGTAAGTGCCCTGGGCGATATCGAGACGCAGGAGCCGTTGCTTTGTGCAATTATTATGACCACGATTGCATTTTTAAGCTTCCTGCTGTCGCGTTATGCAATCGGTATGGCCGGTCAGGACCAGTGGAAGCCTTTGAGGGCCGGCGGCAGTATGCTGCTTGGTGTTGCAATCCTGTCGTTTTCCCTTGCACTGGGTCTGGCGCTGGTACACTTCGGTATCCCGATAGCTGTTAGTGTAATCAATTTTGTGATTCCGGTGCTGCTTATCGTGCTCGGGGTCGAAACGGCGCTGAATGCCGTATTGGATATTTATCGTCCGCGGCTGAAGCTGCGGTATGGGCGAAGCGCATTTGACAGCAGGCTGCTTGGTATTATCAGCGAACCGAGGGAGATATTTCGCACAGCGGCCGAGGCGATTGATTATCAGTTCGGCTTCAAGGTCTCGCAGACATGGTTGTATAAACTGCTGGAGAAAGCTATCATCCCACTTATATTTTTTGGTGTGGTGACGCTGTACCTGCTAAGCTCAATTGTGGTCGTAGGCCCGAACGAAGAGGCGGTAATTGAGCATTTCGGCAATCCGTTAAGTGAAAGCGGCCAGATAAGGGTGGTGGGCCCCGGCCTGGTGGGTAAATGGCCCTGGCCCTTTGACAAAGTATATAAGTACCCCACGAAAATGGTCTCGGAGCTGAGTATAGGCTTTGTTCCGGAAATTGACCCTAAGACGGGGTATCACAGGCGCCAGCCGACACTTTGGGGACAGGCACATTATCAACATGAGGATAATTTCCTTATTGCCACCCGGCAGGTCGGCTCAGGCTCGGGGGACGTAGCTGTACCGGTTGGCCTTATGGTTGCGGCTGTGCCGGTGCAGTACCGCGTGAAGGATTTATATTCGTTCATCTACAATAATAAAGAGCCGGAAAAACTGCTTGAGTGCATTTGTTACCGTGAGCTTACGAACGTTGCCGCAAGTGCTGTTGTCGAAGTCGATAGCGAAGCGGATATGCAGAAAAGCCTGCTGAGTATGGGCCGCGCTGCGGCCAGGCGGATTCTGCAGGAGAGGATTCAGATTGCCGCCGACAGGGTGGGATTGGGTGTGGAAATCGTTTTTATAGGGTTAAGGGGTATTCACCCGCCTGTGGAAGTGGCGAAAGACTTTCAGGAGTTTGTCGGTGCCGTGCAGAAAAAGCAGGCGCTTATCCTTGCCGCACAGGCACAGCACAACAGAGTTCTCAGTTCCCTGGCCGGTTCTGTTGAGCGTGCCGAGCAGTTGTATAAATTGCTGCAGAAGTACCAGAGCGCCAGGCAAAACGCCCAACCCGCTGAAATGGAAAAGTTTGATGATTCTCTTGATACGGCGTTTTCCCTTGCCAGCGGCGACATTTTCACGACGTTGCGTGAGGCGCGAAGTTACGCCTTCGAAAAAGCCACCCTGGCAAATGCCACGGGCCAGAGGTTTATTGACCAGTTGAAGGCATACCGGGCGGGGCGGCGCATATACCAGCAGCTTGAAAGACTGGTTGTTCTGGAGCAGGCGTTACAGAATGTACGAAAATATATTGTTGTCGCCGACAAGGACGACACGGAGGTTTTCATTGTGGATGTTCAGGAGAAACTTGCGCCGAGTTTGTATGAAATCGGCGGTTTTGAGGAGACCGGCAGAAAATGAAGAATATCACCATTACAATTTTTGTGGTATTGCTGATTGCGGCTTTGGGGCTGTACCTTATAGCGTTTCAGGTAAGGGAAATTGAGTCTGTTATGGTAACGACTTTCGGAAGACCCACACGTCAAATCACGGAACCGGGTCTGTATTTCAAATGGCCGGCGCCGATAGAGAGGGTGTATGCGTTTGATTCGCGTATGAGGGTCCTGGATGCCGAGCTTGGCGAAACCACCACCAAAGCGGCGGTACCGATTATCGTAAATACCTACGTGGTCTGGAGAATCGACCAGCCGCTGCGATTTTTTAATTCGGTCGGCACGGTCAAGGAAGCTGAGAACAAACTATACAGCCAGCTCAGTAACACACAAAGCACTGTTATCGGGCAATATGATTTTTCAGATTTCGTCAACTCCGACCCGGACAAAATAAAAATACAACAGGTCGAAGGTCATATGCTTTCGGCGCTGCAGCAGGCGGTCAGGGAGGATTACGGCATTGAGGTAATGACCCTGGGCATCAAGCAGTTGAAAATAAGTGAGGATGTCAGCAAGGATGTTTTCGAAAGGATGCGTGCTGAAAGAAACAGCAAGACAGAAGCTACCATTGCGGCCGGCAATGCCGAGGCCGCCAGAATCAGGACAGATGCGGACTCGAAGAAGACCGAGCTGCTTGCTGCTGCCGAAGCAAGGGCCAAGGCCATCAGGGGTGAGGGTGATGCCGAGGCGGCAAAATACTACAAAACACTGGAGCAGGAGCCTGAACTGGCAATGTTCCTCAGGGACGTAGAGGCGCTGAAGAAGATATTGCAGCAGCGTTCGACAGTTGTTTTCAGCGCCGATACCGAACCTTTTAAGCTGCTGAAACACCTGCCGGATATTAAACCGCAGGACACGAATGAACCCGAAATGTAACCGGTTGTTTATGAGATATTGGAATTATGGCTGATAACGGCCGTGAGGATATTGAGAATCAGCAGCCTGTTGAACCAGTCGAGGCGCCCGGGGGCGGCGAACTGGATGAGGCGGGCAGGTCTCTGGCTGAGGCACTGAGGTACAGCTTTATCATCTTAAAGGTGATAATGGTTGTCCTGGTTTTGATTTTCCTTGGCTCGGGCTTCAGGACCGTCGGCAGTGATGAACAGGCACTTGTTTTGCGATTCGGGAAGATTCGCGGACTTGGCGAAAAGAGAGTTCTGGGTCCGGGACTGCACTGGGTGTTTCCGTACCCAATAGATGAAATTGTCAAAATTCCCGTGGAGAAAAAGGTAAATTTGCCAATCAACTCGTTCTGGTACTACCAGAAACTTACCGATGCGGTTCCTGACGAAACTAAAAGCAGGGTCAATATACCGGAAAAGCTCGACCCTATAAAGGACGGATATTGTATTACCAGAAGTGAAAAGAAGGAAGATTTAACTTCTGGTGACAGCAGCGATTATAACATTATGCATTCCAAATGGCAGTTGACGTATAAAATTGACGACCCTGAACGTTTTTTTAAGAATATCTATGTCGAGCATGCAAAACCGGGCCAGGCTTACGCGCAGGTTATAACCGGCAGCGTAACATCTTTGCTGGAGAACATCGTTGCCGATGCGGTGGTAACGGCAATAGTAAATTACACCATTGACGAGGCCATCAGCAGTGAGCAGAGAATTCCGCGGCATGTTGAAGCCCTTGTGCAGCAAAAGCTGGATGGTATGGCAAGTGGACTAAAGGCTGTTTCCGTGCAGCTTACGGCGGCAAGTCCGCCCAGGCAGGTTGAGTACGACTTCCTGGCCTCGATTATGGCAAGCCAGTTTGCTCAAAGGGCGATGAGCCAGGCCCAGGGTTATGCCGAAAAGACGCTCAACGAGGCTACCGGCCTTGCGGGCTTATTCAGGAACAAAACCATTGCGGACCTCAACGAACCCGAGGAGGAATTGTTATGGGGCCAGGTGGCAGGTTCGGCGGCCGAAATATTGGCTGGGGCCCGCGCCTACAGAACCGAGGTGGTCGAAAGTGCCAGGGCAAATGCGCAGTACCTGCTGACCCTATTGCCGGAGTATCGTAAAAGACCGCAGCTTGTAATTCAGAAAATTTACCAGGATGCCCTCGAGTATGTCTTCGAGAACACCGACGAGAAAATAATTATTCTGCCCACCGAAACAGCCAAGGGCAGGGAAATCAGGGTGCTGTTGAACAGGGACCCGAGCATAAAACCTAAATCCAAACAATCGCAATAACCTCTAACCAGCGGAAGAAAGTATCAGATAAGCATTATGGCTCACGAGCATTTACAATTCAAGCACGAACACACACACGGCAAGCAGGTTCGCGTAAGCACTGCTGTTTTAGGAACATTGGCAGGCGGGGTGCTGCTTGTCAACAGCCGCCTGGCCGCTGTTTTCTACGGTGCTGAAAGTTTCAACACCGAGCTTCTGGCCATGGCAGCGGCGGTACTGCTGGGAGCGCCCATTGTCATTCACGCAGCCAAAAGTCTGCTCAGAAGAGAATCGCACATGGACGAGCTGGTCGCTTTGGCGATAATTGCCGCCTTTGCCACGCAGAAATATGTTACAGCGGGCATCATCGGTTTCTTTATGTTGTTGAGCGAGCTGGTGGAAACGCGTACCGCCCTTGGTGCGCGGGCGTCGATTGAGTCTCTGATAAAACTTACACCGAAACAGGCTAATCTGCTCAGTGACGCGGGCGAAAAGATGGTCGATGTCATCGCGCTGAAAGCAGGTGACTGTGTCCGTGTTCGTCCCGGCGACAACATACCCGCTGACGGAGACATCATAAACGGCTTCAGCTCCGTTAACGAGGCCACCATAACCGGCGAATCCCTGCCTGTTGACAAAGTACCCGGAATGCAGGTCTTTGCCGGAACAAACAATCTTACGGGCGTACTCGATATTACGGTGACAAAGGTCGGAAAAGAAACCACTCTCGGCAAGGTCCAGGCACTGATTTTGCAGGCCGAACAGACAAAAATACCCATTATGAGGATAATCGACCGTTATGTAAAATGGTACACCCCGACGATTTTAATGGTTGCCGGCATTGTGCTGTTTTTTACCGGCGACATCAACAGGGCGATTACCATACTTGTCGTATCCTGTCCGTGCGCGTTGATTCTGGCCACGCCGACGGCAATGGTGGCTGCCATTTCAGCGTCCGCCAGGCTGGGGATACTTATTAAAAATGTTGGGGACCTGGAAATTGCAGGCAAAATGACGGCGATGATTTTTGACAAGACCGGCACTTTGACCACGGGGCAGTTGTATGTAACAAAACTTACACCAGCCGAAGATGTTCAGCCTTCGGATTTGCTGAGCCTTGCCGCCTCGGCAGAGCGCATGAGCAAGCACCCCGCCGCACGGGCTTTGGTGGAGGTGGCTAAAGAGGCCAACCTCATCCTGGCCGACGTTGACGACTTCCGCGAAACTCCCGGAAAGGGTGTTACTGCCCGGGTCGGTTCTGCAGTTGTAACCGTGGGCAGGGAAAGCTTTCTGAAAGAAAGAAATATCGATATGAACAACGTCTCAGGCCCTGTTCTTGATGAGGAACAGGGTTTCAGCACGCTTTATGTGGCTAAGGACTCCGAATGTATCGGCTGGGTCGGTCTTCAGGATAAAACAAGACCTCAGGCCAGCGGCGCAGTTGCCGAACTGTTCGCTATAGGAATCAAGAAAGTTACGATGCTCACGGGCGACAGAGAGCAGGTTGCCGGCAGGGTGGCTGCGGAATTAGGCTGTACCGATTTCAAGGCCCATTGTCTGCCGCAGGACAAACTGGCTATCGTCGAGCAAATCAAAAAGCAAGGTTATACCACCGTTGTGGTCGGCGATGGTATAAACGATGCGCCGGCGTTGGCTGCCGGTGACCTCGGCATTGCTATGGGCGCAGCCGGCAGCGATGTGGCCATAAACTCCGCGTCGATTGCCCTTATGAGTGACGATTTGCGAAAAATACCGTTTCTGGTCCGCCTTTCGCGAAGAACACGAAATATAATCAATCAAAACCTCGCTTTTGGCGTAATGTTTATTATTCTCGGAGATATAGCTGCGGCAGCCGCCTGGCTGCCAGCCGTTTATGCGGCAATGCTGCATTTTGCGGGTTCACTGATTGTGGTTTTTAACAGCGCACGCTTGGTGCGTTATGGCGAAGAGCTTAGCCACGAACAAATCGGCACCGGTTGAGATAGTTAATTTTAACAGGGCAGGCTGTGCCGGAAAAAGCAAAAGGCTGTTAAGTTGTGGAAAATGCTGTCGAAACATTCTCACTGACAAAGGTCTTTTCAGACTGGTGGGGCAGGGTAAAGGTTTATGCAGTCGAAGACCTCGACCTTCAGGTCAGATACAACGAGATTTTCGGGCTGCTGGGGCCGAACGGTTCGGGAAAGACCACGACGCTTAAAATGCTTTTGGGGCTGCTTTCTCCTACAAGAGGTAAAGCTGTTGTACTTGGAGGTAACGGAGCCGACCCGAAGATTAATGCCCGGATTGGTTTTTTGCCGGAAGAATCATATCTTTACAGGTATCTTACAGCCCGGGAGACCCTTGATTTTTACGGCAGGCTGTTTGCGCTTCCGGCGAAAGTAAGAAAGATGCGGATTGAGGCCCTGCTTGATATGGTCGGGCTGACGGCTGTTGCCGGCAGGCCTGTGGGCACTTTTTCCAAGGGTATGGCCCGGAGAATCGGACTTGCCCAGGCCCTTATAAACGACCCGGACCTGCTGATACTGGACGAACCTACAACCGGTCTTGACCCTATTGGAACAAGGCAGATTAAGGACCTGATTGGGCTGCTTGCAAAACGCGGAAAGACTATTCTGCTTTGCAGCCACCTGCTGGCCGACGTTGAGGACGTCTGCGACAGGATAGCGATTCTTTACGGCGGCAGAATACAGTCGCAGGGAAATGTCAGGCAGCTTTTGCAGCAGACAGGCAAAAGGCAGATTACTACCGGCGCAATCAGTGAGGTGGCCCTTGAAAGTATAAAGCGCATAATACGCGGTGAGAACTGCCAATTCGATATTGTCGAGCCTATGGACAGGCTTGAAACCTTTTTTATTAAAACAGTTGCCGCTGCCCAGCAGGAGGAAAGAACCACAAGCGGGGCGGTCAGTACCACTCAAATCGGTGATTTTCTCACAGGTTCGAAACAGCAGGGGCCGTCTTCTGCCGACATACTCAAGGAGCTTGTCTGTGCCCCCGTGCTGGAGCAGGGGCCCGAAACCCGCGCTGTTGATGAACCCAGGCCTGCGGCGCAGCAAACCAGCGAGGGGCGCCCGGACCAGGAGCTGCTTAGTAAACTGACTTCGAGAAGTGAGGTTGTACAGACCCAGCCTGTGCACAAAGATGACAAAATTGACTCCGCCCGCGACGCGGAACAGAAAAAAACCGACGAAAAGGCCAAAGACAGTGTTTTAGACCGGCTTACCGGCAAACCAGCATCCGAGGAAGGCTCGGAACAAAACCGTAATGGTGCTGACAGCACGGGGGATTGTACCGATGCATAGCATTTGGGCCGTTGCCGGTAACACTATTAAACAGGCCCTGCGGATGAAAATCGCGGCTGTATTTGTAGTGCTGCTGATTGTGCTGCTGCCTGTTATGGGCCTTACGGTCACCGGTGACGGCACTGTGAAGGGACGGCTGCAGACATTTATCAGTTACGGTCTTTCTCTGACAAGCCTGCTGCTTTGCCTTTTGACGATAATCGCCTCGACGTATTGTTTGACCAGCGACTTCGACAAGAAGCAAATCTACACGGTGCTGACCAAACCTGTTTACCGCTATCAACTGCTTTTGGGCAAATTGCTTGGTATTGTATTGCTGGACATCGGCCTGCTTGTGTTGTTTTCAGGTGTCATATATACAATTGTTGTTTGCACGCCGTGGTTATCCTCGGCTGACCCGGTCGAGGCCGCGAGTGTGAAAAATGAGTTCTTCACCGCCAGGGTCGGTTTAAAGCGTGCCGAACCTGACGTTAGCCAGGAGGTGCAGGAACTGTACCGCAAACTCGAAAAAAATCAGCAGCTGCCGCCCGGCGTTGCCGAGGATAAGCGGATGAAATACAGGTATATGACAATCCTTACCAAGCGAAAAAGGATTGAAAAAGGCGCAGTTGACGTGGGCCAGAGTATGCTTTGGGAATTTGAGAATGTTCGCCTCCTGGACCCCAACGACAGTTTGTTTATAAGATTCAAATATGATGTGTCGATATTTCCTGCCGACCAGCAGGTGTTTGGCAGGTGGGAAATCGGTGATTACAGGCAGGTTCAGTACGGCGGGTCGATTAAAACCCCCATCTATCGCTTTGACCGCAAGGACCTGGTCCGGACCTTCCACGAAATCCAGGTGCCGTCCGATGCCGTTACCGACAATGGTTATTTAGGCGTGCGATTTGTCAATCCGCCGCTTAACAATACGGTGGTATTATTCTCACACAGCGAGGGCCTGGAGGTTCTTTACAAGGCGGGTACATTCACCGGTAATTTTATCAAGTGTACGCTGCTGGTACTGTTTCGCCTGGTGTTCCTGGCGTGCCTGGGGATATTGGCAGGCAGTTTTCTGTCTTTTCCTGTTGCGATACTGTTTTGTCTTGCGATTTTCTTTACCGCCAGCATATCCGGTTTCTGCCTGGAATCGTTCGAAAGATTAAGCGAAGGTATCAGCGGCGTTTATTATTACACGCTGCGGCCTGTAATTTACATCCTGCCGCGGTTTGACCAGTTGAATCCTTCAAAGTTTCTGGTTCCAGGCAGACTGGTTGGCGGGTGGCTGTTGCTTAAGGCGGCAGGCTTGATGGTTTGCATCAGGGCCTTTTTGCTGCTGCTTGCTGCAATACTGGTTTTCAGCTACAGGGAAATTGCCAGAATTATAATCTGATAATGGGCGGATGAGTAAATGAGTTAACGCACCAGGTGATTTAGGCACGTGCGGATTTACGATTATGCGGTGGCGCGACTTGATAATTTGTTCTTTATGTACGATAGTGGCTGCCGGCGGGTTTATTATTGCCGGTATGCGGCTGGACTACATAAGTTCTCAGCGCCGGGAAATGAAGCTCATAAGCAACGAGCCGCTTAAGAATGCCCCGCCTTCACTGGCATTTGCGACCGTTGCCATGGGTGCTTTCAGGGGTCTGGTGGTGGACGTACTTTGGATGCGGGCCGAAAGACTGAAAGAAGAAGGCGAGTTTTTCGATGCAAAACAACTGGCGGACTGGATAACCACGCTTCAGCCCAGATTTGCCCAGGTCTGGCAGTGGCAGGCGTGGAATATGGCTTATAATATATCGGTCTGCTTTCCTGCCACCCAGCCTCAGCAGCGATGGAGATGGGTAAAAAACGGCTACGAGCTGCTGCGCGACCAGGGCATTGCGATCAATCCCGAAAGCAGCAGCCTATATTTTCAGTTGGGCATGATATTCCAGCACAAAATAGGCTCCGAAAGCGACGATGTGCACAAGTATTACAAGCTGCAGTTGGCCGAGGAAATGGAGGCTTTGCTTGGACCTGCTACGGAATCCTATTTTGATGCTCTTGCCGATGTCACCTGGGACTGGCGGCAGATTGCTGAAAGTAATGATGTCGGTGCCTTCGTGGGGGCGCTGAGAGCGGCCGACGAAAACTTTGCCGATGCCGATGGCGATGCGTTCGTGAAGAATTACATGTCTTTGCGGCAGAACCCGCACAGGTTTGACGTGGCCGCTTTTAACGTCATAGACAGGTTCAGGACGTCGCAGGCCCTGGAGAAATTCGATATCTTCGCAAAGGCCTATATACTGCGCAATGTCTGGAAACTTGAGCCTGGATTGATGCGACAATTGAACAAAACTTACGGCCCTGTCAACTGGAACGACCCGAATAACCGTCTGCCTTTGGACTGGCGCCATGCCGATTGTCACGCAATTTACTGGGGCTATATGGGATTGCAGCAAATTACACGGGACCCCGCCAGAACGGTCGGAATGGATGAAACGAACATTGACCGTCTTATATTAAATAGCCTGCAGGCCCTGTTCCGCTACGGGAAAACATTTATTTTCGAGGTACGGCAGCCTGCGAGCGACACCTTGTCGCAGGAGTCGGCAGAGGGTGGTGATACGGTTGTTGGGCCGATGGAAAAAGATATATTCTTAAGACCGGACCTGCGGATGTTCGAATCGTATAACCAGGCCACGCTCAAAGTGCTGGAAAAATACAAAAACAACCGTAAGGTCGGTTATGAGGCCATACAGATAGGCCATCGCAATATGCTTATAAACGCGGCTTTTTCTTTTTACCAGGGGGGACTGCAGCGCCAGGCCGTAAGAATTTATAACCAGTTAAGGCAACTGTATCCGATGGACGAGTTTAAGGTCTCGCTGACGCAGTTTATACGCGACCGTCTGAAAGAGGAACTGCAGAATCTAAGCGAGAAAGACGCAAGGGAAATGATTGAAATGCTCCTGCAGGAAAGCTACTTCAGGTATGCTTTTCGAGATGACAATGAGGCATTCAGCAGGGAAAAGATGGCGCAGGAGATTTACGACCGTTACCAGACCACGAACACGGAGCAGAAGAGACTTGAGATGCCTGATTTCAGGATGTTGAGATATTTTGCTTTGCTTGGTTTTCTTAACGATGCCCAGTATCCTGTCCAGCTTCAGCGGGATTTGCTCAGCCGCATAGAAATCGAACGCCCCCAGCTTGCCGAGCAGTTAAAACAGCAACAGCAGCAGCTTCTAAAGCAGTTAAAACCGACACAGTGACAGCAAGTTTTTTAAGACAATGAATTATGACCAGCTAACTGTCTGCCAGCAGAAGGCCGTTTCCCATCGCGATGGACCGTTGCTGGTAATTGCCGGGCCGGGAAGCGGCAAGACCCGCGTGATTACCTGCCGCATCGCAGCTCTTATTGCTTCGGGTGTTCGCGCGGGCAGCATTTGTGCCCTGACATTCACGAACAAGGCTGCTGATGAAATGAAAACGCGGTATTTGGACACGCCGGGCGCTTATGGCGGCGCCCACATCAGTACCTTTCATTCTTTATGTGTAAAAATCCTGCGAAACTATGCCGACGCAGCGGGAATAAGACCGAATTTCAGTATTTATGATGCTGCCGAGCAGGCCGCCTGTATCAGACAGGCCGTAAAAGACTGCGAACTTGAAACAAAAAGTTTTCCTCCAGCCAGAATGCTTGATGCCATATCCGCATTGAAACAAAGGCTCATAGATTTCGAAACGTTCCATCAGCAGGCAGACGAGTTTTTTACCAGGAACGTGGCCCGTGTTTACGCTGCTTATCAATCCGTACTGACCAAGGCAAATGCCCTGGACTTTGACGACCTGCTGATGAAAACCGCCTTGATGCTGGAGGCTTACCCTGATATATGTCGCCAGCTGGGCGACCGGTTCAAATTCATACTTATTGACGAATATCAGGATACGAATCACGCCCAGTACAAGATTGCAAAATCCATCGCTTCGGTGCACGGTAACATTTGTGTCACGGGCGACCCGGACCAGTCAATATACCGCTGGCGTGGCGCCGACATCGGCAACATACTGGCCTTCGAGAAGGATTGGCCCGATGCCGTTGTTGTAAAGCTCGAGCAGAATTTCAGAAGTGTCCCTGATATTCTCAGTATTGCCGACAGCCTGATTTCTTTTAACCGCAGCAGAAAACCCAAAACTTTGATTCCGACAAAAAATGCCGCAGGCAGTGTGTGTGTTCAGGTCTTTGAAGACGAAATCGAGGAAACCGAAAGCGCAGCACAGCAGATAAGACAGCTTATTGCCGAAGGCGCATCCGCCAAAGACACAGCCGTGTTCTATCGCGTCAACAGTATGAGCAGGCTGCTGGAGAAGGCATTTATAAGAAACGAGATACCCTACCAGATTGTCCGCGGCGTGGAATTTTTCGGCAGAAAGGAAATCAGGGACGTACTGGCGTATTTGAAGGTGCTGGTCAACCCCAGTGACCAGGTTGCGTTGTTGCGTATTATAAACACACCCGCACGCGGTATAGGCAAAACCACTATAAGCAAAATCGGTGCTTATGCAGGCTTAACCAATATTACTTTCTATAATGCGATTGCCAGGGCAGCCCAGGTACAGTCTCTTTCGCAGGCTTCGAAAACAAAGGTTGCCGTATTTGTTGACTTGATTGAGCGTTTCAGGCAGACCACGTTAAATACGGGCCAATCGATGCCTGTTGCGGCTGTCATTGAGCTTGTTTTTAACGATTCAGGATTGGCCCAGTCTCTGAAAGAGCAGGGCCAGCAGGCCGGTGATGCAATCGATAATGTCAACGAACTGATAAATGATGCCGCGCAATACCAGCGGTCCGCCGAACAGCCTTCGCTGCTTGATTATTTACAGCAAATATCGCTCTTTAGCGACGTTGACAGTTACGATACCGGCTCGCAGCGGGTCGCTTTAATGACCCTGCACAACGCAAAGGGCCTGGAGTTTGAAAATGTTTTTATCGTGGGCCTGGAGGACGGCCTGCTGCCGCACGAAAGAAGCTGTGACGACGCCGAAGAGATGGAAGAAGAACGAAGACTGTTTTTTGTCGGCATAACACGCGCAAAAACAAATCTTTACATAAGTTCCGCAAGGTACCGGACTATACACGGCCAACTGCTGCGAACCACCCCTTCACCTTTTCTCTATGAGCTTGGTCCCGTGGCCGAACAGGCTCTTAAAGAAGGTGAAAATGCCTTGTTATCCTTTGCAGAATACGACCAGGGGCAGGCTTTCGCCCAGGGCCAGCGGGTTACGCACAAAACCTTCGGGGTGGGCACTGTCCGGCAGTTCCATGATATGGGCGAAAACAGTATCGCGGTTGTGGAATTTAGTTCGGGCCAAACCAAGTCTCTTATGGTAAAATACGCCGGCCTGTCAAGGCTGTGAGCTGAATATTTCCAAAAGCTGCATTAATTGACCTATTGGAGAATAATAATGGACACGGGCACAGTAACATCAACCGGAAAGCGTCTGTCTGGCTGTACCTGTTTGATTTTGGTTTTGTTCCTGGGGTGTGCTGCACAGGTGCCTCAGACCTCATCTCAGCAATTGGCAAATGAAACCGCCGACGGCATGTTTGCCGGCTATTTCAAAACTGAAACGGCCAGGCTGAGTGACCGGTGTCTGGCCGACGTAAAAAATCTGGAAGACTGGAAACAGAAACGCATAACGTACAAAAAACAGCTTCTTGAAATGCTTGGCCTCGACCCGCTGCCGCCCAAAACCGACCTTAAGCCCGTTGTCACCGGCAGAATTGAACACGACCAGTTTGTCGTGGAAAAGATATATTTCCAATCGCGGCCGGGCCTGTACGTTACCGGCAACCTCTATATACCGCGAAACCTCGATGCGCCGGCGCCTGCTGTTCTTTATGTTTGCGGCCACAGCCAGGTCAAGAAAGACGGGATAAGCTACGGTAACAAGACCCACTATCAGCACCACCCTGCGTGGTTTGCGCGTAACGGTTATGTGTCCCTGGTTATCGATTCGCTGCAGTTAGGCGAAATCGAGGGCATACATCATGGTACCTATAGATATGATATGTGGTGGTGGAACAGTCGCGGCTACACGCCAGCCGGTGTTGAGGCCTGGAATTGCATACGTGCCCTTGATTACCTGCAGACCCGTCCCGAAGTGGACAGCCGGCGTCTCGGTGTCACAGGCATATCGGGCGGCGGCGCATACACCTGGTGGCTGGCCGCTGTCGATGAGCGGATAAAGGCTGCCGTGCCGGTGGCCGGAATGACCGATTTGCAGAATTATGTCGTGGACGGCTGTGTCGAGCGTCACTGTGATTGTATGTTCTTAGTCAATACTTACCGCTGGGATTACCCGCAGGTGGCAGCGATGGTTGCGCCCAGGGCGCTGCTTATATCAAACTGCGACAAGGACGAGCTTTTCCCGCTTGACGGAGTGGTGCGTCTTCACGAAAAGGTCCGCGGTATTTACAGGCTTTATGGAGCTGAAGATAAACTCGGCCTTTGTATAACCGAAGGCCCGCACAAGGATACACAGAACTCGCGGGTGAACGCCTTCGAGTGGTTCAATCGATTCCTGAAAGGTGAAGATGTCCTGATTGATAAACCTGCGGTGAAGTTTTTCGAACCAGAGCAGCTTAAGGTATTCCAGGCACTGCCTGCCGACCAGTTAAACACACGAATTCAGGAATCCTTCACATCCAGGGCCGCTGTCCCGGCCTTGCCTGAAACCGCAGAGCAGTGGAACGCTCAGCAACGAGACCAGATAAAGATATTGCGGGAAAAATCACTTCGCGGCTGGCCCAGCGATACTGACGCAGGGCCGCTAAACCTGACCCGCGTATCCAGCCTTGAACGAAACAATATCAGCCTGAGAGTATTCGAGTTTAACAGTCAGGGCGGTATTGTTCTTCCGTTATACGTGATGCGCAGGGCCGACCTGAAAAAACCGCGCAGAATCATTCTAAACGTAATTGACCGGCAGCAGTGGCCTCGGTTCGCGGCTGCACTTTGTGTCGGTTTTCCTGAAATCTTCGAGTCCCTGGCTGTGCCGCAGGGCGACGAGGACACCTTCAAGCGACTCACACAGGCCGTAATCAACAGCGCCGATGCTATAGCATATTTGCCGCCTCGCGGCATTGGCCCGACCGCGGTCGGCGGCGAGGAATTTGCGCACACCCAGCTTCGCCGGCGGTTTATGCTGCTGGGCCAGACACTTGATGGCATGCAGCTTTGGGACATAACACGTGCGGCTGCGGCATTAAGAAATATAAAATCATTTGCGTCGGTTCCTCTGTATCTTCAGGCAAAGGCAAATATGGCGGGTATCGTGCTGTACGCGCCGCTTTTTGAAGAAAGTATCGAAGGCCTTTTACTGACCGACCTGCCGCAGTCTCATCAGCAGGGACCGTGTTTTCTCAATGTCCTGAGATACCTGGATATGCCGCAGGCCGTCGCAATGGCCGCGTCCCGCAGCCGGGTATCCATTTTCAACAGTGACGCCGATAACTGGCGCTTTGCCGTTGGTGTGGCTAAAGCAATGGGCTGGCCGACGAACCAGCTTCAAATACAGGAAACCTCTGCCGATAATGACTGCGCCGATTTTCTACCCTGATAAACGCGAAAGGATATGTAAATGGCTCAGACTCAGATAAAGTTTTACTACAAAAATGTTACCGCAGAAGTTATTGGGCCTGAGCATGGCATTACCGACTCGGCCCTGAAAACACTTGCCGAAAAAACCACGCCCTTAATTGCAGAATTAAACCGGCAAAGACGCGCCGGAAAAACCCCGTATCGTGATTTGCCTTTCAATTCTGAAACCGCCACGCGGGTAAAAGAGCTTGCCGACAGACTAAAACCTGGGTGTGACAACCTCGTGGTCTTTGGCATCGGCGGCTCAGCGCTGGGAAACATTGCCCTGCAGACTGCCCTGAACCCGTACATGTACAATCTTGACCCCGCACAGCGCAAAGGTCCCCGCTTGTTTGTCTTTGATAATGTTGACCCGGTGCAGTTGACTTCGTTTTTCGACTGGCTGGGCGATGATGGTTTACAGCGGACCGTTTTTAACGTTATCAGCAAATCGGGAGAAACCGCAGAGACAGCAGGCCAGTTTATGTTTGTCCGGCAGCTGATTTTAGACAGGCTCGGGCGGCAGGCCCTGCAAAACCTGGTTGTTGCTACCACGGATTCGCAGAAAGGAACACTGCGCAAAATCGCGCAGGACGCCGGGTTTCAATGCCTGGATATACCCGACGGTGTCGGAGGAAGATTCAGCGTCTTAAGCGCCGTTGGTTTGTTCAGCGCAAGCTTGTGCGGGATTGACATCGACGAACTGCTGGCAGGCGCCGCGGATATGGATACGAGGGTCAGTTGTGAAGACTTCGATAAAAATCCTGCTGCCGTCAACGCGGCTATCAATTATTACTTTTACAACCACGGGAAAAGAATCTCGGTAATGATGCCTTACTGCTACGCTTTGAAGGACCTGGCCGACTGGTATCGTCAGCTTTGGGCTGAGAGTCTGGGCAAGGCAAAAGACCTTTCGGGAAACGACGTACATATAGGTCCCTTGCCGGTAAGGGCGCTGGGAGCTACAGACCAGCATAGCCAGGTGCAGTTATACCGCGAGGGGCCGAATGACAAATTGTTTACTTTTTTACAGGTGGGGGATTTTGAGCGAAAGCTGAAAATCGGCGCTGCGCCTGATTCGGCGCCGGTGTTAAAATATCTTGAGAACGCCGACTTTTCAGACCTGCTCAACAGCGAAAAAAGTGCCACCGAGTACGCGCTTTTGCTGGACAAACGTCCGTGCCTGACGGTCTTTTTCGACAGGGTCGACGCCTATACGCTCGGGCAGTTTATTTACCTTTACGAGGTAACGACATCTTTTGCCGGTGCCTTGTTTGAAATCAATCCTTATGACCAGCCTGCCGTGGAGCTGGGCAAAAAGGCCACGTTTGCGCTAATGGGCAGGACCGGTTATGAGGAGCTTGCCGGCCGGATGCAGTCGGTTACTGAGATTGACAAGCGGTTTTTGCTGTGATAAGGTTGAGTTTTAAACCGGTCTGAATGTAAGAGCATAGCTGATGGATTATGCGGTGATAATGGCAGGGGGCAGCGGAAAAAGGTTATGGCCCCTGAGCCGTCGAAAACGTCCCAAACAGGTCCTGAAAATCTTTGATGACAAAACCCTGCTTGAGCTTTGCTATGAACGCCTTCTGTCCGTGTTTAAGCCGGCTCAAATACTGGTATTGACCAACGTCGCTTATACTGGCCTTGTTGCTGAGAACCTGCCGCAGCTTCCGGCGGATAACATTATTGGCGAACCTGCTGTGCGTGATACCGCTGGGGCTATAGGTTTGGCCGCCGCTGTGCTTACAAGCCTTGACAGTGACGCAACAATGGCTGTGGTAACTGCCGACCATTTACTGGAGCCGGCCCAGGTTCTCCAGCAGGCCCTGAAGGATGCCCTGGTTTTCGCCAATAAAAATGCTCAGTCTATAATTACCTTTGGCATTGAGCCGGCCTTTGCCGATACCAATTTAGGTTATATCAAGTGTGTACAGCCGCAACAGTATCCCTGCTGCGAAAACAAAATCTATTCCGTTACCGCTTTCAAAGAAAAGCCCGACGAGCGTACCGCAGGTCGATATATTAAAACCGGTGAATACTTCTGGAACTGCGGTATGTTTGTCTTCAAGGCGGCTGCTATACTTGAGAATTTGGCAAAATTCCTGCCCGAGTCCACCGAACCGCTTGCTGCAATCAAGGCTCAATGGCAAGGTGCGCAGCGACTGGCTGCGCTGCAGCAATGGTTTATTAAAATGCCCAAAATGAGCATTGATTATGCCGTGATGGAAAAGGCCCGTGACGTATATGCAATCAGGCTGGATTGTCGCTGGCTTGATGTCGGCTCGTTCAGTGCGCTGGCCGGTATCCTGCCTTCGGACGCAGAGAATAACAAGTTTGCAGCCGGCAAGGTACAGCTTCTGGACTGCAAAGACAGTATTTTCGTTACCGAAGACAGGGGACATTTGATTGCAGCCGTTGGGCTGGAGAATGTGATTGTTGTTCACAGCCCTGATGCCACGCTTGTTTGCCCGGTAGAGCAGGCCGGCAGGTTAAAGGAGCTGCTTGATATGCTGGAGGGCGGCACCGGCGAAAAGTTCTTATGAGATACCTGGCGATAGATTACGGCCGAAAACGCACAGGTCTGGCCATTTGCGACCGGCTGGAAATTATTGCCTCGCCGCTGGCTGTCATAGATACTCCCAAACAGTTCATAAGCAGAATTATCGAGGTGGTAAGCCGCGAAAATGCCGATGCTGTTGTCCTGGGCCTGCCTTTGAATATGGACGGCTCTGTCGGACCGCAGGCTGAATTAGTAATGAAGTTCGCCAACAAATTAAAGCAGCACCTGCAAATCCCCGTCCATTTTCAGGATGAACGTCTGACCACGTTCAGCGCCGAGCAGGAATCGCTTGCCCGTGGTGTCAGAAAGAAAAAGAACAAGCGAAAGCCGCTCGATGCTGTCGCAGCCGCCGAAATACTGCAGGATTTCCTGGACGCGAAAAAAAATCCCTGAGCCTTTACTTCCTGGCCTTTAGCCGGCAACCCTACTTGCAAAGGTTCTTTATGCGAATATTGCGCCAGCGCACAGTCTTATTTTTCTGGTTGTCCTGGTAAATATAATGCAGTTGCAGGCCTATAAAGCCGCAGGCGGTTAACGAGTCGTGCGCATC
>DATKWV010000207.1:0-22954 GCA_035529405.1 Sedimentisphaerales bacterium | reverse complement strand
CGCTTGCCATAATCCTGCTGTCTATCGTTGTGGCGTATGAATTCAAGTGACTCTTTAAGTCATCGCGATTATAACTATCAGCCAAGTTTACCAGAAAGCTGTGAAATTCCTGAATTGTGTAATAAGAGGACATTTGTTTTTTTACATGGTCCAGCAGTTTTTTGTTTAAGGCCAGCAACCCCATATTAAAATTGTATTTTTCTGCATCCGCCTCAAGTTCACCCTCAAGGCCTGTTATCTTTGATTCAACGGCCTGTATCCGGTATTCTACAGGAAGATACTCCGGGTTGTCCCCAATATCAAGCTGTAAAACCACGCTCTCGGCGGGCCTCTGGGGCAGTTCCGTCTTTAAGTTTTTCAACCTGCTTAGAACCGACCTGTTGTTTTTCACAGCCAATGCAGTGTCAAACCGGTTTTTTTCAAGACCAGCATTTTCGGCTCTGAGCTGTGTTATGGTGTTTTCGAGATGGTCCTGTATGTCGTACAAAGGCATGACATTCTCGAAATTGTCCCTTATCGCAGCCGTGAACGGAGCAATATCATTTTTGGGCGCAGCAGCTATAGTAACACTTAACAGTTGAGCTTTGCTTTGGTAAACGAAGTCCAGTTTTTCGGCGTTATTTATCACCGCTTTTATTGACGGGTCTTTGAACGACGGGAAAACTTCGAAGTTCACCGCCTCGGTGAGGGTTTTTGTGCCCGAATCAACCGCATTGGCCTGCTGCTTTAGCCCCCTTTCCCGCAGTTTAGCTGCGATTCCGGCTGCGTTTTCGTCGCTGTAGAACCGCACAAGCAACAACCTGTAATTCTTTTCGTCCAGGCCCCAATTGCTTACAACACTGTTTGTCTTGTTTTCAACATTATATGTATAGCTCGCTTTGAACCTGCGCGGTGAAAGCATAACAGCCAGGCTGACAATTACGGTCGGCACCACCGTGCCTATTAAAATGAGGCCCTTTCGCTTCCAGAGAACTTTGAGATAATCAAGTAAATTTATTTCATCCTCATAGATATTGGCCTGCTGATTAATATGTGTTGAAGATGTCTGATTTTGCGGGGAGTTCGTTTCTGAACCGTCCATATTATCAATCCTTTGGCAGAATGTTCCATATTACACGACAATCCGGCATCATGTGCAAAAACGCTTTTTGTTCGGTCGTTTTTGCCCTGTTTATACACACTCCTTTGCCTGAGGATAAATCCCGGCACAGATAATACTCCCTGAGGACCCCTATGTCAATAACCAACAGTGCCGTGGTTTTTTTGCCAGGGATATGGATTAGTTTGTTCCTGCTGTAACCGGTGAAGGCCAAAAGAATGAGCCCGGTTGAGCTTCGGGCGCACAGACAGTTGGCCGCTTTTTGGGCTTGCGGTGACCTGCCGGTGGTTTTAAGGACTACTCGTAACGGCTGTAAGCCGTCATCCCGCCAAAAGTTACAGTAAACACATGCAGGCCCCCGACTGTAAAGCAATCAATATAGCTTTTGGCCTTGACCCGGCGCTAAAACCCGTTAAACTAAGCGGTTTTCGGCAACAGTTATAGACAGCTTTGCCGGCAACAAGGAGGCAGACAGTGGCTTATAACTGCGTAGTTCTGGTAAAACAGGTGCCGGATACCAAAAGAATCACCGGCCAGGCAATGAACGATGACGGCACGGTCAACCGCTCGGCCCTGCCGGCGATTTTCAATCCCGAAGACCTCAACGCGCTGGAAATGGCCCTGGCGATTAAAGACAGGTTCGGCGGCAGAATAACAGCTGTAACTATGGGGCCGCCGGCAGCGGCCCAGGTACTGCGTGAATGCCTTTACCGCGGGGCTGACGATGTGATTCTGATTACGGATGCCCGCTGTGCCGCAAGCGACACCCTCGCAACCAGCTATATCCTAAGCTGCGCCGTGAAAAAACTTGATTATGATATAGTTCTTTGCGGCAGACAGGCCATCGACGGCGATACGGCACAGGTAGGCCCCCAGCTTGCTGAGAAACTCGACATCACACAGATTACTTATGTCGAAGAACTTGTCGAACTTAACGGCAAAAACATAACTGTCCGCAGGAACGTTGGTAACGGCTGGCAACAGGTCAGAACGAAACTTCGCGTTCTGCTTACTGTCACCGATAAGGCCAATGAGCCCAGGGTTGCAGCAGCAAAGAAGATGATGAAGTACAAAAACGCGCGCACTCGATACGAGATTGAACAAAGAATCAAATCTCAGGATTTGGCCGCCGGCCAGCCGGAAATTAAAAACCTCGTTGAAAAAGAATCCGCCGCCCTAATAGAAAAAGGGTTATTGATTGAACAGTGGGACTTAGAGGCTATCGATGCCGATTTGAGCTGGTGCGGCCGAAGCGGCTCGCCAACCAAAGTACACAGAATCCAGAACGTGGTCCTTGCTGCAAAAGACAGTAAGGAAGTTGCACCTGACGATAAGGGCATTGCAGAAATGATACACGAGCTTATAGAAGACAAGACAATTTCGTGACAGTTGGCAAAAGTCAGGCACGAGACACGAATTATGATCGAGGTTAATAAAAAAGGCCAGGTGTGGGTGTTTGCCGAGCAGCATAACGGCCGGCTGGCCGATACGCCGCTCGAACTGCTTGGCAAAGGCCGCAGGCTGGCTGAGAAACTCGGCGTAAAGACCGCAGCGGTGCTGCTCGGTGACAACGTCAAGGGCCTTGCAACGAAACTAATACATTACGGCGCCGACAAGGTATATATGGTGGAGGATGCGCTTCTGCAGGCGTACCAGACAAACAGCTACGCAAAAGTAATCGTTGAATTGATTGGCAGGCACAAACCGCAAATTGTTCTTTACGGAGCCACAGTCACCGGCCGTGACCTCGGGCCCAGGGTGGCAAGCGCTATAAAGGCGGGGCTGACGGCCGACTGCACGGATCTGCAGATCGGCAATCACCGGCTGGCGGGTGACGGCCGGCTTTGCGAGAACCTGCTTTTTCAGATAAGGCCGGCCTTCGGCGGCAATATAATCGCCACCATCATAAATTACGACCGCTGGCCGCAAATGGCAACCGTCCGCGAGGGCGTAATGCTGATGCCCGAACCCGACGCCACACGCAGCGGCGAAGTTGTCACTGAAAAAGTAAAGCTTTCGCAAGAGGATTTGCCCCTTGAGATACTGGCCGAACACAAACAGGCCAAAAAAGTGGACCTTAAAGCCGCCAGGGTAATCGTTGCAGGCGGCGCGGGCGTAGGCAGCAGGGACAACTTTGTGCTTATATGGGAGCTGGCAAACTGTCTTGGTGCCGCGCCCGGCGCTACGAGGGCGGCGGTTGATTTAGGCTTCATCGATAGCGACCATCAGGTCGGGCAAACCGGCACAACGGTTCGGCCAGGTTTGTATATAGCGGTGGGAATCAGCGGCGCAATTCAACATCAGGCGGGCATGAGCGGCAGCCAAAAGATTATCGCCATCAACAACGACCCCGATGCGCCCATATTCGGCATCGCACATTACAAAATAGTCGGCGACCTCAACGAGGTCGTGCCAAGAATGATAAAAGCAATTAGATTCGTCGCTCGTGACTCGTGACTCGTTGCTCGTTCGGCACGTGAGAGCACGGGACGCAATACGCAATACGCAATACGAGATTATGGCAAATTTTTACACAGACAACGATGATTTGCAGTTTCTGCTGCGGGACATGGACCTTGGCGAAATAGCTGGTCTTTGCGAAGACGGTTTCAAGTATGCCGGCCGGTTTGATTATGCACCCGCCGACGCAGTCGAGGCGCTGCAGAATTACGATATGGTGCTTGCCTCGCTGGGCCGGCTTAGCGCCGAATTCATAGCGCCCCGGGCGGAAGAAATCGACCGGCAGGGCAACACCCTCAATCCGGACGGCTCAGTGACCCGGCCCAAGGCAATGCAGGAATGTCTTGAGAAGCTTGCACAGGCCCAGGTAATGGGTGTTACTCTGCCGTACAGATTCGGGGGCCTGAATTTTCCGAACTTTGTATACTCGATGGCCATAGAGATTGTCTCACGCGCCGATGCGGCACTTATGAACATATTCGGGCTACAGGGAATAGCAGAGACCATAAACGCCTTTGCCGATGAAGAGATTAAGGAAAAATACCTGCACGATTTTTCCGCCGGCCGGGTCACGGGTGCAATGGTGCTGACCGAACCGGACGCCGGCTCGGACCTGCAGTCGGTAAAGGTGCGTGCGTTCAAGGATGAAAAAGGCAGCTGGTTTCTGCACGGTGTAAAGCGGTTTATAACCAACGGCTGCGGCGAGGTGCTTTTGGTTCTTGCGCGCAGCGAACCGGACAGAAGCGGCGGGCTGGGGCTGAGCCTGTTCGTGGCCGAGCAGGGACCGACGGTGCAAATCCGCCGGCTGGAAGACAAGCTCGGTATTCATGGCTCGCCTACCTGCGAAATATTTTTTAATAACACGCCCTGTGAGCTCATCGGCGAGCGTCAGCGTGGGCTTGTAACTTATGTTATGAGCCTTATGAACGGCGCCCGCATCGGTATAGCGGGTCAGTCACTGGGTATAGCAGAAGCCGCCTTTCGGGTTGCCAGGGATTATGCGGCTTCGAGGAAACAGTTCGCAACAGCGATTGAGAACCTGCCCGCAGTGCGGGACATGCTCATAGAAAGCAAGATTGCCATAGAAGCCGGCCGTGCACTTCTTTACCATACATCACAAATTGTGGACCTTGAGATTGGTCTCAACAAACGCCTGCAGCAATGCCAACAGGACGACAAAGAGCTGGCCAAACAGCTCAAGAACGACTGCAGAAAACACAAAAGATACGCGGCGATGCTGACGCCCATGAGCAAGTACTACTGCTCGGAGATGTGCAACAGCGTCGCGTACGATGCCGTTCAGGTGCTCGGCGGAAGCGGCTACATGCGCGATTATGCCTGCGAACGTCATGCACGCGATGCCAGAATCACAACCATCTACGAGGGAACAAGTCAGCTTCAGGTTGTTGCCGCTGTCCGCGGGGTATGCAGCGGCACAGCGGAGAAACTGCTCGATGAGTTGAAACAACACGAGTATGACAACCGGTTGAAAGACCTTCTGGAAAAACTCGCACACGGCACCGAGCAGTTAAAAAAGTGCATTGCGTTTGTCAAGGAAAACGGCAACGAATATATGGACCTGTACGGCAGGGCACTGGTGGATATTGGGATAGCTTTAATTAACGGATACCTGTTTTGCCGCCAGGCAAGTACCAAGCTCGATATGACCGCATACGGCAGTTGTCAGCAGGGCAACAGTGCAAACGGTCAGCAAATAACCATGCGGGAACACAAGGCCATGGTTGCCCACAGGTATATTACCAAAAACGCGCCGGCAATAACGGCTATAGCCGAACTGATTTGCAGCGGCGACAAATCGACATTAACCCATTACCAGCCAATCGTCGGGCCGGTACCGACCGAATAACGTGACTCGACGAAATTATGCTTGGAGCGGTTATATTCGATTTTGACGGGGTGATAACAGATTCGGAAGTTCTGCATCTGCGGGCTTTCAATCGCGTATTGGAGCAGTTCGGAATCGAAATAACCCCAAGGGACTACTACAAAGATTACCTTGGCTTTATTGATTTTGACTGCTTTGAACAGGTAAGCCAACGAAATAATTTGTCCCTTAACAAACAGAATATCGAAGATTTGATAAGGCAGAAGAACCGCATATTCGAAGAATTCGCAAAAACAGAGGGCAAAATAATAGCAGGGGTGCGAGACTTTCTCGGTATGCTCAAGGCGGCCCAAATACCTATGGCTATATGCTCAGGGGCGCTGCTGGCTGAAATTGAACTGATTCTGGCAGATGCCCGGCTGCGCGATTATTTCGAGGCAATAGTCTCAGCCGAGCACGTGAAAAAAGGCAAACCACACCCGGAAGGATTCCTGAAGGCCCTGCGGAGACTGAACGAAGAAACAAAAAAGACCATCTCAGCAGGCGAGTGTGTTGTGGTCGAGGACTCCCGATGGGGCCTGCAAGCTGCTGTAAAGGCGGGCATGCACACTGTGGCGGTGACGAATTCCTACCACGCGGACCAGCTTGCTGGCGCTGAAAAAATTGTCGCCCGCTTAGACGAACTAAGCCTGCAGGATTTGGAAAACCTTTGCGGGTGAATATCTCACCAGGAAAGTCTGCCGAGAGGATTTCCGTTCAGGCGGGACTATCTGCTTAACCGCATCGGGCCGGGGGCGACAACTTTAGTTTTGATTTTGCCGGTCTTGAGATTGTACTCGATTGCATCAACGGCTGCGCCGTTCAAGTAACACGGCTGAAGCTGGTCGGCGTTGACGGTCATCAGCGACCTGTCGTGGTCATAGAATAATCGCCCGCCCACAAACTCAGTATTACCTTCCCGGTATGTCACCCCGCCGTCAGCATAAAGCGTGGCAAGGTCGGTCTGGCCGGCGGCTATTTCCACGAGGTTTGCCTTTATATGGCCGGCTGTGGCCCTGATTTGTTCGTCGGAGCCGTCATCACCAACGGGTATATAGTCGAGGATAATCTGCTGCGATGCGGCGTCGGCGAGGATTTCGTTTGTCCGCGAAAAATACTTCAACGTATCAAAATCACGCACAAAAGCATAGCAGCGGCGCCTTAAACTAAATTTACCGGAACCACGCTGCGGCTCAGAGACATTCGAATTATCAACCTTCAATACACCCGGCCCTGCGGCGACAAACATCTGCTGAGCGTTGTCAAAATCAAACCGGCTGCACTTTAGTTCAACGCCGCCAAGAATCTTCGGTTGGCCTGCATCGGGATATTGCTGCGGGGCGGTCTTGACCATTGCAAGTCTGACCATCCCGCCGGTTGCGGTCAGGTGTTCCATATTGCCGCCTATACCTTTAACCTCACTTGCCTGGCTGGAGGATATATTTGCCAAAAGCTTCGGGGCCGTAAGCGTATATAGGCGCAGCACGTTGGGGTCCCGGCGGGTCATTGTGCACACGCAATCACCTTCAAAAACGGCCTGGTTCAGTTTCGACTCAAACAATACTGTCTTGCGGGCGGTTATTTTTACCGGAACGGATGTCCGGGTTCCGTCTTCGGCGGTATCCATTGTGTAAAACGTAAGCTCGGAAGCACCCGGGGCGATGATATTATCGGTGACGGCGCAATAATCGATTTTTTCGGCAATAAATTTTGTTCTGCCCTCGTAGTTTTCTGCAGCCGGCGTTTTGCTGTGTTCGATACCGGCAGGGGCAAAGCCGGCCTCAAGGGCATTTCTCATAGTTTCAGGAAGGTCGGCGGGTGTAACAACAATGCCGTTGTCGCAGGTTACGACAATATCGGTTTGGCTTTGGTTTGGTTCGGCCGGCGCAGCGGCCTCGACAGGGACACTACTTTGGGCCGCGGGTGAAGATAGTTGCGAAGTTTCTGAGCCGGCGGTTTCGCTTTTACGGGCCGGTTGTGAGCGCATTTCAGGGACTTGCTCAGTTGAGCTTGACAGAAAGATATTGTTTATGCAAAGCCTGTCGGCAAAAATTATCTGCTCGGTACTGTCAATAACAACGTTTTTGTTAAATACAGCCGTGTAGGGCACAGGCTGCTTTTGTGTCGGCAGGGGCTTTTGAGAATCCTGCGATACGGTTTGTTTTTCCGGCTGCTGGGCAGGTTTGGCGGTACCTGCTGCGGGAGCCTCCACGGGGACTTGTTGTGCGGAAGCTGGGGCTGGGCCGGGAGCTTGTTTAAGATGCAGGCTATGCAAATCCACTATCCTGAGATATTCAAGGCGCTCTGTGGCGCCGTTATAGACCATTTCCAGGCCCCTGCCGAGCATTCTGGCGTCCTTGGAGACGAATTCAACAGGCCCGGTTGTGGAAAACTGCGACCTGTCACTGACATAAACAAGGTCGTCGAGATAAATAAAACTTTCGCTGATTTTACTATCGCTTTCGGGCATAATATGAACAACAACGTTGCCCGTAAGCGTGGCATCCTTCGGACTGGGCCTTCCAACAACAGTTTCTACCCTGACCTTGCCGTTGTCGGCGGTCAGCAGGCACTTGAAAGTCGGCTTATAAATATTCATGAAGGGTTTTTCTATTTCCCAGAGCCGGCCCTGTTCGTGCAGGAGCTTTTCAAAACCAAACTCCCTTTCTATCTGTTTTTGTTTGTTAAACTCCAGATATCTTGCCTTTTCCACGGCTTCCACGCCCACGTCACCAACGACAGCAGCGCTTTTGCGGTCGCGGTCGAGACCGGTATCGGCGATAAAATCAGCGGGTTCGTTCGGAGTGTAAATATCAATTTGGGGTGTTTGTCCGATTCCTGTTATAATAAAATACGCCAGAACAGCCGCACCCAGCGAACCAAGCCATATAAGAAATTTTCGTAATTTCGGGGCCATTGCGTTTTTTTCAGTTGTCACGCAGAGCTTAGGACTGGTTGTGAAGATATTTTTCGACTGCCTGCGACCATTTGCCGGTTTTTTTCAACAGGTATTCTATTACCTCACGGATGGCACCACAACCGCCGGCTTTTGCAGTGACGTAGTCGGCAGTTTGTTTGACCAGTTCGACGGCGTTGGCCACCGCAGCGGAAAACTGTACCGCTTTCATTACCGGCAGGTCGGGTAAATCGTCACCCACGTAGGCCATAGCCTGGGGCACAATACCCGATTGAGCCGCAAGGCTGTTAAGGGCCGACAATTTGTCGTGACAATCCTGAAGACAATAATCCACTTCAAGCTGCCGGGCACGGTGCTTTGTGGGGTTGGAATTTCTGCCGCTTAGAAAAGCGACTTTCAGGCCTGCCCTTTTCCACATACGGATACCGTGGCCGTCGAGGGAATTGAAACATTTGCTTTCAGAACCATCATCGTTGATTATAAGCGCCCCGTCGGTGAGGACGCCGTCAACGTCAAGCACCAGTAATTGTATCTGTGAAAGGTCTTTGGAGCGTTTTGTCATTCGGTCGAGGTCCGGCACAATGTCAGAAACAGGTTTTGTCGCATATCAGCCGACAACTTTTATGGTGACAATATCCTGCACGTCAATCAGTCCCACAGGTCTGTCTGCCGCGTCAACAACAGGCAATTCATCAACCCGGTACTTGTGAAACATGGCCGTTGCCTCTGCGGCAAGTGCGTCGGCCCTTATTTTCTTGCAGTCAGCGGTCATAACGTCGCCCGCTTTAAGCTCAAAAGCGCCCTGGCCGTGTTTTGTAATCAAACGTCTGAGGTCTGCATCGGTAACTATGCCCGCCAGCGTTCCATCTTTTCCGACAATCATAACGGCGCCGTGGCGTTTTACGTCCTCTGTTTTTTCGAGTACTTCCTTTACGGTATCGGTAAGTTCAGCCAGCGGCAGTTTTTCGCCCGGCCTGAACATCATCGACTGCTCAACCGTCATCAGCCTTGCGCCCAGCGAACCGCCGGGATGAAACCTTACATAGTCCTCTACGCTGAAATTGCGCTGCTTCATAACCGTAAAGGCAAGTGCATCACCAACAGCAAGCATGCAAGTGGTGGAAACGCTGGGTGCAACACCGAGAGGGCCGACTTCGGCAAGGCGCCCAAGACAAAGCACGACATCGGCATACCTGCTGAGAGTGGACTGGCCGTCCCCGGTGATGGCTATGAGCTTGATTTCAAGCTGTTTGACCAGGTTAATAAGACGAATCACCTCGTCTGTTTCGCCGCCGTAGCTCAAGACCAGCACTATATCGTCCTTGCGTAACCTGCCCAGGTCACCGTGAACTGCTTCAGCAGGATGAAGAAAGTGGCTCGGTGTACCGGTAGAAGCAAGTGTTGCGCTTATCTTTTGCCCGATTATACCTGCTTTACCAATGCCGCTTACTATTACAGAGCCGCTGCAGCAGTAAATCATTTCAGCGGCCCGGCAAAAGGAATCGTTGACAATGGAGGTAACGGACTTTATTGCAGCAGCCTCAGCTTCAATTACCTCTCGTGCGTATTCGGTGTCAAACTGCATACGTTAACGCCTCCTGAATGGGAAGTTCAATCTTTCGGCACGTTCAGTATGCTGCCTCTGGGGTTATAACATCGCATATTGTGCTTTTCACCTGTCAGCGCCGTGTCCGGGTGGATGACGATGCGTTTGTCGGCAAATTGCTCGATATGGGCGATTACAGAGCGTTTTTCGTTCAGCAGATAATCAGCCACCTGCGGCGAGACCGAAAGCTCTATGCGAACAACCTGTTTTTCGGATACAGCCAGGTTCAACAGCCGCATAATCTCGATAGACAGGGATTCGTGACTTTTGATTACCCCCGAACCTCCGCAATTCGGACATGCCAGATAGGTACTGGACTGCAAAGAAGGCCGAATTCTCTGCCGGGTCATTTCCACCACGCCGAACCTGCTCATTCTCAATATCCTCGAACGTGCGCGGTCGCTTTTGAGGGCGTTTCTGAAGATTTTTTCCACGGCTCTTCGGTGTCTTTCGTTTCGCATATCGATAAAATCGCAGATTATCAATCCGCCAAGGTCCCGCAGTCTCAACTGGCGCGCAATCTCAGCCGCGGCCTCCATGTTGATGTTGTAGGCGGTCTGCTCGGCGCTGTGCTGTTTGCGGTAACGACCGCTGTTGACATCTATTGAAACAAGGGCCTCGGTTTGTTCAAGGATCACAGAGCCGCCGCATTTAAGGCCAACCGTGCGGGCCTGCACCTTCTCAATTTCATTCTCAATCTGATACTTGTGAAACAAAGGGACTTTTCCGTCATAATAAACGGCCCTTGGCACATATCGAGGATTGGCTATAGCCAGAAAATCCCTTATTCTCTGGACGGCACTTTGCGAATCGCAGATTATGCGGCTTATTTTACTGTTAAAAACGTCCCGCATCGTACGTATTATCAAATCAGATTCACGATACAGCGTGGCAGGCGATTTTTCGGTTCCCATTCTCTTTTCAATGGTTTTCCACAAACGGCTCAGATACCTCAAATCTTTCTGGATGTCGGATTTCGAACAGCTCGCCCCGGCGGTTCTGACAATGAACCCCTGGTCCTTGGGCGGTTCACATTCTTCAAGTACCTGTCGCAGCCTGTCCCGTTCCTGGATGTCCTCGATTTTATGACTGATGCCGTGCTTGTGCATCCAGGGCATCATGACCAGGTATGTGCCGGGCAATGCCAGATATGTGCTCAGAGTAGGCCCCTTCGTATTTATGCCCTCCTTGGTGACCTGCACAACCAGCTCGTCTCCTTTGTGCAAACAATTCTGAACAGGTATCCTTTCCTTTAAGGCTTTGCGCCGGCCGACACTTTCCGAAACGTCCTGGCTGTGAGGAAAATAGCGGGGGTGAAGGTCGCTTATGTGCAGAAAACCGTTCTTGCCGATGCCGAAATCTATAAACGCAGCCTGGATACCCGACTCGACGTTCACGACCCTGCCTTTGTATATATTGCCGACATGACTGGCAACACTGGTTCTTTCCACATATAACTCTTCAAGCGAACCTTTCTCCACCACTGCAACGCGGCATTCCTCGCTTTCAGCCATATTTATAAGCATTTCTCTTGGCATTTTTTTATTCCATATTCACTGTAAACAACATCAGCACCGGCTGACAGACCATTTTACGCCGGTGCGTTTAACCGGTGCGGCCAGATGTTCCGGCTTTATCTCCAACAGGGTAAGAAGCTCATCAATACGCACCGAGCCTGTCGAATCAATTCCGCATTCGACGATTATGATATTATCAGCAAGGTCAATCGACTTCAAATAACCCCGAACGTTAACAGTTTTGCTTTTGTAAAGGTTTTTTTTATGTGCGGCCCGGCTGCCGGTGCCGTAGATGCGCCGGTCCACAAACAAGGATTTGCCTGCCAATATGTTTTCAATTCTTTGCTTTATCCGGCAGTTAACCAGTTGACTTTTAACAGGCAGCTGATAGGTGGCTGAACACGGCTGCAACGAGGATTTGGCATCTTTAATTTCCGCGCTGAGCACCTGACAGCCGTCAGGCAACTGTCGGGCGAGCCTGCTTTTAAGTTCTTCGGCGTCTGCGGTACTGTATTGCCGGGTCTCGGGCAGCGCCTGCAACTGCAGAGACAACAGCTCATCTTCGGCTTGGACACCCACAGACCGCGGCAGAGGCAAAGACATTTTTATACGGGGGTTAAAACCCTGGCTGTACCGGGCCCTTATACCGCAGCGGACACAGGCCCGCTGAAACAGCTTAATTGTTTCCGCGTGCGAGAGAAACCTGAGATTGCCCCCGATTTTGAACTTAATCAGCGCTACTGGCGTGGTACCGTGCATTTATAATTTTCAACCGCAATCATTATAGACCAATAAGCCGGCCCATGTGCAAATCCGGGCCGACAGAATCATATTATTGTCATGTTATACTTAAAAACAAGCATTTTTTTCCGGACAGCGGATACGACCGAAGGCAGGGCTATAGACATTTATGAGCCGGATAAACACCAAATCGGGCAAAAGGTAATCAAAACGCCTCAGGCAGCACCTTTCTGGCGGCATCCCGCAGAAAACTGGAAACCTGCCTTTCGGAGGTCATAGCAAGTACGTTTCTGGCAAGCCTGTTGCAGTGCTCGATGGTAACAGAGCGAATAACCTGTTTTATTTCCGGTATCATGGCCGGGGCAATGGAAACGGTCCTTATGCCTAAACCTAAAAGCAGCATGATATAATCGGGCTCGGAAGCCATTTCCCCGCATACGGCCACATCTATGCCGGCCCTGCAGGCATCCTGAACAACGTTCCTGATAAGTTTAAGTACAGCCGGTTCAGCGGCGGAATACAACGTCGAAACCTGTTCATTGCCCCTGTCAACGGCAAGCGTGTACTGGATAAGGTCGTTTGTTCCTATACTGAAAAAATCAGCGTCCCTCGCCAGCGGCGAAGCCGTCAGCGCCGCAGAGGGCGTTTCAATCATAATTCCAATCTCGATGTTCCTGTTGTATTCTATCGATGCCTCATCAAGGTCTTCCATAACATCGCGCAAAATCATTTTTGCCTGCATAAGCTCATGGGTATTGGTAATCAGTGGAAACATTATCTTGACCTGGCCGAGCACCGAGGTCCTCAGTATGGCACGCAGCTGGGTCTTGAACAAACCAAGATTTCTCAGGCAGAACCTGATGGACCTCAGGCCCAAAAAGGGATTCGGTTCGGGTACGAAACGCCGGCTCTGAGTGTACTTGTCGGCACCCAGGTCCATGGTTCTTATAATCACGGGACGGTGTTTGAAAGCAGCCACGGTTTCGGCGTAGGCGTCATAATGGTCCTGCTCGGTCGGTTCCGTAGGGCTGTTGAGATACAGAAACTCCGTGCGGTATAGCCCGATGCCTTCGCCGCCTTTTCCCAGGACCAACTCAGCCTCATCCGGAAACTCGATATTGCCCAGTAATGTGATTTTCACACCGTCTCTTGTTACAGAGGGCTTCTGTCTTATGGCGTCAAGTTTTCGCCCGAGCTGGTGAAACTGGCTCGAATACTGCCGATACAGCTCGATGGTTTCATCGTCGGGCTCCACTATAACAACGCCGCGGTTGCCGTCAATTATCACGATGTCACCGCCATTGACACATTCGGTAAAGTCTTCCAGCGCCACTACGGCAGGAATGCCCAAAGAACGCGCGACAATGGCGGCATGACTTGTTCTTCCGCCTGCATCGGCGGCAAGACCCTTTACAAATTCCCTGTTGAAGCCGGCTGTCTGGGTGGGGCTTAACTGCCGGGCGACAATAACGACCTCCTCGGTCAGATGTTTGACATCTTCGCGTTTTTTGCCGAGCAGCTGACGCAGCAGGCGCCTTTCGATATCGTAGATGTCGGCGGCCCGCTCGCTAATATATGGGTCTTTTATCCTCCCAAAATGGGAGGCGACATCCCGCAGAGTCTTTGATACCGCGTAAACGGCTGTGACCAGCTCCGTGTGCACCATATCGGTTATTCTTTTTCGCAGGCTCCGGTCGTGCAAAAAACGCAGGTGAACAGCAAAGATGTCCTTCATCTGGCGCTGCTGGATACCGGCCTGCTGAGCATTGCCTCGTTCCTGCACATCGGTCAGTTCTTCTATGGCCGATTCAAAGGCGTTCCTTACCTTCTGTACCTCGGTTCTGAGCTGAGAAGGTTTTATGGAACGCCGTGGAATCAAATAGTCCTCGGAGTCGATAATCAGGCATTTACCCATGGCAATGCCCGGCGAAACTGCTATGCCGTTTTTGACCTTCATAACCGCAGTATTTTAACCGGTAAAAGCGCAAAATGTAAGCATTAAAATAAACTGAAAAAAAGGGGGAATTCGGGTCTGTAAGCCGGATTAGTTCTTTTTCCTTGCTTTAGGAGCCTTCTCATTGAAGTTTTTTTCTTCGACAAGCTCCCTGAGGACATTTACGGCCTGTTCGGCATCAGGACCCCGGGCGGTAATTTTCAATTTGCTGCCGGCAGTGGCAGCAAGCATGGTCATCTGCATAATGCTCTTACCGTCCACGCTGGCCTGGTCGTTGCTGACGGTAATATCACATTCGAATCTGTTTGCTGCGTCCACGAACTGCATGGCAGGGCGCATGTGAAGGCCGTTTGTGTTTTTTATCTGAACCTCGGTTTCGCTGACGAGGTTGTCCAGGGTATTTTCTTCCAGCGTCATTTTCTCAGGTACTTCGCCTCTATGCCGCGCGGGCACAAACTATTATTGTTTTAATACGGGATTTGCGTCGGCCTCCATCAGAAGGTCCTTAATCTGCTCAGCGGTCTGGGATTGCCTGAGGAAGCTGCGGAACCTGTCGCTTTGCAGATGCCTGAAAATGCTTTCCATGGCTTGCAAATGCTTGTCGGGGTTGTCGGCGGGGCTGACTAAAAGTATCACCGAATAAACAAGCTGCTTGTCGAGGGCGGTAAAATCAATGCCGCTGCTGCTTTGCCCGACGGCGGCAACCACGTCTTTGACCACCAGATGCTGCACGTGAGGCAGCGCGATGCCTTTGCCCATGCCCGTAGTAGCCTGGTTTTCTCTCTTTACCACGGCCTTTATAATCTTTTGACAATTATTCTTTCCGAGCTTTCCGGCCTTGTCCAGTGCGGTAACAAGCTCAACTATAGCGTCGTCGCGGGAGTGTGCTTTCAATTCGGGAATTATCGCATCGAGACAAACAAAATCAGCAAGTTTCATTCTGCCTTTCCTAAAAAATACACTCTACATGTCCTTAACGGCCAAACCGGTATCACCAAGGAACGCCGGCAGTAAACTGCCGTCACTGCAGGCTTCCATGCTTGCTGTCGCGTTCCTTGCCCTTTATTCTTTTAAGCTGTCTTTCGAGTTTATGCACCGCGGCGTCTATGCATTTGTAGGCGTCCTGGCCGCTCTGGGTGACGACGAAAATCTTGTTGTGCTCGGCGCTGGCTATTATCTCCACTTCAGAATTGCCGCCGGAGTTGCCTTCGATGATTACTTCCACCTTGTTGATACTGTCGTAAAATCGAGGAAGCTTGGAAGTTTTTTCCTGCGCGTAGCTTTTAATGGCGTCGGTTATTCTGACATGTTTTCCGCTAATAGTAAAAAGCAAGGTCCTTCTCCTTAAACTATGGGCAAAAAAACTGTTCAAATAATACGAACCTGCCAACCAAAACCTGGCACAGTTAACCGCCAAATCGGCAAAGAAAACCGCATCCGAAAAAGCATCCTGCGTTCCCGTACGCGCTTAATCCGGTTTTGGCGGTAACAATACTTATACCAAGAAAACACTGTAAGTGCAAGTATTGTTTTGGTCGGCAGTTTGTATGCCGAAACCGCCCTGAGGTTTTTTAAGCCAGGCGGCAGCGTTACTTAGGAAAACGCTCATTGACCACGGCCCCAAATACCCGGCGGTTTGAGCGGGCTTTACAGCCGCAGGGCGTCGGCTAATCGGTTATTTCGAAGGTTCCCGTCAGTCGTATATCCTGCGATGAACCGCCCACCATGACCTTAAAAGTCCCGGGTTCCACAACCCTTTTGAGATGGCGGTCGAGAAGGGATAATTCATAGGCAGGGACTTCAAATTGCACTGTCTTTTGCCGGCCCGGCTCAAGCACTACCCTGCTGAAACCTTTGAGCTGCTTTACGGGCGTGGTCACACTGCTTACACAATCGTTTATATACAATTGAACGATTTCGGTGCCTTCGCGTTGGCCAACATTTTTTACGTCGAGGCTGACCTGAACACCGCTGCCGGGGCCGAACTTTTTTGCCGGTGGCCGCGGGGCGATTTGTAGATTGGCGTATTCAAATTCTGTGTAACTAAGGCCGTATCCGAACTCAAACAAGGGTGTGGAATTCATGTCCACATACGAGTGTTTCGGGGGTTTGTAATTATAGCAGGCCGGTAACTGTCCGACGTGACGGGGAATCGTAATCGGCAGTTTTCCGCCCGGGTTATAATCACCAAAGAGCACATCGGCAACGGCATTGCCGCCTTGTTCGCCGCAATTCCAGGCTTCGAGAATGGCAGGGGCGTTCTCGGCTATCCAGCGGATTGACAAGGGTCTGCCATTTATCAGCACAACAACTGTGGGAGTGCCGCTTGCTACCACGGCCTTGACCAAATCTTCCTGCAGGCCCGTCAGGTCCAGGCTGGCCACATCGAAAGACTCGCCGTCTGTTGTTCTGCATTCACCAATGGCTACTACGGCTATATCGGCATTTGCGGCTGCGCTTTTGGCTTTTTCGATTTCGTTTGTATCGGTGTTAAAGACATCACAACCTTTTACATAGGTGACCTTGACATCCGGCGATACCTTGTTTTTGATACCGTCGAGAACCGTTACTATTTCCTGTGAGCCTACAGCAGTGTAATCGCCAAGCTGGTTAATCGGTGCGTCGGCGTTCGGGCCTATTACCGCGATTGATTTTATGTTTTTGCTCAACGGCAGAAGATTGCCCTGGTTTTTCAACAAAACTATTCCTTCGCGGGCAACCCTCAGGGCTAGTTGCGTGTGTTGCTCACAATGAAAGACTTTAACGGCCCTTTCAGGGTCAACATAGGGATTCTCAAATAAGCCTAAAACGAACTTGAGCCTTAGAATCCGGCGAACAGCCCTGTCGATTGTCTCCATAGAGACATATCCATCCTGCACATTCTCTATCAGAGGTTTCATATATGCCGGTTCCAGCCATATACTTATATCGACACCGGCCTCGACGGCCTGTTTTCCGGCTTCCTTTTGTGTTGCGACAGTTCCGGTCCATATCAAAGCCCGCTCGAAGGCAGCTCCCTCACCAACCACACAACCCTGGAACCCAAGTTCTTCTCGAAGGACCTTTGTCAAAAGCCAGGCGGAACTATGGGCAGGAACACCATTTATTGAAGGATATGTAGCCATGACTCCCAAGGCTCCAGCCTCTTTGATACCGGCTACCCAGGGAGGAAGGAAAGTTTCCCTAAGAGACCTCTCGGAAATCTCCATCGGACCGTGCTCAAGGCCGCTGACGGGCTGACTTTGGCCGGGGAAATGACAAAGTGTGGCCACTACCTTATCGGCAGCAGAGACATCTTTGCCCTGAGCACCTTCAACTATGGCCTGGGCAACGCGCGAGCACAGATACGGGTCTTCACTGTACCCTTCTTCGTTTCTTCCCATTCTCGGGTCCCTGTTAGGCTCGATAACCAGCGTACATATCTGATGAGTGCCTATGGCTCTTGCTTCTCTTGCGACTGCAGAGTAGATTTGCCTGACCAGGTCCATATTCCATGTGCTGCCTATGGCTAACCCTTCGGGGAAAACAGTAGCACCGGATACCAGTAACTGATGGGTTCCTTCCTCAATAAACAGAAGTGGTATGCCCAAACGGGTCTGCTCTGCCGCTATCTTTTGGAATTCATTCGAGCATTGGGCATATTTGCGGGCGTCTTCTGGCAAAGGTAACAGGTGTATGGGCGCCCAAAGCCCGCATCCCGGCCCTATATCTATGGTTTTTGCAAAGGTACCTTTAACAAATTCCGTGCATTCATCTTTACTGATTCTGACGGCCATATTCATCTGCCCGATTTTTTCTTTCAGGGTCATCCTTGCCAGTAAATCCTCGACCCTGACATCAACCGGCTGGGCAGGGTCCAGATATAACGGGCTGTTCGTTCCGGGCCGGGCAAAAACCACAGGGTCAATCAGAAAAATAAAACCAGTCACCAAAATCACACTTGCTGAATACTTCATAAAGATTTTCTCCAAGGGTTAATCTTTTATTTCGAAAGTTCCTTTCAGCCGTATGTCTTCCGATGAAGCCCCGACCATAACATCAAAAGTGCCCGGCTCCACTACTCGCTGCATATTCCGGTCCAGAACAGATAGTTGATAAGCCGGAACTGTAAATTCGACCGTCTTCTTTTCTCCCGGGTCAAGCGTTACCTTCTCAAAACCTTTAAGCTCCTTCATCGGCGTTGTAACACTGCTGATACAATCGTTTATATACAACTGCACCACCTCCGCACCTTCACGGTCGCCGGCGTTCTTTACATCCATACTGATATGAACTCCGCTGCCGGCACCTATTTTCTTTGCCGGCGGTTTAGGGCCGATTTGAAGATTACTGTATTCGAACTTAGTGTAGCTCAGTCCGTATCCGAACTCGAACAGCGGGGTCAAAGGCATAGTTACGTATCCGAATTTCAGCCTGTTTGCCTTTGATTGTTTACAATTATAATAAAACGGCAGTTGGCCGACATGACGAGGAATGGTAATGGGCAATCGTCCGCTCGGGTTATAGTCACCGAAGACAACGTCGGCAACGGCGTTGCCGCCCCGCTCGCCGCAATTCCACGCCTCCACAATTGCATCCACATTCTCCGCCACCCAGCGAATTGACAGAGGTCTTCCATTTATCAGCACCACAACCACAGGAGTTCCGCTTGCAACCACCGCTTTGACAAGGTCTTCCTGCAGACCCGTCAAATCCAGGTCGGCTGCATCGTGACTTTCCCCATTTGTTACTTCATTTTCACCAATCACCACCACCGCCACGTCCGCCTGTTCGGCTGCTCGCCTGGCCTGCTGGAGTTCGTCCAAATCCGTGCCCAGAATATTACATCCCTTTACATACACAACCTCGGTTTGGTCAGAGACCTTGTTTTTGATTCCATCAAGGACGGTAACTATCTCCTGCAGTATCTTTTTCGGTATATAATCACCGAGCTGGCCTGCTTTGTTGTCCGCATTCGGGCCTATTACCGCAATTGATTTTATGTTTTTGTTCAAAGGCAGAAGATTGTTCCGGTTTTTCAACAGGACTATTCCCTCGCGTGCGGTCTGAAGGGCCAGTTCCTGATGCTGCTTTGTATGAACAACTTCGACAGCACGGTCAGGGTCAACATACGGATTTTCAAACAGGCCTAAAAGGAATTTAATTCTCAAAATCCGGCGAACCGCTCTGTCAATTGTCTCTGTGGCGACCCTGCCTTCTTTGACGTTTTGTATCATCGCGTGCCTGTAGCCGGGCTCAAACGCTATATCCACGTCAACGCCGGCTGTGATAACCTCGACAGCGGCATCGGCCGGCGTGGCTGCAACACGCTCATATAACAGTGTCCCTGTGTTACTTCCCTCGCTCAGCACACAGCCTTTGAACCCTAATTCTCCGCGAAGAATCTTTGTTAGATGTTTGACCGAGCCGTGATTGGGGATGCCGTCTATCGCTGGATGGGTAGCCATAACACCTAAGGCACCTGCCTTTTTAATACCAGCTTCCCAGGGCGGCAGGAAAACCTCCCTTATATGCCTTTCAGAAACATTCATCGCGCCGCGGTTGATGCCGTTTTCACCTTCTGTCTGGCCGGGATAGTGGCAAAGCACAGCCACCACCTTGTCGTCGGCGCAAATTCCAGCGCCCTGTGCCCCTTCAACTATGGACTCGGCTATCCGCGAACATAAATACGGGTCCTCACTGTATCCCTCTTGGTTTCTTCCGTGTCGCGGGTCTCTGTTAGGTTCGATAACCAATGTACATAACTGATGGATGCCCACAGCCCTTGCCTCTCTTGCGGCGGCGGCATAAATCTGTCTCACCAGTTCCATATTCCAGGTACTGCCGATTGCCAGACCCTCCGGGAAAATCGTGCCGCCTGGACACATCATGCCGTGTGTTCCCTCCTCAGTCTCCAGCAGCGGTATCTTCAGACGGGTCTGTTCAATCGCTATTTTTTGCAGCTCATTGAAGAATTGAGCCTGCGGACGAGTGCCCTCTCGCTGTATTTCGTTGGCCAGTGTAAAAAACCCACCGCCCGGCCCTATGCTTTCCAACAGTGTCCCTGAGGCGAATTTCCTGCAGCCGTCGATTTTGTCGTCCCTGGATCTGCCCAGTTGCCTGTTGTAAACGCAGGGCATATTCATTTGTCCGACTTTTTCTTCCAAAGTCATCCTTGCCAGTAAATCCTCGACCCTGACATCAACCGGCTGGGCAGGGTCCAGATATAGCGGCCTGTCCGTTCCGGACAGGCCAAAAACCAAAGGATTGGTTAGAAAAGTAAAACCGACAACCATAATTACACTAATAGAATACCTTTTGAAAAACATTGCTCTTTCTCCTTGCCGACCTCCGTGCCCAAACTAACTCGCCTGGTCCCATTTTTCAGCCAGGTTTTCGAGGTCTTTTATTATGTGTGAGTATTCAACTTTGCCGTAAAGATTATTTTCCTCGCGCGGGTCTTTTTGCAAATCGTATAAAGCACCGTCCTTGTCCGCTACCCGCGGGTCCATGAAATACTCCAGCTTCCATTGTTTTGTACGGACCATAACGCGTCGGCCTGTGCCGCTGCGCAGTTCTTTGTACATGGACCTGCTGTGGTCGATTTCGGCAAAGCAGGCGTGTCTGTGCCGCCTGACATCACCTCTTATCAGCCGACAGAGACTTCGGCCGCTAATCGCCGCAGGTACGTCCAGGCCCGATAAATCCATTAATGTCGGCATAAAGTCCACCATTTCAACTGGTTCGTCGATAACCTTTCCCGATGGAAGGAGAGCCGGACAACTCAAAATAAAAGGAACACAGACGTTCTGGTCGTAAAAGGCGCGTTTTTTCCAGAGGCCGTGCTCGCCCAGCAAAAGTCCCTGGTCGGAATTGACAATAATAATGGTGTTATCGACAAGGCCGACTTTTTTGAGAACGTCCAGCAATTTACCCACCTGAACGTCCACAAGGTTGACCATTCCGTAATAAGTAGCCCTTGCAAGTTTAATCTGTTCTCTGGTGAGGTTCGGCGCACCGGAATAAATGCTCAGCTTCTCCCGTTCAAACCGCGGCTTGTTCTTTAATTCTTCGTCGGTTGGAAAAGGCAGGTCGATTTTATCCGGGTCAACAAGATACTCCGGCGCAACGTGGAACGGCACATGAGGGGCGTGAAAAGAGACCCTGAAAAAGAACGGTTCGTCCTTTTGAACCAGTTGCTTTAACGTTTCGGCTGCGAGGTCGCCCAGGCGAGAAGTGCTTATTTCATTGGGTTTAAGCGGTACAGTGCCGCCGATGGCCCATTTGTGGGTTTCGGTAACAACATCGGGGTATCGGCTGTTAGTTTGCTGCAGTCGTGATTTAAGTTCTTCAAGGAAATGGGGGGCAACCTTACTCTTTTGGTCGTATGCACCGGGCCGGCCGCAGGCGTCAAAGAGCGGCGGTACGTCACCGTGGTGGTCCCAGTCGCTGTCATAAGCATTTCGTTTGCCGACGTTGACGGGTTTGATGCCGGCTTTTTTCCAGCAATTAACCAGATTGGGGGCCTGCCATTTTGGTTTTTCAGCAGGCACGCCGTCCTGTGGTCTGCCCATGGCCATAATCCCGAATGTGTGAGGATAATGGCCGGACATCATCGACATTCTCGACGGAGCGCAGACGCTATTTTGCACAACAGCGGTTTCAAAACGTACGCCTTTTCGGGCGATACTATCGATATGCGGGGTCTTCGGCCAGGCTTTACCGTAGCAGCCGAGGGCATCGGTGCGGCAGTCGTCCATCATTATCCAGACTATGCTGGGGCGTTCGGCGTGTTTTTCAGTCTGCCGGCTGATTTGTCGCCCGCAGCCGCCGGTAACAACAACCCCCAACCCTGCGCCGGCTCGCTTAATGAAATCCCTTCTATTTAACATCTGTTTAACACGGTCGTTGTATTGGGGCAAAGAAAACCGTTGAAATGTCTATTTTTTCGGGTCAGGCTCGCCCTCAATTTCGGGAAAAGCGGAGGCTGTATTTACATTGCCCGGCGCTATAACACCGGCACTGATGGCAAATCTCATTGCTTCTTCAATTGTCATATCCAACTCAATGGTCTGGTCTTTCGAAACCATTATCGTAAAACCGGTAAAGGGGGTGGGTGAATTCGGTATAAGAATGGTAAGCACTTCCTTTTCGGCGCTGTCTATTACTTCTTTAAGCCCGCTGCCGGTAACAAAACCCAGCGACCATATACCCTTTCGCGGATACTCAACGGCAACTACCCGTGAAAAAAGTTTTTTCTGATTAGGCTGCGTGATAAGAAAATCAGTAACCTGCTTTACATAAGGGTAAACGCGTCTCAGGAAGGGTGTATTCATAATGAACTTTTCAATCATCCGCCACAGGGTCCTGCCGACAACGCTTGCCAGCATCGCCCCTACCATACAAACCCCGACCAGGGCCACGATGAAACCGGCCATAGAGCCCGGCCCTTTTACCCAGATTTCCTCCAGCACCTCTTTGGTAGGGCCGTTTCCGTGCTGTAAAAACATTATCAACTGAACCAGGCCCTTATTTATGTAGATGCCTATATTTGCCTGGATGAACTTATAACCCCACACAAATATCCAGATGGTCAGAATGGTCGGTAAAAGTACCGCCAAACCTCTCAAAAAATAACTCTTGAACCGTCCCATTATTTTTACATTCCCCAAACACAGTACCGATTGTCAGTGATTTATAATTTTTACCTTAACTACGCTGTTCAGGCAAAATGCGTGATGCAGACAGGATTGTAGGTTAATTCACCGGTTTGGTGCAGTCAATAGAAAAGTCTTT
>DATKWV010000206.1:0-11216 GCA_035529405.1 Sedimentisphaerales bacterium | reverse complement strand
GCGGCTTCAAGGACCTGTCCGGCGGTTGTGGCGATATCTTCGACCAGCAGAACCACATCTTCGGGCTTCAATACGCCTTCGATTAGCTTGCCTGTGCCGTAAGCTTTTTTTGAATTGCGAATAATGACCCAGTTCCTGCCGGTTTCCATTGCGGTTGCTGCGGCAAGCGCAACGCCGCCAAGCTCGGCTCCGGCGATGAGAGTAACATCTCCGGTAACATGTTCGGCAAACTCCTGTGCCAGCGCTTTTAATATATCCGGGCAGGTTTCGAAAAGATATTTATCGAGGTAGTATTTGCTGCGTTTTCCGCTGCGGAGGACAAAATCACCTTCCAGATAGGCTGTTTCCTTGATTCGTTTTTTTAACAGTTGTCTGTCCATTATTGTTATCCTTTGCGGGTATTACACGTTCAGTTCAACTTTTCTGTTTAGTTGTTTTCGATATTTGTTTCGGACGGGCGTTACGATGTCGGTGATAAACTCATCGACCTGCTGTGGGGCGCGGCCGATATAGTGTTTGGGATTCAGGATTTTTCCAAAATCCAGGTTTGCAAAAGTCGGGTCTTTTCTGAGGCGGTCAACGAGGTCGTTTTTTCTGCCGAGTTTTTTGACCTGTGCCGCTGCAGCCAGCGAATGCTGCCTGATTTTTTCATGGAGTTTTTGTCTGTCGCCGCCAGCTTTGACCGCGGCCATGAGGATATTCTCGGTGGCCATAAAGGGCAGTTCGGCTTCAACGTGAGCGGCAATTACTTTCGGATAAACCACCAGGCCGTCGAGGACATTGATAAGGATTTGCAAAATCCCGTCAACAGCGAGGAATGCTTCGGGAATAACAACTCTTCTGTTGGCAGAGTCATCGAGTGTTCTTTCAAACCACTGCTCGGCTGCGGTCATCGGAGGGCTTGTGGCCAGGCTCAATACCAGGCGGCTAAGTGCAGTAACCCTTTCGCAGCGCATGGGGTTTCTTTTGTAAGGCATGGCTGAGGAGCCGACCTGGGATTTTTCGAACGGCTCTTCGAGCTCTTTGAGATTTGCCAGCAGACGAATGTCGTTGCACAGTTTATGCGCTGATTGTGCCACCAGCGAAAGTGAGTTTATGACCAGCGAGTCGATTTTTCGCTGATAAGTCTGGCCGGTGAGCAGGCAGATATTCTTAAATCCAAAGGCGTCTGCCACTGCCTTATCAAGCTGTTTGACCTTGGTGTGGCTGCCGTTGAAAAGTGCCAGGAAGGCGGCCTGCGTACCGGTTGTACCTTTTACGCCCCTGAAGGGCAGCGTTTCAAGCCTGTACTCGATTTCCTTTAAGTCCATCACAAACTCATAGGCCCACATGGCAGCTCTTTTACCGACGGTGGTAAGCTGGGCCGGCTGATAATGTGTAAAAGCCAGGGTCGGTAAGGAGCGATGCTTTTCGGCAAATCCGGCCAGCAGGTTGAGTACCGCTGCCAGTTTTGCTGCAACAATTTGAAGTGCCGAGCGCATAATAATCAAATCGGCGTTATCGGCGACAAAGCAACTTGTGGCGCCCAGATGAATAACGGGGGCAGCTTCCGGTGCGGTGTCGGCAAAGGTATGAATGTGGGCGACGACATCGTGGCGGAATTTTTTTTCGTATTGGGCGGCCTTTGTAAAATCTATGTCATCGATATGTTCGGCCATTTGGTCTACTTGTATTTGTTTTATTGGCAGGCCAAGTTTTTTCTGCGCTTTTGCAAGTTCCAGCCAGAGTTTGCGCCATGTGCTGAACTTTTTTTGAGGACCGAAAAGTTCGGCCATTTGTCTGGAAGCATTTCTTTCAACGAGAGGACTTGTATAACTTCGGGTTTGCAACTGCGCATCCGGCGTTCCGGGATTTTTCATTTTTTTCCCTCGCGGTTTAACCATTTTGTATTTTTTGCAGACGTTCGGCCAAAAGCTGCTCGATGTGCTCTATATCTTCGGCGGGCAATTCAAAGTCGGATGCAGGGGCGGTTTCCTCAATCTGTTCGGGTCTGCGGGCACCGACAATCGCAGCGGTAATCTCAGGGCGTCGAAGTACCCAGCTAATCGCCAATTGCGCCAAAGTGACGCCGTTGCGGTCGGCAACAGGACGTAATTGCTCGACCAGCTGCAGCGTAGAGGTGAACGCAGGCTCCTGGAAATCGCGATTTCTTCTTCTATGGTCGTCCATGGGTAAAGCTGCAAGGCGCTCGGGGCTGAATTTTCCGGTGAGCAGGCCCCTCTGCATAGGACTATATACGATGACAGCGATATTGGATTGGGCACAATAAGGCAAAAGGTCATTTTCGATTTCGCGGTGGAGCATACTGTAAGAGGGTTGAAGCGACGCAATCTCCGCCACCTGCCGGGCAAGTTCGATTTGCTCAATGTTGAAATTTGACAGGCCTATGTACCTGATTTTACCCTCTTTTTGCAGTTTTACCATCATCTCCAGGGCATCGGCAATATCTTCCTGCGGCTGGGGCCAGTGTACCTGGTACAGGTCTATACAATCCACACCAAGCCTTTTCAGGCTTTGGTGACACTCGCTGCGAATACTTCGACCTTTGAGGCAGTTGACCTTTTGTTTCTTATCGTTCCACAGCAGGCCGCATTTTGTAGCAATCAAAGGTCTGAAGGCGGTTTTCTTCAGGACGGTTCCGACAAGGTGTTCAGAGTGGCCCAGACCGTAAACCGGGGCGGTATCGACCCAGTTAATCCCTGTTTCAAATGCACGGAGGATGGTCTCGACCGCCTGCTGGTCGTCCTGCGGTCCCCAGCCGAACTGCCAGGGACCACCGATGGCCCAGGTGCCCAGGCCTACAGTGGTCAAAACCAAGTCGGTATTGCCCAATTTTCGCGTTTGCATAACCTGCCTGTAAAAGAAACAACCATCACCGGCAAACACAATACCATATTATCATTGACGGTCTTTATCAACAGTTTTATGTTTTCCCGGGATATGGGTGGGCGGCGATTATTACAGCGTCCAGTCGGCGTCGAGAAAGGCCTTGTAGGCAAGATAGCCGTTTTCCAACTGCTCCAATTCGATGTATTCGCCCTGGGTGTGGGCCTGCGCGGGGTCGCCCGGGCCAAAAATACAGGTCGGGATGTTCAGGGCCTTGAACGCGCCTGCATCGGTGGTATAGGCAGCGGCAGTAATATTGCGATTATGAACAGTTTTGTCCGCTGCCGCAAGCACCGCCTGAATCAGCGGGCTGGACGGGTCGGTCTGGATGGAATTATAGGCGCTAAGCAACTCAAGAGAGATTTTTTCAGGCGGTATTTTTTCAGTCAACAGCTGGTACAGCTGCTCACGGCAGCGGTCCGGGTTCCTGCCGGGCAAGGTGCGCCAGTCTATCTGGGCTTCACATCGGTCGGGAATGACATTAATCTGTTGGCCGCCCCGGATAATAGTAACAGTGATAGTTTCGCGGCCAAGTAATACATCAGCGTGTTCGGCTGAGAAGGTGCGGTCATAATCCTGTACGGCAGTGATGGCGGTGGTCATAGTGTAAATGGCATTTTCGCCCAAATCCGGGGTGGAGCTGTGTGCGCTGGTACCGTAGCAGGTCATTTTTAATCGTACTGCGCCCTTGTGGGCAACTACCACATTAAAGCCGGTTGGTTCGGCGAAAACGGCGGCGGCCGGTTTGTTATCGCCCAGCCGGGCATAATGGCCGGAACCGAGCATATTGTATTCTTCGCCGCAAGTGGCCAACAGTACGAGATTGCAAGGTAAAGGCCCGCTGAGCACACGGTCACGAAAGGCCAGCATCAGGGCTGCCAGCGGCCCCTTTGTGTCACAGGAACCGCGGCCATACAGCCGACCCTGTCGTACAGCCGGCTCAAACGGCTCTATGGTCATACCCTTAACGTCAACGGTGTCCATGTGGGCGCTAAGCAACAATGTCCTGCTGCGGTCGCGGCCTTCAGCCAGCGAAATGACGTTTTCCCTGCCCGGCTGCACCTGCTGACGACGGCAATCGAGGCCGTATTTTTTCAGCCAATCACATAAGAAGTCGGCCATTCGTGACTCACCATACGGGCTTTCAGGGGCGTGGGCATCTTCAGGATTGATACTTGGTATGGCCACCATCTGCTGAGCTAATTGTACGACTTCACTATACATATTGTGTTCCCCAAACAACCTTGCCATCAACCATTGTCATTTCGGCTTCGATGGTTTTTATGTTATCGGCGCAGCAGGTGAGTATATCATCAGACAAAACAACCATATCAGCGAGTTTTCCCGCTTCGATAGAACCCCGCACATTCTCATCAAAAGAAGGATAAGCATTGTTTATGGTGTACATCCTGAGGGCCTGCTGTCTTGAAATCGCCTGTTCGGGGTTGATGACGTTTGCCCTTTCGGTTTTTCTGGTAACCGCCGACCAGATCGACAGAAAGGGATTGTAAGGATTTGTTGAGGTGTAAGAATCGAACCTGGCCATGTGGTCGGAGCCGCCGTTAACTACAATGCCGGCGTCAAAAAGTGATTTATAAGGATGAAAGGTTTTAAGCAATTCTCTGCCGAGCAGATACTCCATAGCATCGGCATCTTTATAGAACCAGGCGGGCTGGGAATCGGAATAGATGCCTAATTTTTTCATTCTTTTAATTGCCTCGGCAGTAAAAAAGTTGCCGTGGGTAATTGCAAATCTTCTCTGCTTTATTGGTTTGACCCTGTCCACCTTTTCGTAACAATCCAGCATAATATCGACACCGCCGCCGCCTGTGCAGTGGGCCGTGAACCTGAATCCAAGGTCGGCGGCAATGGTCATAACTTCCGTCAACTGCTGCTTTGTAAAGCGCAAAACGCCGCGGTAGGCAGGGTCGGTGATACCAAACACCTGTTTTACCCTGTCCGGATATACCTTCATCCAGGGCTGCCTGAGGTAAGCAGTACCGGTGAGAATGCCGCCGTCGAGAAACAGCTTCAAGTCCCCGATACGGACCCATTTGTCGCCGAACCCCGTGCGGAAACCGAGGGCGGAAACCCTTTCCCTGATTTTATCGGCTGGGTCGGAGACACTTAAACCCAGGCTGGCCAGATTGACAGTCAAAAGCATTCTTGCGGTCAGCCTGCCTTGTTTGTGAAGGTCACGGTACATTTCCAAAGTTGACGGGCCAGCCACACCGATATTGATTCCTGTTATTCCGACACTGTTATACCGCTTAATCATATTGACAATTGCGTGCAGCTTTTGCTCATAAGTCAAATCGTACCGGGGTCTGCCTTCGAGCAGTTCGAACGCTGAGTATCGCAGCAGGCCCGTCGGTTGGCCGCCCTCTTTTAGAACACCTTCGTGCGTGGTTTCTGCGGTAATATTGCAGGCTCTCAAGGCACAGGAATTTACCATTCCGCCATACGTACCATCCAGAAATACGGGATTATGGGGAGCTGCCCGGTCAAGCTGGGCCTTTGTGGGCCAGTGCATTTGGCGCAGCCTGGTTGCAAAAAGCTTAGGGTAAAAAATCCATTGGCCGGGGGTTTTGCTTTTTGCTTTTTCAGCAATCGAGTCAAGAAGCTCTGGTACAGTGCGGACGTCGGGGAGGCTTTCCGAAAACTCACTTACGGCAGCCCAGTCCGAATGGCCGTGGGCGTCTATTAAGCCGGGTATAACTGTTTTACCGGCGAGGTCGATTTTTTGTGTATTTGGGCCGGCTGTTTTGAGAATTTGTGTGCTGTGGCCCACCGCCAGGAAGGAGTCTTTTTTTATCGCAATCGCCTGGGCGATTGTAAAATTATCGTCAACGGTGACAATTTTGCCGTTAAAATATATCTTGTCCGGCGCAATCGATTGCGTTACCGACACTTGAGAGTTCGTATCGGCCTGGATATTCCTGCACGCCAGGGGCAATATCGAAGCGGCGGCGACCCATTTTGCACTATGGCTGAGGAAGCGGCGTCTGCCCAACTTTGCCTGCAGTTTAGCCATACTTTTGCCTGTTACCAGCCGCCCGGCTGGAGTAAGTCACTTACGGGCTGGTTCCACCAGTCGGGGTCCCTGAGGAACTGTTTGAGCATCATTGCCGCAACTACGCCATCGCCAACGGCAGTGGCCAACTGCATGGCAGCGGCAACCCTGCAATCACCGGCAACGAATATACCGGGAACACCGGTACGAAGATACGCACAGTCACATTTGACAAATCCCCTGTCAGTGAGGTCCATGCTGCCTTTCAAGAAATCGGTATTCGGCACCATGCCTACGAATACAAACACGCCGTCACAGGGATAATTTTCCTCGGCGGCGGTCTTTACGTTTTTGAGTCTTATCGACTGGACTTTGTCCCGGCCTTCTATGGCGATGGGTATGGTATCGTATCTGACAGCCAGGTTCGAATTCGGCTGGGTTGTTTTTTCGAGCAGTTCCTCGACCAGTACCTTTGTTGCCCTGAATTCATTTCTGCGATGTATTAATGTGACATGCTTTGCATATTTGGTCAGGTGTAATGTTTCCTCAACAGCGGTATTTCCGCCGCCAACGGCCACAACAACCTTGTCTTTGAAAAACGGGGCATCGCATGTGCCGCAATAACTGACACCGGTACCCTGAAACTGCTGTTCGCCGGGGATGCCAAGTTTGCGATAGCTACTGCCGGGCGCCAGAATAACAGTCCTGGCGACATAACGGTCTTTGTCACAAACGGCTGCAATATATCCATTCTGCAGTTTTTCGACCGCGGTCACTTCTGCGGCTGTCTTTATTTGGGCGCCAAAGCCAAGGGCCTGCTTTTGCATAGCTTCTATCAAACCAGGACCGTCTATGCGCCCAATGCCGGGGTAGTTTTCGATCCTGTCGGTAGTACTGATTTGTCCTCCCGGAAGGAACTTCTCAAGAACCAGGGTTTTTAATCTGTCCCGCGAGGCATAAATCGCCGCTGCCAGACCGGCAGGTCCTGCGCCAACTATAATACAGTCATAATCTGTGTGCTTATCCATAAAGACCCCCTGTCATTTTTAGAATTTCCAACAAAATGAGTTTTCTTATTCTTGAAAGCCTGAGATTGCCGCGCCCGCCTGCGGCGGACTGGCAATGACATTCTTTTTGATAGAGTTTTAATATCACAATTTCTCCTGCTGAAACATTTTGTCCGTCTGGAGAATATATTCAGACCTTTCCGGAAAGTGCATTAAAATATCTTCGGCGGTGGTGCGTTCGAGAATATAAGCATCCTGCAGCAGTATTCTTGAGATTTGTTTTTTGCTGTCGAGTGTTATCTTCTGGATAACACCGCTGTTATCAAGAGTCTGCAAAGAAAATTCGTAAGAAACATCTTCGGTCTCAATTTTTGAAATAAGCGCAGGGACAATTGCGCCGTCGGCGTCGATTAAATCCACGACGGTCTCTTTGGTGTCACCGTTGAGCATCTGTACAAGAAACAGGTCAAGAAAGATTTCCGGTATGGCAGCGTCGCCAAGCTGATAATCCTGCTGTCTCGGCAGAGGACTGAAGGTCTTAACGGAAAGTACGTTATTGCCGCTTAGATTCATTTCCACGGCTTTTTTCTCAAATACGGCATTTGACTGGCTTTTCCAGGTAAACCGGTCCAAAGAGCCGGCGCTTTGGAAAAGGGTGACCTGCTCGCGAGCCCGGGGCTCTGCGGCATACAAAAAGCTCGCTGCCTGAATACCGGGTTGTGTCTCTGACGGCAGAGCAAGCATTATTTTCATCGTAAAACCAAGCGGGCGGTTTTTTTGGTCTTTAATCATAAAGAAGCTTTCATGACGGGATGCGGGCAACAGTGACGCCGAAGCGGTATTTTTGATTTCGGTAACAATCCGTGCGCCCGTTTCAAGCAGCTCGCAAGGCTTGAATTTCAGGCCGGCAATGACTTTTTTAAATACCTGTTCAGCAGGTCCGTCATCACCGGCAACCTGGTGGACTTCAATGTTAAAACTACGGTTGTCAGGCAGGTCAGCGACGGCAAAAAAAGTCTGGACGGGGTTTTCTTTATGAGTTATTTTCGCCCAGTCGATGGTAAGAGTGCCGGTTTCAACACGGTCGGTTTCTTCAATCAAGCCCCGCAAGGCAGAGGCTTTGAGCCTGAACTGCTGTGCAGGCGAGGTTTTAGCGGCAGCCAGAAGGTATCGGCACTGGACCACTACAGCAGGGGCCGTGCGGGTTGGTTGAAATATGCTGCCGAGCGTGAAGCCATTGTCAAGATACTTCCACTGTTTCTGGCTTTGCCAGCCTGGGCCTGCAGGCATAGGTACCGACAGGCCCGAGCATTGCAGTGTTACGGGTTCCGAGAGCACAACGGCTGTTCTAAAGGTGACTATAAGGCGAGCAGTCAACACGGCTACAACAAGAAAGCCCAAAAGAGCCAATAAGAGAGGATATTTTTTTGTGTCATAATCTCCATACATACAGTGCAATGATACCCACCAGCAAAATCTTTTGCAACCTCGCGGCGAAATTTGTACCTGCCGGGCCGGGTAAAAAAGGCGGGCGGGCGGTAAATACAGGGCATGAGCGATTTGGGCGGCGGTGAAATCATTTGTATAAATTAAATAGGCCTAAACAAGGCAAAAACCACAGGGGAGATTTTATCGGTCTTAGTTTGATTGTGATTCGAGGGGGGGGGCAAAAATGGCCGCAATAATAACACTTCAGGGCGCTGAGCCGAGGGAAATTCTAACAGCAGTCGCCGAAGCCAACACACCGGCAATTGTGACCTACCTTTACCACAACAAGTGGCGCAGCGCCAAAGTTACACTGGAAAATTTAGGAGCAAACGAAATAGAGGCGGTTGCTGTGCCTATGAAACATTCGCAAGCGCTGATGGCCGAAGCCGGTATGGAGGTCGGGGTATCGGTGAAGCACAATAAAGGCAAAATCATGTTCAAAACGCAAGTCGTGGATTTGCGACAGTCGTCAAAACAGGATAGTTGTCGTACGATGGTGCTTAGAGTACCGGAAAAAATCGAGCTTGTTCAACGGAGAAACTATTTCCGCATAGAGGTAGCTGAGGCCGTAAGTGTAGATGTACTGATATGGCATCGTCAGCCGGGGCAAAGCGGCGAATCCGGCGGCGGGCGTTCATGGCAAGGTACTCTTGTTGATATTTCCGCAGGCGGTGCGCAGATAGGACTAAAGGCAACGGAACGGCCGGATTTCAGGAAAGGGCAATTCGTGCAGTTCAAATTTACGCCGCTGCCTGATGAAACTCCGTTAGAACTCGATGCACAGGTCAGAAACATACTGCCGACAGCAGACCAGAAGAATATCTGTATAGGCTTACAGATTGTCGCCCTGGAAGCAAACAGTGCAGTCTTACGTCGGCTTTGCGGGGCAGTCGAACAGTATTTCCAGCAGGTAAACAGCATTAAGAACGGCAATAAACAAGAAGCACTTCGCTGACAACCCCAAACCGATGCAGCATATAATGAAAGCGACTACTGGTTGATCGGGTCCTGAGCAGATGAGGCGGCTGCCTGCTGGACATCAACCGCTTCCGGCGGCTGGACAGGTATATATTTACCGCGGATAACCCGGTAAAAAAACCATTTACCGAAACCGGTTGCCGCAAAGCCGCAGAAAATTACAGCCAAAGCTATATGAATACTCCAGAGAACCAGGCCTATGACCAATAAAAGCCAGATGAGATGTGAAAGGGGTTTTTTCCCCTTTATATACAGGTTGACCACGTGGGGGTAACGGACCCTGCTGACCATTAAGACAGCCACGGCTAAAACCAGAAACGGCAGGGCATAGATAATGGCATTTTCACAAATAACCGACAGCAGTGTACTTTTGGCCGACAGTTCGGGTATTGTCCTCTGATGAAATATAACCAGACTGACAATTACACCGGCAGCAGCAGGGGTGGGCAGACCTATAAAGCTCATGTGTGCGGACTCGTCCTCTTCGTTTTCCACGTTGAATCTTGCCAACCTGATGGCAGCACAACTGATATATGTGGCAGCTGCCAGCCAAACAAAGCGTCTCAGGAAAGCCACCGCCAGCGTAGGCTGGGCAAGTGTGATTACCTCAAATTCGAGCAGCTTCAGCATGAGGAAGGCCGGTGCCACGCCGAAACTGATTATGTCGCAGAGGCTGTCAAGCTGTCCGCCGAAGCTTGAGGTAGTGCGGCTCATTCTTGCGACGCGTCCGTCGAGCATATCGGCAATCATAGCCAGCAGCAGCATGTAAGCGGCGGTAACAAATGCGCCTTTGCCGGCGAAAACTATGGCGGCAAAACCGCATACACCGTTGAGTATTGTTATCAGAGAAGGCAGGATTGTTATAGACTTTAGGCGCTGCCTGCGGACCCTTCGCAGGAGACGGTCCCTGGCGGCTTTTGTTTTGAATCTGGGCATTTCAATTGATTATTGATTATTGTCTATTGACTATTTAACTTTAATCGCTTTCCTCGGTCTTCGTATTTTATCAGAGGCGTTAGACCGGCCTTGACTTTGTCGCCTTTTTCAACAAGAGGCTTTACGTTTTCCCGTACAGGCAGATAAAGCTCGGTTCTGGAGCCGAACTTTATCATCCCAAATTTTTGGCCGGCTGTCAATTGGCCGCCTTCACGAGCCCGGCAGACAATTCGGCGGGCAATAGCGCCGCTTATTTGCCGGACAATCAGCCTGTCGGGGGGGTTGTCGGTTCGGGTCATATATATGGTGTTGGCCTCGTTGACCCGGCCGGATTGGGGGTTGGCTGCGTTTTTGTATTTACCTTTTTTATAGGTAATTTTTTCAACTTTGACATTGCAGGGTGCACGGTTTATGTGGGCATCGAAGATGCTCAGGAATATGCCGATGCGCAATGCGGGGCCGTTGATAAAGTCGTGCTCGTCGACGGTCTCGATATCGGTTATCGTGCCGTCGGCAGGCGCCAGAAGAATATCGGTTTCAAGCGGAAGGGGTCTGTAGGGGTCGCGGAAAAAGGACAGTACCCATATAAAAATAAGCCCGCCCAATAGTTCCAGAACAAAAACCGACCAGGCAGGCAAATACGAAGGCGCCGCCAATATGCAGATTATCATCAGGGCAGCTACTGCTGCGGGAAAAACAGCCACCTGCGGCAGGCCGTATTTGGTCAGCGGAATTCGCATAATTTGTAGCTCGTCGCTCGTCGCTCGTGACTCGCTGTTCGGTTTAGCCTTCTACAGATTGCTATGATAATTCCGGGGGCGGGGATAATCAAGGAATAAGGCCGACGGCCTAAAAACAAAAAAACTGCCGGGCAAATCGGCCCGGCAGCGTTTTTGAAGCGTTGACAT
>DATKWV010000205.1:0-11691 GCA_035529405.1 Sedimentisphaerales bacterium | reverse complement strand
CAACGCACCGGGGTTCTCGCCCAGATGACCTGCCTCCCACTGGATACCGTCATCATCGTAAATCGTGGCATTATACCCGTTGCCGCTGGAATCGTTGGCGTCGCCGTTGAATTCATACTTCAGTACCGGCCCAACTGCCGGTGCCGCAGGCGTAACGTCCCAGTTGCTCATCAGCCAGTTGCCCGTTGTTACCAGTATGCCAACGTCGCTCATATTGGTAATACAGTCCCTGTTGAAGTCCGTGTTCCCCCACAGGTAATTCGGATAGCAGTCCGCAAGATACAGCCGAACGTTCTCTACAAACACGTCCGTTTTCAGAGCCGTCTTCACGTCCGACTTTACACCTATGGCTATCTGCTTGACCTTGCTGAGGTCAACCACGGCAGGAGACGTAAAGGCGTCAAGGTCAAACAGCACCTCCGTCCACGCCAGTGTCTGGGCCAGGCCGCTGACGTACCGAACCGCCTCATTGCCGAGCGAATCCTTCAGTTTAACATATATATCTATTGTTGCGCTGTTAGTAGCTGTACCGTAAACAGAGAACGCTAATAACCGGGCATCCGTATTTGCCGGGTCCCATTTCTGGTCTGCGGCAAAAGTGTGGCGAGCCTCGCCCCACCACACAGGACCAACAGTCCCTATGTTCGTGTAAGCCCGAAGCAGCATCGACTGCTCGCCCAGATACGGGCCTGGGGTCGAGACGGGCACGAGGTATGCAGCTGTTGACGAGGAGCCAGTCGGCACCCACGAAAGCGCTAATGCGGCACTGCTGGCGTAGGACTCAAAATCTTCCAGTATCACGTAACTGATGCTGAAAGTCCAGACAGTCCCTTTCCATATAGTTTCCGGCTCGTCGGCCTCATTGACCTCGTCGATACGCCAGTAGTAAACCCCGCCCAGCGTATGCGGACCGCTCGGCGAATATACCGAACGTGCAATCGAGTTGTTGTCAACCGTCTGACGCGTGTAATACACACCACCGGGGTCTGCAAGGTTGGCGTCGGTAACATCGCTCAAACTCGTCCCGAAGTATATATCATGATGTGTCGCATTGCCGGTGTACGACGGTGACCAGTGCAGTTCCTGGTCGGGGTCAGCCGCACCAAACCCATCCACCGGCTCAGGCCAGTATGCTAAATTCGAGTTGAAATCAGCGCGTACCCACCAGACAAAATTCGGGTCGGTTAAATACAGGTTCCTTAACTCCGATTCGGCCACCCTGTTCGGGTCGCCAAAAGGCAGGTCCCAGCCCTCCCACTCGATTGAAACCGGACCACGACCGCCGTAGGCAACTATCGACGGGTCGGGGTCAGTCGCACTACGCTGGTTGCAGTAATAACGCACGTCATAAGTGGCCCGATGCCCGAACTCTGTCCCAGGCTTCTGCGAGTGGTTGTACCATATCCCGTCATAAATATCGAACAGGCCGTAGTTACTCATCATCTTGTAGTCATTGGAGTCAATCATGCCGCCATACAAGTTGCAGTAACCGCCGCTGTTAAACCCCAGAAAATCCGTATAAAGCGTCCCGCTGTAGATATTCACCGTACCGGTCTTGGTATCAGTGGCCCAGACAAATTGGTTGCTGTCAATAACGCCGCCGTCAAGATTTACCACCCCGCCGCAGCTTGTACCGCCGGCACCATAGCCGGGCACACTTATGTTGCCGCCTTTGTGAAGACCGCCGTAAACATTGTACGTACCAAAGCCGCCAAGGCCTCTGCCGCCAACCTCACACTCTTCGCCTATGACCATGTTTATCTGGCCGCCGTTCATCGTAAGTGTCCCATACGCACCCGCCACCTTGCCCAGACAAATCGTCTGGTTCTCGGTTGCCGTATCACCGCTGTTGACCGTCAGCTCACCGCCGGTCTCTATCGTCAGGTAGGCCTCGTTGCCGTCGGCCACCGTACCAAGGTGCAGTTTTTTGCACACGGCCCCTGCGGCATCTATCACCGGGTAAAATGATTTTCCGCCGTTGATGATTACCGTGTCGGCAAACGCCCCTGTTCCTCCCACCGGCACACCCACAGGGGCCCAGTTGTCGCCATTGAACCAGTCGGTGTCAACGTTGCCTTCCCAGACCCTGTTAGCTGCCGATGCGCTGCCGGCCATGCACGCCAGAACAAAACAACAAACTAAAAAAAACGTTTTCCTATACATATTGCTCCTCCTTACAAAAAATATTTTTTACGCCGAAAAAGAATTCAACTCTCCAAACCATTTTCGATTACTCCTTCAAAACCACACAGCTGCTTTGCAAACATTAAATTAATAGCGAATTGTTAAATCTCTTATGTCAGCCTTGGAACCCTCGCCCAGCCAAGCCACCTCCTCTCTGCCAAATCCCGCCCTCACTTGCTAAAACTTACGACAAAAATAATCGTATTGATGACAAAATTACCGAATCGTTGCACTTTTTTATAAACAGACAAAATTCGCTCTGCATTAGGCGCACCCTCCCCGTCTGAAGGCTGGTAATCACGTCACCGGTCGCCCTCTATGCAGGCAAATTCACGCAGCTGTGCCATAGCATAAATATACCAGATTCTCGGCCCTGCTGTCAAGAAAAAACCCGCCGAATTCGCTAAATTGCGCAACCCCCCATCTGCACGACCCCCTCGTATGCGGTATCTGCCTTATAAACAAGCCCTTACAGGCTTTTACGTGTCAATTCCCGGCAAAAACTCCTCACCTCGCCGCCCTTTTCTGCAAAAAAACCCTTTTATGACCGAACTGCTCAAAAACACCCTGCCCATTAAAAAACCCCGCGGCGCATCCGTTCGCCACAGGGTTCGTAGAAAATCCGACTATCCCACATTCTTGTTTACCGCTTGCTTGTCGAGTCTGCCTTTTCCACAATCTTATCAAGTTTTTTCAAGTCTTTTTCGCTCCGCCGCGGTATCTGCGCCGCTATCCCCAGCCTGCCCAGCTCGTACGCCACCTCCGGCTGATTGGCGTTAAGCTGGAAGCTGCGCCTCAGATAGTCACCGGCCCTTTCCTTGTCGCCCTGCACAAGATAATAATAACCGATCTGGCGGTTAATCTTCGCCGAATTAGGCGCCAGTCCCAGTGCCTGCCTGTAGCAGCGCAACGCGTAATCGTCCAGCTTCTCCTGTTGAAAGGCCAGCCCCAGCTTCAACGAACCCGAAGCCGTGCTGCTGGCTTGGTTTATATAAAATTCCGCCGAAAGCTGCGACTGTTCCTCATCACCGTTGGCCTGCAATACCTTCACTCGAGCCGCCTGCCCCTGGCGATGAACAGGGTCAAAACCCAGTACTATATTATAGTGGTACTCCGCTTTCGCCCACAGCCCGTCAGCCTGATACAGCCGACCCAGCTCAAAATGCGCATCAGGATTTTCAAACCTGCGCTCAATGCTTTTAAGTAATCCGGCCTTCTGCTTCTCCGCCGCCGTCTTTTCTACTTCTTGCGCCCCCGTCTTGACCCCTGCACCGCCCAACAAATTACACCCGCCTGACAAAAGTGTGCAAAACAACAACGCCGAAACCGCCCACCCGCTTTTTCCCGTCATTTCTCGCCTCCCTTCTGATTCATTCGCACACCCAAATCAAAACAGCTCATCCTGTTCGGCGATCCTCTCGTGCCCTTGCGCACATAAGGTTGCGGTATTGTGCCGCGCTGCTGTTGCCTTTGCAAGAAAAAATTTCCCGCAAATATAAAAATTCCCGCAAATGATTGCTGCGAAACCACATATCCGAATTCCAACGGCAAAAAATTTTTCTCGTGCTGCTCTTCCTGCCATAAAATGTCAATCAACATCCACTATCTTGCCCGGATTGAGAATATTGTTCGGGTCCAGGGCCTGTTTTATCGCCCGCATCATCCCAAGGCACGCCTGGTCCACAACTAAAGGCATGAATTCCTTGCGTTTGTGGCCGATGCCGTGTTCGCCCGATATCGTCCCACCCAGCGACGCCGTCAGTTTATACATGTCCGTCAGAATTGCCGGCAGCTTTTCGTGCCAGCTCTCGACCGACCACTTCGGATTCATCACCGGCGTGGCATGAAGGTTGCCGTCGCCCGCGTGGCCGTAGCACGGTATCGATATATCGTATTTTTTCATCATATCGCCCAGCCCCGCTGCCATTGCAGGAATGTTCGCTATCGGAACTACAATATCTTCGAGACTCTGATGGGGACTGACAACCTTGAACGCCTCGGCGATGTTGCGGCGCACATTCCATATCCGCTCCGAGGTCGTGTGGTTGTCGGCCACATACACCTCTATCGCACCCGCTGCAAGGCACTGCTCGCCGATTGCTTCATAGTCGCTCTCAACTTCGGCAGCGTTCGAGCCGTCCACTGTTATAAGCAGCATCGCCCCTGCCTGTTGATACGGAATCGACTCGTTCAGATACTCACACGACGCCTGTACCGACATCCGGTCCATAAACTCTATCGCCGTCGGAATTATACCGCCGCCTGTTATTATCTTCGGAACCACCTCTATGGCCTCCTGCACGCTGCTGAAAAGACAAAGCAAATCCACAGACGCCTTCGGAAGCGGCAGAAGACGCAGAAATATCTTTGTAAATATCCCAAGCGTCCCTTCCGACCCGACCATAAGCTGCGTCAGGTTGTATCCCGTAACGTTCTTTACAAGCTTGCCGCCCAGCCGGACAATATCGCCTGTCGGCGTTACTAATTCCAGGCCCGTCACATATCGCCCGGTGACACCGTACTTGACCGCCTTGCCCCCGCCGGCGTTCTCGGCCACGTTGCCGCCTATGTAACACGTCTCAAGGCTCATCGGGTACCCCGCGTAAAACAAACCGTGCTCTTTCAACCGGCCATTTATCTCGTTTGTCACCACCCCCGGCTCGACCACCACCATCATGTTCTCACGGTCAATCTCAAGTATCCGGTTCATACGGTCCGTCAGCAGCACAATACCCCCGTAAATCGGCACTGCCCCGCCGCTTAGACCGCTGCCGGCGCCGCGCGGCGTCACCGGGATACGCTGCCTGTTGGCAAGCTTCATTATCCCAGCAATTTCCTCCGCACAGCCGGGCCGCACCGCCGCCTCCGGCATATGCGCATAATGCTGCTCAGCCACCTCATCGTGGCTGTAAGGCTGGAGCTTCTCAGCGTCTCCGAAAATAACGTACTTGTCCCCGACTATCGCCTTCAGTTGCTCGGCTATCTCAGCCGTAACCGGATTATAAACATTTTTCGGCATTTATTCTTCCCTGCCGCCAAAACACCTCTAACGTTGTCTCTTATTCGTCGCCTGGCGGATTTTTTCCGTCAGCACCGGAACCACCTCGAACAAATCCCCGACAATACCGATTTCCGCAACCCGGAAAATCTGCGCGTCCGGGTCGATATTTATGGCAATGATATTTTCTGATGTCTGCATACCCGCAAGATGTTGTATTGAACCCGAAACCCCTACTCCCATATACAGCTTCGGCGTAATGGTCTTGCCCGAAAGCCCGACCTGATGAGGATAGCTCAGCCAGCCCCGGTCAACCACGTCACGAGTGGCACCGACTGCCGCATCGAGACTGTCTGCCAGCGCACGTATAAGCGAAATGTTCTCACCCTTTTTTATACCTCGCCCCACCGTCACCACCAAATCGGCATCCTGCAAACCGTGCTCGGCCCGGTTGGCAACAAAATCCACCCGCTTAGTCCTGCTGCCAAGCGCATCCTGTGGCGCCCTGATACGCCGGATTACTCCCTTGCGGCCCTGTTGAGGTTCAGCCGCTCGTGTCGAATGAGGCCGCACCGTCGCCATCTGCGGCCTGTGCTCGGGCGTTTTTATCGTCGCAAGTATATTGCCCCCGATGGCAGGACGTGTCTGCAGAAGATTATTCGTATCCTTTTCTATGTCCAGCTCCGTACAGTCAGCCGTAAGTCCTGCGTGCGCCTTCACCGCTACATAAGGCATCAGTGTCCTGCCCATCGATGTAGCTGCTGCAATTACAATCTCCGGCTTATGTTCCGAAAGCAGCCCGAGCATACAACGCGCGTAAGGCTCAACCTGAAAATGCGCCAGCTGGGCCGCCTCCACTGCCAGTACCTCGTCGGCGCCGCGGTCGATTAAACCCTGCAGTTCCTGCTCGGGTATTGAAAATCCAAAAATAACCGCTGTTAAGGAGCGTCTCAGCTTCTCTGCCAGCGCCCGCCCGCGTGTCAGCAACTCAAAGCTGACACGCTGGACCCTGCCGGCGTTTTGTTCCGCCAGAATCCACACTCCTTTGTACTGGTCCTTGGCCATACTAAATCAGTTCCCGCTCTCTCAAAAACTCCACCACCTGCTCTGCGGCCTTTTCTATGGCCGCCTCGTCGCCGGCCTCCAGCATCCGGCATTCACGCGCAACCTTGGGCCGGAATATCTTAACCACTCGCGTAGGCGAACCATTTAGCCCGAGTCGGGCCGCATCCACGTCCAAATCCCCTGCCGACAGAACCTCAATGTTCGTCTTCCTGGCCTTTTGCTTGCCTCGCAGCGTAGGAAGCCGCGGTTCGGCAACCTCTTTGACCACGGTCAGAACCGCCGGCAGTTCGACATCCAGCACCTCGTAACCGTCCTCCACCAGCCGATGCACCCTGCAGTATCCGTTGCTGATTTTATCTATCCTGCTGACGTAGGTTGCCGCCGGAAGGTCCAGCAGCCCCGCGATACCCGGCCCAACCTGACCAGTATCCCCGTCAGTAGCCCGCTCCCCGCAGATGATAAGGTCAAACCGCCCCATACGCCGTATGGCCGCTGACAAAACGTAGGACGTGCTCCACGTATCCGAACCCGCAAACGCCTTATCCGAGACCAGCACCCCTGAGTCAATGCCCATCGCTATCGCCTCTTTCAGCGCAGATTCAGCTTTGGGCGGACCCATCGAAACACCCACAACCTCGCCGCCTTCCTGCTGGCGAACACGTATCGCTATCTCTATCGCGTACAAATCCAGCGGATTTACAATCGCCTCCACGTCCTCCCTTATCATTGTTCCCGTTTTTTCATCCATCTTTACCGCGTTCGTTTCGGGAACCTGCTTGATTGGAACAATAATCCGCATCTAAAGCCTCTTACACACCTCAACAATGCCCTGCTGAAAAAACGCAAGTATAACCAAAATGCCCCCTCTGTTCAAGCCCTCGCTGCCAATTGACCCGAACCTTCGCAAAATCAGGAATTTTTCAGAAAATCCCTGCTTATAATTATCCGCTTTCCGCTATACTCCAAGATGACCCATAACTGAATCTTATTGGCAAACTAACCAATGAAAGGGAAATAAAATGTTACAAGACGGCGAAAAAGGCGTTATCATTCAGCGAGACAAAAAAACCTATGCTGTCGCCCCCCACATCCCCTGCGGAGTAGTCCAGCCCCAAACCCTGCGAAAAATTGCCGATGTTGCCGAAAAATACTCAGCCGCAGCACTGAAAATCACCAGCGCCGCAAGAATTGCCATCGTCGGCCTTGCGGAAGACGACGTGGACAACGTCTGGACCGACCTGCAGATGCAGCCCGGCGCTGCCGTCGGCCTTTGTGTTCGCAGCATAAAGGCCTGTCCCGGCACAACCTTTTGTAAGAGAGGCCTGCAGGACAGCCTCGGACTGGGTCTGGAGCTGGACGGTAAGTACCACGGCCTGGCTGTGCCGGGAAAATTTAAAATCGGCGTCAGCGGCTGTCCGAACCAGTGCGCCGAAACCTGTATAAAGGATATTGGCTTGGTCGGCACTGCCAGGGGATGGAAGCTGCTGGTCGGCGGCAACGGCGGGGCCAGGCCGCGCCTCGCCCAACAGCTCCACACCGACCTGTCAAAGCAGCAGGTCCTGGAATTAATCGACAAAATCATCGTCTTTTACCAGGCAAACGCAAAGCCGCGCCAAAGACTCGGCGCAATGGTCGAACAAATGCAGTTCGAGCAGTTCAAAGCAGCGGTGCTCGGTGAGTAGAAACCCCGCAAAATTAAAAGAAGTTCTCGAAACGCTTTACCAGCGCTACAATCACCGCCGCTGCATAAAGCCCGACCCCCTGCAGTTCGTGTACAACTACGCCGACCCCGTCGATATGGAAATCGCCGCCTTCGTATCTGCGCTGCTGGCTTACGGCAGAGTTTCACAAATTCAAAACAGTTTAACCAGCCTGTTCGCTTTAATGGGAAACAGCCCCCTGCGATTCGTAACAGGCTTTGACGGCAAAAACAGCCCTAAGCTGCTCTCTTTCAGGCACCGGTTTACCACCGGACGCGACATCTCGGATTTGTTTGACTTGCTGAAAGTTGTTTACCGCCGGTTCGGCAGCCTTGAAAATTTGTTTCTGCACGGCTGCAGCCCCAACGACAAAAACATCATTCCTGCCCTCCAGCAATTCTGTCAATCGCTTCTGGATATGCACGCCGCTTTGAACAACGGCCGTATCTCAAAAGGCCTGTGTTACCTGCTGCCGAGGCCTGAAAAAAAAAGCGCATGTAAAAGACTGAACCTTTTCCTACGCTGGATGGTACGTAATGACGATGTCGATACGGGTTTGTGGAAAGGCGGACCATCGGGCACAATATCGATTGACAAGGCAAAGTTGATTATTCCCGTGGACGTGCATGCCGCCAGGCTCTGCAGAATTCTGGGCCTTTACGACCGAAAAACTGTTTGTCTTTCAGCGGCGATGAACATTACCGCAGCTTTTGCTGAAATTGAGCCAGCCGACCCGGTAAAGTATGATTTCGCCCTTACAAGAGTCGGAATAGTCGAACACTGTACCGGTAAAGCCGCAACACCCTGCCGTACTTGCCTGCTGTCGGGGCTTTGCACTGTTAATTAGACTTATAGTATTATGACACAGCCAAAACAAAAAATCAAAGTCCTGTTCCTGTGTACCGGCAACGCCTGTCGAAGCCAGATGGCCGAAGGCTGGGCAAAACACTTGAAAAGTCACGTTATAGATGCCTACTCAGCCGGGATTATGCCCAGCGCCGTCAACGCTATCGCAATACAAATCATGGCAGAGGCCGGCGTGGACATATCCTCGCATTTCTCAAAGCACATTGACGACCTAACTGGAATAAACTTCGATTATGTCGTAACATTGTGCGATAATGCAAGGCAGCAATGCCCTGTCTTCCATGGCAGGGCGAAGCTTGTACACGAACCGTTCATAGACCCGTCCTTTGTCCCCGGAACCCGGGAAACCGTCCTGGCCGCGTTCCGAACCACAAGGGATAAAATAAGGGAATTTATCGAAAAAATGCCCCACTGTCTTTATGACCACAAAAGCTGACGTTAAAATATGCGTAATAAACCTTAACAGCGGGCAATTTGCCTGCCCGCAGCGATGCTGACCGATGAACACGGAACAACTCGAAAAATACAGTTCCGCCGTTACCCTCTCGGACATGGAAATTTTCGTCTTTCCCGAGCTGATGTACGCGCTTGTACTGGCCGATATCTGCAGCCCCGTAATATGGCAGTGGCGAAACCTCGATTGCTTCAAAAAACTGCGCAAAAAATCAAGCTACAGAAAACTGTTGCGGCTGCGGCAGTTCATTATGGATAACTTCGAGTTTAACCTCGACCTCGAAACCTGGGGACTTACAACCAAATCCAGGGAACTTAAGCGCTTCGAAAAATCCATCAGCCCGCAGGACATCGCCCGCTGCAACGCCCTCTTCGGCTACGAGGGCGATAAGTATTACTTCGATGTCGATATCAGAAAGCACTTCGGCCTGGACAAATATGACGGCGACATCATCCCCTACTGGAAAACCGAGACAATCGAAGCAATGGACGCCTTCAGGTACAAACCCGGCTATACAGGCCCGGCCGGCGAGTGCGTCTCCCTGGCCGCCTTGTACGTAGCCGCCGCCTTTATCGTATGCGGCGTGCCTCTCGAGGATATTTACATGTTGCTTACTCCCCTGCACTCGCAGAACTTCATAGACATCCAGGACGGATTCCTCACCAATAACCGCAGACTTGTTACCAAAACAATGTGGTTCAACGGTACTGCAATTTCAAACAAGGCCCAGCGCGCCCTGCGCAACGAAAAAGTCACCACTGTCGCCCACCCGTCAGGATATATCCACTGCCTTTACAAAGACGCCACTATCGACAAGACCGCTTACAACCACCTTACAAAACAGTTGTCCTCATATCTGTCCGCGCCTTTGAACCTTCAGGTGTTCGGCAGTTTTTTGAGGTTTAACCGTCACTGGCAGAAATTCTTCCAGCTCTGTCGCGACTGTCACGGCCAGCCGCTGTTCCTGCCGGCAGAGTTGCTTTTCCAGTACGAGCACAACAGCAACTACAGAATCGACGATGCCAGCCTTGACAAACTGCTCGCCGAGGTCTCCGAAGAAGACTATGTCCCCTATGAGCTGCCGGGCCGAATCCGCTGTGACCGGCTCAGTGAATTTATAAAAAGAGAAAAAATCGACCCCGCTGAACCCTCCTGCCGACAAGCCCTGCAGAACTACCTGCAGACCGTAATTGCCGATGCTGCCCTGCTTGTCGAAAAATTAGCCGATTTCGTACATACCGAACCAAACCTGCCGGATACAAAAAAGAACTTTTTGCCCTCGACGCCGCTGAACATCTCGCCCGACCAGACCAGAGAACAGATAATAGACCACCTCCAGCAGCAGCGCCGCCAAAACTGTGTTGCGGACCTTGCCTTTTACGCCTACCGCGATATGGATACGTCTGACTGGGACCCGTTCATAAAAGCCGCCCTTCAGCGAAGCCCCGTTTCCATAAAAAAAACCGAACAAATGCCTCTGGCGCAAGTTTACCTCTGGCTGCAGCAAATGCACAATGCCTCCATCTATGACGGTAAAAGACTTGCCCAGCCGGACGAAGTGGCAAATTACCGCCGCGCAGACGGCATTGAAAAGGCCTTTACGATGGCAAATGTTATCCGCGCACAAAATCCCGAACAGCAGGTCAAAATAACTGTAGATAACATCAACGTAATATTACAAGCGGGTCAAGACTATAGATTCACCTCCGACAAGCAGCTCCAAAAGGAAATTACTATTCCGCCCGAACCCGGCTAAAACTTATACCATTTATATGACGACCGATTTTATAAAATCAATAATAGTAGATTTCTGGGGCACCGTTGCCGAGATGTCGCCTTATCTTTTGTTCGGCTTCTTCGCAGCCGGCCTGCTTTCTGTGGTTATATCTCAGCGGCTGGTCGAAAAGCACCTCGGCGGCACCGGCCTGTGGCCGCTGGTTAAGGCGTCCCTGTTCGGCGTACCCCTGCCGTTGTGCTCCTGCAGCGTCATACCTGTATCGATGTCCCTGCACAAACACGGTGCCGCAAAAGGCCCCACTTTGTCTTTCCTGCTGTCCACGCCCCAAACCGGTGTTGACAGCATCCTCGTTACTTTAAGCCTGCTGGGCCCGCTGTTTGCAGTCTTTAGACCCGTTGCCGCCTTTGTAACCGGAATCATAGGCGGCGGCCTCGTAAATCTATTCGACCCCACAAATGCCACCTTACAGGAAAAATCCGGTCCCGAAAACTGCCCGCACTGCCGCAGCGACAATAAAATACTCACCGGCCTCAAATACGGCTTTGTCACCCTGCCCCGTGACATCGGAAAAGCAATGCTGCTTGGCCTGCTGGTCGCTGCCGTCATTTCCGCCCTTGTGCCCGAGGGGTACTTTGCCGAAAAGCTCGGTACAGGCATTGTCCCTATGCTTGTTATGATGGCCCTG
>DATKWV010000204.1:0-6733 GCA_035529405.1 Sedimentisphaerales bacterium | reverse complement strand
GCTGCCCAGAGAAAAGTTTCGCAGAATTGAAGAGGTCTTTCGCAGGCATTTCCAGCTTGTCCTGACCACCACCGATGCAGCAGGCACAGAGATTGAACCGTTGTGCTGCCGGCACTGTTACCCCGGCTTTTGCCGGATGGTTCAGGCTACACCTGCAGGCATGAGAAGATGCTCAAGACAACGGCGCCGAAGTCTGAAAATCGCCATTGAGACCGGCCAGTCCTATATCTGTATTTGTCACGCCGGCATAGTTTTGGTCTGTGTGCCGGTTATGGATAAAGAAACGGCCCTTGGGGGTATGTTCTTCGGCAAATGCCTGTGGGAACCCGTGACCGAAATGCTCATTGACGATGCGTACAAGAGACTGAAAGGTGTTTGCGAGGACAAGAAGAAACTGGCTGAATCGATAAGGCAGCTTACGGTTATTCCCGGCAGGACCATAAACAGCGCCGCGGAGTTTTTGTTTGATTTGCTTTACGAGGTGGCCGGCTTTGACCCCCGCGTGATAAGGTGGCGCCGGCAGCGGTCCGAGCAGCAGTCACGAATAGGGGAGTTCATCCACGAACGCAAGAAGCTGGGAACCGACTGGAAGTATCCCCTCGACAACGAAAAAGAGCTTATCGGCAAGGTCAAAATCGGCGACAGGACCGGCGCAAAGGAGATTCTTAACAGTATTCTCGGCACGATACTGTTTCACAACCCCGGCGACCTGGGAGTGCTGAAGGCAAGACTGCTGGAGCTTGTGAGCATACTGAATCGTGCTGCTGTCGAGGGCGGAGCCGACATAGACGTAATGCTTCAAAGGAACCTTGCGTACGTCAACAAGGTAATGCAGATTGATAATCAGCAGGATTTGTGCGCCTGGATAGCCGCGGCGCTGAACGAGTTTATCGAGCTGGTCTATTCTTCGCAGGATGCAAGGAAGACAAGACAGATAAGCCCGGCGATAAATTATATCGACGCCAATTATGATAAACAGGTCACACTTGAGCAGATTGCAAAAGTCTGTTACCTCAGTCCCTCCCGGCTTGCGCATCTTTTCAAAGAGCAGATGAATATAACGATTTTTGACTACGTAACAACCGTACGCATTGACAGGGCCAAACAACTGCTGCTTGCCACAACTCAGAACTGCACGGAGATATGCTTTCAGGTCGGGTTTAATAATCAAAGTTACTTCAACCGTGTGTTCAAGGCCCTTGTGGGTATGACGCCTCTGCAGTTCAGGGGCAAAAACCTTCGCAGAGAAAAGATTTCCGCGCCTATGTAAACAAACTTTAAGGATTGTTTCGCAGGCAGGTAAAGGACAAATTCTTTTTTGAGCGGGTGTTATCTTGCAATTTAACGGTTCTTGTCATAGTATCGCTGAAGAATATGGCAAAACAAATTGCAATACTGGGTTCGACCGGTTCGATTGGCACGAATACGCTGCGGGTCATTGACGCGCTTGGGCCGGACTTTTGCGTTGCGGCATTAAGCGCTCATAGTAACGTAGAGCTTCTGGCTCAGCAGGCCAGGCGTTACAGGCCGGCGGTTGTGGCTATAACGGACGCGGCCTGCGCAAAACAGCTACAGGATTTGATTGGTGACCTGGACATTGAGATTCTTTCGGGCCCGCAGGCACTTGTGGAAATAGCCGAAGCTGAGGATGTCGATACGGTTGTTACCGCGATTGTCGGTGCTGCCGGTCTTTGGGCTGCTTTTGCGGCCTGCGGCAAAGGCAAAACCATTGCCCTTGCCAACAAGGAGCCTTTGGTTATAGCAGGGCGGCTGCTTACGAGCCTTGCCAAGGAAAATGGCGCCACTATTTTGCCGATAGACAGCGAACATTCAGCCGTTTTTCAGGCAATGCAGGCTGGTACGCACCGGCAGGTGAGGAAAATCATTCTCACTGCTTCCGGCGGACCGTTTCGGGACAAAAGTCCCGAAGACATCGAAAACGTCACTTTGGAGCAGGCCCTTGCGCATCCGGTATGGGACATGGGGCCGAAAATTACCGTTGATTCTGCTACTATGGTCAACAAGGCCCTCGAAGTTATCGAGGCCCGCTGGCTTTTCGATATGCCGGTGGACAAAATAGAGGTTCTCATTCACCCGGAATCGATAGTCCATTCTCTGGTTGAGTTTGTGGATGGTTCGGTCATAGCCCAGCTTAGTCAGCCGGATATGTGCATACCCATACAGTATGCCTTGACCTATCCGATGCGGGCACCGGGTATAGCCGAAAGATTACGGCTGGAAGAAACAAAAAAATTGACGTTTTTTGCGCCCGATATGGACAAATTTCGAGCCTTACTTCTCGGTTATGAGGCTGCGCGAGCCGGCGGGACGGCACCGGCCGTTTTTAACGCCGCCAACGAGGCCGCTGTGCAGGATTTCTTGGCCAAAAAAATCAGGTTTGTTACAATAGTCGAACTTATAGAGCATTGCCTCGATAAACATAACGTAAGGACAACGCCTTCAATTGAAGAGCTGCTCGAGGCGGATGCATGGGCAAGGAACGAGGTTGCAAAAGAGGTTGCGCATACAAGCACAGGCGCAATAAAACAATAAAGAACGTGGAATTTGTGCGTTTTTCGATATAAACTCTGGCTTAACCAAAGAGGTTTGTGATGTCTGAGTCGAAAGATTCGTTGAAAAAGTATTATCCGTTGTTTTTGCTGGTTCTGGCTGCGGTGATTGTCATACCGCTGATAGTTCGAAACATAAGCGCCTTTGGCAATATATTGCTGATTGTGATTGGTTTTGGTGCGGTTGTTCTGGTCCACGAGTTCGGGCATTTTATTTTTGCCAAGCTTGCCGGCATAAAAGTCGAGGCCTTTTCAATCGGTTTTCCGCCTGTTCTGGCCGGCATTCGAAAGACCGGAAAAGGTTTTCGCGTGCGAATTTTACCGGATTTTTTCGGCAAGACTGATGACGGGTCAGGCGATGAACAGCGGTCTTCGGCAATGGGTGCCCCATCACGAGGCGGTGAAACCGAATATCGAATAGGGCTTATTCCGTTCGGCGGCTTTGTAAAAATGCTGGGCCAGGATGATATCGGGCCGGATAAGGCCGGCGACGACCCGCGTTCGTTTTCAAATAAACCCGTCGGTACGCGAATGGCGGTTATTACGGCGGGCGTTGTTTTCAATGTTATCAGCGCGATTATTGTGTTCGTGCTGGTTTTTCTGGTCGGGGTAAAACTGATTCCCGCTGTGGTCGGCGGCGTTGTGCCGGGTTCACCGGCCCAGCGTGCGGGCATTAAAGCCGGCGATGAGATAATCGAAATAGCCGGCAAAAGCGGCAACCTTGATTTCAGCGATATTATCATAGCAGCGGCTTTGTCGGACGTGAACGAAGCTGTACAGTTGAAAGTCAGGCACGCCGATGGTCTTGTGGAGCAAATGGGTGTTGCTGCCGAATACTTGGCCGGTGCCGACACGAGGATATTCGGTATCGGTCCGCCCCAAACCTTGACCATAGCGGAAGTTTCCGAACCCAACACCTTGTATCAGAAAACAGGTCTTCGCACGGGCGACCTTATAGTAAGTGTTAATGGCATCGAAGTAGAAAACTATTGGCAGCTTGAGGAGATAATAGGGGATGCTTTTGTGCCGGCGGTAAAGATAACGGCCCGGCGGCAGGAACTTACACAGGCGGTGCAGCTAATCGAATCAGAAATCAAATTGATTTTAACTGCTGCAGCAGGTGATGCTAACGACCCCAACTTTGGTAATATCTACGGCCTGGTGCCGCGTTTGAAGGTGGCAGAGGTACCGGGCCGGGATTCCGCTGTTGACCCACAGCGTTTTCTTGAAAGCGGTGATGTAATTATCTCGATAGCCGATACTGTGGACCCCACTTTCAGGCAGTTGCGCAGTACTGTTGACCTTTACCGCGACAGGCAGCTGGCGGTCAAAGTTTTGCGCAAAAGTCCCACCGGTATCGAACAAACCTGGACAATCGATGTCCTACCCAAATGGTCCAGGAAGGCCGAAAAGGTGATGATTGGCATAGGTTTGGGTCTTGACTTTGAGCATGCGGTTATCGCCGATGCGGTAAGCACCGACAGCGTGACATTAGGCGGCGCCGTTCCCGGCGGTTCGGTTATAACTGCGGTAAATGGTGTTGCCGTTTCAAACTTTTTTGATATAGCACGGGAAATAGGCGCAAATACCGGCAAAGCCATTGTGGTCGATTACCGGCTGGGATTAGCATCTGACGATGTTATTCTGAATGTAGAGCCTGGCGGGAATTTCACCACTGTAAAAACGACGTTTGCAGATTTTGTGCCGTTTGAGGAATTCAGAAGGCTTTATAAGGCCGCTGGTCCCATTGATGCAATCACGATGGGATACAATAAGACCATCACCTTTATCGGTCAGACGTATGTGACACTGAAAGGTCTTTTGGTCGGCGGTATCAGTCCCAAACAACTGATTGGGCCGGTCGGTATCATAACACTCAGTTACAAAATTGTTTCCCAGCAGCCAATAATCTATTACGTTTACTTTCTTGGTCTCATAAGCGCGTGCATAGCGGTATTTAACTTTTTGCCTCTGCCGCCACTTGACGGCGGGTTGATAGTACTGCTGCTGGCCGAGAAAATTAAGGGTTCCGCGATTAGCCAGACTTCTCAGGCGATAATAGCTTATGCAGGCTGGGTGCTGATAGGCGCTTTTTTCCTTTACATAACTTTTAACGACATTGTCAGGAGCTTTTTCAGTTAGAGGGTGTCTTCTTCGGGCAAATGAAAGGATTCGAGTCATACCACAGAGATGTACTTGAGGCGCTGAAAGAATCGGACAGCGAGCTTTATCAGTTGCTGCAAAGAGAGTATAAAAGACAGCAAAACACCATACAGCTTGTAGCCTCCGAGAGTCAATGTTCGAAGGCGGTTCTGGCGGCGTTAGGGTCGGTTGTGCAGAACAAGACCGCGGAAGGTTTCCCCGGTGCAAGACACCACGCCGGAAGTGCCGTCATCGATGACATCGAAACTGTGGCCATACAGCGCGCCAAGGACGCTTTCAACGCACAATACGTGAATGTTCAGCCGCATTCCGGCGCCGGCGCCAACCATATTGTCTTTGCCGCGGTGCTCGACAAGGGCGATAAGATATTAAGCCTGGCCCTGGAACAGGGGGGGCATTACTCACACGGAACGGAGGGTTCGTTTGCCGGCAAATTCCTTAATGTAGAAAATTATTCTCTGAACAAAACGACCTTTCTTTTGGATTACGATGCCATAGCAAAACTGGCGGCGCAGGTCAAACCGAAGCTGATTATATGCGGTTTCAGTGTTTATCCCAGGGCGATAGATTTTGCCCGGTTCCGTGAAATTGCCGACGCGGCGGGGGCGTACCTTCTGGCTGATATATCGCATATATTCGCCCTTGTTTTAGCCGGCGCCCATCAGTCACCCGTAAATTACGCCCATTTTACCACCACCAGTACCTATAAGGCCGGCGGTCCCCGCGGCGGTATGATACTAATGGGCAAAGATTACGACCGCAGCGTCACAGTCGGCAAGGAGAATATGGCCTTATGGCAGTGTGTTCAAAGGGCGACATTTCCCGGTATGCAGGGTACGGCACAATTCAATAATATCGCCGCCAAAGCCGTTTTCTTCAAAGAGGTACTTTCCGAGCAATACAATGCAAGACAGTTCAAAGTAATTGAAAATGCAAAGACACTTGCAGGACACTTTCTGGATATGGGATACGATGTCCTTACCGGCGGCACAGACAACCATATGTTTGTTATAAACGCGGCTGATTTCAGAGATGGTTTGACAGGTCTTACTGCAGAAAAGTGTCTCGAAGATTGCGGAATAATAGTCAATATGGTCCGTGTACCTTATGAAAACGAAAAAGGCCCCGGCAGCGGTATAAGAATAGGCACGCCTGTAGTTACAAAGATGGGTATGGGTGCCGAGGAAATGCGCGTGATAGCCCAATTGACCGACAGGGCGCTTCGGTCGGTACATATTGTCAGTGGAACCGAATATGATATTGCCGATTCGGTAAAGAATGACATAAGACAGCAGGCCGAAAACCTGTGCAGCAGGTTTTGCATGACTTAAAACCATAATGGCACGGATGGCGATGAAAGATAGCGGTCAAAAAGGCAGCAACAAACGCGAACACCCCAGACAGAGACTGTCCGGTCGGCGGGGCTGTGTTGTATGGCTGACGGGCTTGTCGGGTTCAGGCAAGTCCACCATTGCCGCAGCGCTGCAAAAGCGCCTTGTTGAAAGCGGCTGTCCGATATATCTGCTTGATGGAGATAAAATCAGACAGGGCCTGAATTGCGACCTGGGCTTTTCAAAGCAGGACCGCGACGAGAATATCCGCAGAATCAGCCATGTGGCATCTCTTTTCGCCGATGCAGGTATAATTACAATTGCTGCATTCATCTCGCCGTTTCACGCTGCCAGGGCCGGAGCACGCAGGATTGTTGGCAGCAGCAGGTTTATAGAGGTCTTTGTTGATGCCCCTCTGAAGCAATGTCAAAAGCGTGACCCCAAGGGTCTTTACAAAAAAGCAAAGCAGGGTCTTATAAATGACTTTACCGGTATTGGCTCACCTTACGAAAAACCGCAGAAACCCCAGCTTGTACTGAAAACTGCAACAATGGCCATCGAGCGGTGTGTTGACAGGATAGTTGCTTATCTGAAAAAGAAACGGTTTATTAATTTGCCGGACACGGTAACACAGCTTCAGCAAAATAAATGACATCTTATAATATAACA
>DATKWV010000203.1:0-5142 GCA_035529405.1 Sedimentisphaerales bacterium | reverse complement strand
GTAAAACACTATAAAGGCCCCGCCTGGTACCAGAAGCAGGTAGATATAACCTCCGAGTGGAACGGCAAAAGAATAACTCTTTTTCTGGAGCGTTGCCATTGGGAAACAAAGGTCTGGGTGGACGGTACCGCCGTCGGCACCCGCGACAGTCTCTGCACACCGCAGATCCACGACCTGAGCAGTCTGATGACACCCGGCATACATACGGTGACTATCCGGGTGGACAATTCGATGAAATATAACGTCGGAGATAACGCCCACTCAATCAGCGACCATACTCAGACAAACTGGAACGGCATAATCGGCAGAATCGAGCTGCAGGCCGCCGATAGTCTCCGGGTCAGTGATGTTCAGGTCTATCCAAACGTAAGTAATAAATCAGCGAAGGTTATTGTAACAATCAGCAATTCCGGCAATCAAAATCTCAAAGGAACACTAAACGTCCGGGCGAAAAACTTCAATACTCTGCAATCCCACACGGTCCCACAGCATAGCATCGAATTCACCGCGTCGAAACCCGAAACCATCCTCGAAGTTGACTATGCTATGGGCCGCCGGGTGCAGTTGTGGGACGAGTTCTCTCCGGCATTGTACAAGCTGTCCGTATCACTCGCAGCCAAAGCGGCTAACGATACATTCCGAGATGAAAAAACCGTAACATTCGGCATGCGCCAGATCGGCACAAAAGGAACACAATTCACCATCAACGACCGTCTTACCTTCCTGCGCGGCACATTGGAATGCAGCATCTTCCCCCTAACCGGATATCCGCACATGGATGTCGATGGGTGGCTTCGAATCTTACGAGCCGCTAAGGCACACGGCCTTAACCACCTGCGCTTCCATTCATGGTGCCCGCCCGAGGCGGCGTTCGAGGCCGCCGACAGAATGGGAATTATATTTCACGTCGAATGTCCCGCATGGACAACCATCGGCGACGGCGAGCCAATTGATAAATTTATTTACGCCGAGGGCGACCGTATTCTAAAAGCATACGGCAATCATCCATCTTTTTGCATGCTCGCTTATGGAAACGAACCCGGCGGTAAAAATCAAAAAAGGTTCCTCGGGGACCTGGTCAACTACTGGAAAGAAAAGGACCCGCGGCGCCTTTATACCAGTGCGGCAGGATGGCCCATCATCCCTGAAAACCAGTATCACAGCACACCTGCTCCACGCGGCCATCAGTGGGGCGCAGGCCTCAGCAGCCGTTTCAACGCAAAACCACCTGAAACCGCAAGCGACTATCGAAATATCATCGGAAAATATACCGTCCCCGTCGTAAGTCACGAAATCGGCCAGTGGTGTGTATTTCCAAACCTAAAAGAAATAAAAAAATATACCGGCGTCCTGAGAGCGCTCAACTTCGAGATTGTCCGTGATTCGCTTGCCGAAAAGCACATGCTCGACCAGGCACAGGATTTCCTGATGGCCTCCGGAAAACTGCAGGCCTTGTTATATAAGGAAGAGATAGAATCATCACTTCGAACTCCCGGCTTCGGCGGATTTCAACTGCTGGACATCCACGACTTCCCCGGTCAGGGTACGGCGCTTGTGGGAATTCTCGACCCCTTCTGGGATTCGAAGGGCTACATCGAACCACAGCAGCACAAACAATACTGCAGCGAAACCGTGCCGCTGCTGCGAATGAAAAAACGCACCTGGACTACGGACGAAACATTCAGTGCCGCCGTTGAGATTGCCCATTTCGGGCCGGCCCCTATCAACAATGCAAATGTACTCTGGTCAATCCATGACTCCGACGGCCATAAAGCCACATCAGGGCAATTACCTCAGATTACAATCCCGATAGGCAACGGCATTAAGCTGGGAAATATCAATGTGCCGCTCACCAATATTGACGCACCGAAAAAACTGATTGTAATAATCTCTATAAAGGGAACCTCGTTCGAAAATCACTGGGACATCTGGGTATATCCCGCCCGCCACGAAACAAAACCACCGGACAACATACTAATAGCAGACAGCTTCGATGAGAAGGTTCATGTCGCCCTGAAAGCTGGCGGCAAAGTGCTGCTTATGCCGCAATTGAATTCTATTAACAGTGACATCCCCGCCGGCTTCACATCAATCTTCTGGAATACGCAATGGACAAGACAGCAGCCCCCGCACACTCTCGGTATTTTATGCGACCCGAAACATCCGGCTCTGGCAAAATTCCCAACAGAATTTCACAGCAACTGGCAGTGGTGGCCCCTCGTAACAAAATCTAAATTTATGGTCCTTGACGAATTCGCCTCTGAACTTCGCCCAATCGTCCAGGTGATTGACGACTGGAATACCAATCGCAGGCTCGCTCTGGTTTTTGAAACAAAGATGGACGCCGGCAAACTCCTCGTCTGCAGTATCGACCTTCGCAGCAACCTCGACCAGCGCCCGGTTGCAAGACAGATGCTGCAAAGCCTCCTTAGTTATATGGACAGCAGCGCCTTTTCGCCGAAGCTCAGCACTGATACCGAACAAATCCAAAGCCTCTTCAAAACACCGACCCTGATAAGCAAGGCCCGGGTGGTAATGGTTGACAGTCAGGCGCCGGGCCACGAAGGACATAATGCCATCGACGGCAACCCGAGTACTATCTGGCATACCTCCTGGGAGCTAACACCAAAGGCATACCCGCACGAAATCCGAATAGAGCTTCCCGAACCAATCGCAATCAAAGGCCTGAACTATACCCCCCGGCAGGATATGTCGAACGGCTGGATTTTCGAATATAAGGTATATGTAAGTACTGATGGCAAAAACTGGGGCAGCCCATGCGCCGCCGGAACTTTCCAGAAAGGCAGGAGCGATAAGAACGTTCTTTTCGAGAAGGCAAGCACCGGCAGATTCGTACGTTTCGTTGCGCTCTCCGGATTCGACGGCCAGGAATTCGCCTCGATAGCCGAGCTTAATATCATCCCCGCTTCTGAAAAATAATAAGGAAGATTCTACAACACCTTTTACCAGAAGATAATGTAAAAAACCGCCACCGCCGCAATCACCAAACCCCCGGCAAGTTTCACCTCACGTGCCGTCTTTGTCTCGATGCCCTCACGAACTGGCAATTCTCTCGATTTATCCAATGGTTTAAAGAAAGTAATTAATCCCATAATCATCAGCACAAGCCAGAATGTTATCGCGACCTGTATCAGAAAATGAATGTCCTTTGCAAATCTTTGAAACAGTCCATAAATAACCGGCCCGCTAATCAGCGCCGCCACTCCCGCCGCACCGGGCGCTTTTTTCACCACCATACCGAACAGAAACGCCGCCACCACACCGGGCCAGATGTATCCCTGAAACTGCTGAATAAATTGAAAAACCCCGCCAAATTTCGGGTCATCCAGCATCGGCGCCAGCAGGCAGCCCGCAACCACAAAAACCATTGTCATAATACGCCCCAGAAATAACAGCCGCCTCTGCGAAGCGTTGCGATCCAACATCCGGTTATAAATATCCATCGTAAAAATCGTCGAAGCAGAATTCAGCATAGAAGCTAAAGAGCTGATTACCGCCCCCGCAATCGCAGCAAACATAAAGCCGCGCAATCCCGCAGGAACCAGATTGCGAATCAACATCGGAAACGCCTCATCTGCCTTGGCCATTTCACTGCCGTAAAGCTGATAAGACATAATCCCCGGCATCACAATAGCAAACGGCACCAACAGCCACAAAGCCCCGGCGAAAATAACACCAAGCTGCCCGTCACGAAGAGTCTTGGCCGCAAGATTACGCTGGACAATAAACTGATTCAAACCGCAGTAATAAACCAGCACAATCCACATGCCGCCGAATACGCCCGTCCACGGCAGCCCCTCATGGCCGGCCGGAAGGACCATGTGCAGCTTGTCCGTGTTGATAGCTGAAAACTGCTCCCACCCCCCGCAGGCGTGCAGACCTAAAAAGAAAATGGTAACACCCCCGGCAAGCAGCGCCAATCCCTGGAACAAATCAGCCCACGCCACAGCCTTCAGTCCACCCCAGGCAGTGTAGGCCGCCGCTATCAAACCGACTAACCACACACCCTTACTCATCGAAAGGCCGAAAATCGTCCGCAGCGTCAATCCCCCCGAATAAAGCACGGCCGTTAAAAGAACCGCCACGTAAATTACAACCGTAGTCAGCGCCATAATCGCACGAGCCGTGGAGTTGTAGCGATATTCGAGGTATTCGGGCATCGTATAAATACCGGCACGAAGAAAACGCGGCAATAAGGTAAAGGCAATAATTACAATACCGATACTTCCGAATAATTGCCAGTTACTCACCGCCAGCCCCACGCTGCCAGCCCCCTGACCGGCCATGCCGACAAACTGCTCCGTCGAGATATTCGCAGCAACAATCGAAATGCCAATCAGCCACCACTTCAAGCCCCGGCTGGCCAAAAAGTAATCCTCGCTCGTCTTCTCCTTACGGCTCTTGAATAAGCTGAAACCAACGACAATGCCGATGAATGCGAGGAATACTCCGATATCGAAAAAATTCAAATCCATTCGATAAACCTCAGCCCCCAATCTTAGTATTTACAAAACAGGACGTAATTATAACCCCTACCGGGCCGACTGCAATAATACTTTAGAGTTCTTCTAAAAGCGCCTTGGCAGAATAAGACGTACACTATAAACAGTACCAGCCCTGTCACTCTGAAGTGGCGCTTTGTCAGGGACGAGAGCGGCGGCTCAGATACCCATTGCGGCTGGGTGGATTTCCTGCGCTATTCAGGTACCACGGCAAGCACACCCCCGGATATAAGGGATTGGGAGACTGCTGTTAACTACAAATATGACACGAGCGGCAGGCGCATCAAAAAGAAGGTCGATAATTACACCATCAGGTACTTATATGACGGTGGTAACGTTATCGGTGAATACGACATCAATGACAACCTCCTGCGCAAATACATCCACGGTGCGCGCGTTGATGAGCCGGTCTGTATGATAAACGTCGCAGATAGTAGCGCGGTCTATTTCTATCACTACGATGGCCTGGGCTCTGTTGTGGCCTTAAGTGATTCGTCCGGCGATAGCTGCCAGAGCTACGAGTACAGCGCCTATGGCCAGGTTGCGGTCTCGGACCCCAACTTCACTGCCAATCCCTACATGTTCACCGGCCGAAGATTTGATTTCGAAACGGGTATTT
>DATKWV010000202.1:0-13725 GCA_035529405.1 Sedimentisphaerales bacterium | reverse complement strand
ACCGCCTTTTTATTATTCAGCGCCTCGCCGACCACTTTTACAAGGTTCTTCTTCAGCGTCTCTACGTATTCTGCATTGTTCGGATGCAGCGGCGTTTCTTTATCTCCCGGATGTACCCTGCGAAGCGCCGGCGCGCTGTGCGTATGGATAGCGCTTAGAAAAACCTCGGACGGCTGCAACTTAAATTCATCGAGAATAACTTTTTGAAGCTCTTCGCTTGAAAATATCAGGTCCATCGAAACAAGCACAAGTTTTTTGCCGTTGTTTTCGAACGCAACAGCCCGCGCATACAGCCGGTCGTGAACGCCTTCGGACAAATCTTTGCGGCTGCCGTAGCCGGCCAGTGTAACCGGTTTTTCCGGCGTTATATCGATCCTGGCGACGCCCGCACGCAAGGCGTCCAGGGTCTTTGCCGCCGCCAGATCGGGCTTTATCATAATGTTGCGCAGCGTGATATTGCCGTTGAGGTTTTGGAACCCGATGTGCCCCTTCACCGGCCGCTCGGCCAGGGCAGGGCCTTTTTGCTGGCGGGCGGTCGTCTCTTTGGATAGGTCAACGTCGGTGACCTTTCGGCCGTTGAGCACAATGGTGACATTACTGCCCCGACAGGTAATCTCCCAGCCGTTCCATTCGCCGGGCGGATTGACGGTCGCATTCTCAGCAGCAATTTCGTCGTAGATTGAGCCGGTTCGCTGCTGGGGGGCAAAATCGCCGCGATAGTAAACCTCGCTATCAACGACCTGTATCTCCATTCCCGTGTAGGCAGGGTCGCCGGCAGCAGGAAACCGCAGGCCTATGCCGCCGTTGCTGCCCCGCGTGACCATCGTTTCGAGTTTGAGCGTAAAGTCGCCGTACTCCTTCGCCGAGGTTATCCACGTCCGCTTGTTCAGACCGTAGAGAACGCCGTTCTCCATCCTCCACGGCGTACCTTTGGCCTTCTGCGGCGTCGCGACGTCTGACCAGTCGCTCACCTTCCAGCCTTCGAGACTGTCATCCGGAAACAGCGGCAAAAAACCGTTGTCGGCGCATATTGCAACATTGGCCGCCGCCGAAGTGGTCAGGAAAAAACAAGTAACGACCACCATCAAGGCCGGCGCAATCGGTCTGCCCGAATCCAGTGACAACTTTTTCATAATATTTTCCCTTCCACTTTTAATAATGTGCAACATTATCCCTTGTTTCTTATTGGCATTCGAAGCTTCCTTTGAGCCGAATGTCTTCCGATGAAGCTGCGACCATTACCTCGAACTTTCCCGGTTCGACAACTCGCTGCATATTACGGTCTAAAAGTGACAGCTGGAAGGGTGTCACTTCAAATTCGACCGTCTTTATCTGGCCCGGCTCAAGTGTTATTTTCTTAAAGCCTTTCAATTCCTTAATCGGTGTCGTCACGCTGCTGATACAATCGTTTATATACAACTGGACAACCTCCTGTCCCTCACGATTGCCGATGTTCTTCACATCGGCACTGATATATCTTGTGGCCGCAGGCCCTGCCTGCAGCGGACGAATCTGCAGATTGTGGTACTCGAACTTTGTATAGCTTAGCCCGTATCCGAACTCGAACAGCGGCTTTGCGCTCATATCCACGTAGCCCGTTTCCATCCGCGATTCTTTTGACGGCCCGTAATTGTAATAGACCGGCAGTTGTCCCACGTGACGCGGCACGGTTATCGGCAGACGTCCGCTGGGATTATAATCTCCGAACAACACGTCGGCAACAGCATCACCGCCCTTTTCTCCGCACATCCAGGCCTCCACTATTGCAGGGACATTCTCCGCTATCCAGCGAATTGACAAGGGCCTTCCGTTTATCAGTACCACAATTGTGGGTGTGCCGGTCTGGTATATCGCCTTGACCAAATCTTCCTGAAGACCTGTCAGGTCTAAGCTGGCTACGTCCTTACCCTCTCCATTCGTCTGGATATTTTCGCCGACCACCACCACAGCCACATCAGCACGTTTAGCTGCTGCCTGTGCTTTTGAAATCTCATTGAGCTTGTTGCCGAGAACCTCACAGCCTTTAACGTACCTGACTTCCGCTGCGGGCACTTTTCGTTTAATACCATCAAGAACTGTTACTATCTCCTGTGGTATGTTGTGTGGGATATAATCGCCAAGCTGGTCTGTACCGGCATCCGCGCCCGGACCTATTACGGCAATCGACTTTATGCTTTTGCTCAGCGGCAGGATATTGTTTTTATTTTTCAATAAAACTATTCCTTCACGTGCCGCCTGCAGTGCCAGCTCCTGATGCTGACTGGAGTTCACGGTTTTTTCTGCACGGTCGGGGTCAACGTAGGGATTTTCAAACAGGCCCAGCCGGAACTTAATCTCCAGAATCCGCCCCACAGCCCTGTCGATTAACTCTATCGGGACCTTTCCCTCTTCGACGCTTTCAATCATCGCCTGCATATATCCGTCCTCGAACGATATACCCACATCGACACCCGCCTTAATAGCCATTTGACCCGCCTCTTTTTGTGTCGCGGCAACACGTTCATATACAATGGTCCCGATACCCCCTCCTTCGCCCAGCACAAGTCCTTCGAACCCCAGCTCCTGGCGAAGAATTTCGGTCAGAATCTTTTCGGAACTGTGAACCGGCACGCTGTCTATCGCCGGATAGGTTGCCATTACTCCCAGTGCGCCTGCCTTTTTGATGCCGGCCACCCACGGCGGCAGGAAAAACTGTCTCAAGGCCCTCTCGGAAATGTGCATCGTACCCCGTTCCATTCCGCTTGTGGGTTCACTCTGGCCGGGGTAATGACAGAACACGGTTATGACCTTGTCGTTTGCGGATATATCTTTGCCCTGACAGCCTGCAACTATGGATTCGGCTATGCGCGAGCACAGATACGGGCATTCACTGTAGCCCTCTTCGTTTCTTCCCATTCGCGGGTCCCTGTTGGGCTCGATAACAATCGTACATAATTCGTGCACACCGATAGCTCTTGCTTCTTTTGCAGCCACAGCGTAAATCTTTTCGACCAAATCCATATTCCACGAACTGCCTATCGCCAGCCCTTCGGGGAAAACCGTGCCGCCGGCACACATCAGGCCGTGCGTACCTTCCTCGATTTGAAGCACCGGTATCTTCAGACGCGTTTTCTCGGTAGCTATTTTTTGAAGTTCGTTCAGAAACTCGGCCTGTTTGCGGCTGCCTTCATATATTGCCCTGTCGCAAAGTGTAAAAAAGCCGCCTCCCGGCCCTATTCCCACATCGTGTGTTCCCTCAGCGAGTTTCCTGCACCCTTCCATCTGTTTGGCTCTTTGCTTTACACTCAGTTTTCCGAACAAAGCGTGTACTTTGGTATGTGTGCCGTAGCCAATCTTGCTCTGGTAAACACAGGGCATATTCATCTGCCCGATTTTTTCTTTCAGGGTCATCCTTGACAGCAAATCCTCGACTCTTGCCTTGATTGGCTGGTCGGCGTCTAAGTAAATCGGCTTGTCTGCAACTGCCGTGCCGATTAACAGACCCAAACACACTGCTGAAACTGCACTCACAAAACTCTTTTTAGGGGCCATTTTTGTCTCCTTTATGTTATATTTAGCCCCCGGATTTATCCGGGTGTTTGTTTAGCCATCGCCGGCACGGCGACGTTATACGCAATACGATAAAGTGATTTCTACGGTCCGATTTAATGCAGTTCATAGAGCATTTCCAGCGCCTGTTTGACGACCATATCCGCCGCATCGGGCGCAAATCTGCTGCTCTCTACTTCGTATCCTTTCTCTTTATAGAGGTGTCTGGGCGGCAGGTAACCCGTCTCTTCGCTGCGGCCGCACATGTCCTCAGCCGCTGCTGCCGGAGTACAGACAACACCCGCTGTCAGAAATAGAACGATTGCCTTAACCGAATATAATCCGCTTGCCTTCACCCGGTGTACGCCTTCCCTCAATTGATACGTATAGACTGCTGACGGTAACCGTCGCTCAATGTCCACCGAATCGTATAATCACCCGCGTACTTTTGTTTGGTCTCGGGGTCGGTACCGTCCCATTCCATAATGAACATCTGGTCTGCTCTTACCTGCCCTTTGTAAAGCTGCGTGATTTTCTTTTTCCCGTTTTTCGAATACAGCGCTATCTCCAGTTCGCCCGGCTTGAACGACTGGTTTGCTATAATGGTTTTTTGGCCTTTCCTTATATTTTGCGGCAGAACCGCTGCCATGCTGATGTCGCCGCATTCGGTAAAATCCAGTTTCGGTACCGTAACATTGTCTTTGGCATGCTTGCGTTTGAAGCTCGCCGGTTCTTTTTTGGTGACATTCTCATAGTAAGAATGCCGTCTTCCCGACCTTCCGGTATCTTTCTCAAGCCGCGCTTCGTACAAATCCCGTATGGTCTGGTCGAAATCCAGAAGCCCCGTCCAGAGCTGCCCCGCATTCTTGGTTTCGTTTGAATGACCCCACGCCTTGCGAAAACCTTCCACACCCTCCGCGCTTTTTTCTTTTCCCCTGCCGTTTGAGTTTATAAACTCAGGGTTCTCTTTGTCCTTGTTCCACATGACCTGCAGGTTGGTGTTGATGATTCTTTGTATGTCCCGCTTGTCAAAAACTAATCCGTAGTGGTACGCTTCTGCTATCATTCCCACTTCTCCCGCCTGGTAGCCTGACCTGTAGGGGTGCACTCCCACCCAGTGACGCGTGGTTTTCTTTTTAAGGTCGATGTCCCACGGCCCGAACGGCTCCCAGTAATTCCACGCATAGTGATTATCGAAGTACTGGAATCTGCTTTTTACCAACAGGTATATTTTCTCTGCCTTGTCCCTGTAAAAATCCTCCCCTGTAAGCTGCCACAGCCTTACCGCCACTTCGGCCGCGTCCATTTCTTTATTGAACGGCAGCGTCAGTTCCGATTGCTTCACGCTGCTTCCGTACTTCCATTCCTTGAGGTTCTCCGGTTCGAGGTACTTATCATAGGAAACATACGCCCCGTAAGGTCCGTCATCGCGCCATGTGCCCCTTTTGTCCCACTTCTCGAAAAAGTGTTTTTTGGCTGTTTCCACATAGTTCTTTACCTTGTCGGCGTAGAGTTTCTTCAGCGACTCGTCTTGCTTTACGACAAGCGCGATATCCAGTATTCCTCGCAGCAGAATTGCATCGCCGACGTGCACGTCGCACCAGCGCTTATGGTCATAAACATAAGGCCCTATCCAGCCCTTGTACCCGTCTGGCGCCGTATCCATTCTATCAAGCAGAAAATCACAGTATTTGATGCCCCATTTTATCCAGTCGGCATCTTTGCCGGCCTTGTAGCTTTCTGCAAACCGGTTCATACCCGATGCAGCCTGCCAGCAGAAATGTTCGCCCCTGGGATTTTCCCTGATGCCGGGTTTATCAATCATTCGCTGGTAGTATTTTTCCGCTTCCGTCTGCGGCTTTTCGGGTTCCTGGGCGGAACAATACATCCCCATCCACAATGTTAAGCACAAAATGACAAATCTTTTTAATAATTTTACTGTGTTCATTGTATATCGACCTTTCCTTTCTATTAGGGTCTGTAATACGGCGGCAGCATTTCGGCATCTTCCTGCCATCTGTCGCCGCCGTTGAGTATAAAGTGTATGTTGTCCCAGTCGTCCCATTTTTCGATACTCTTATCAGGGAAACTGCCTAAAAGCCGGTTTGTCGGAATAAAAGCCAGGCACGCATACGGGTCTGTCCAGGCAACCTTTATCGCAAGGTTGCCGAATCCCTTATGATACGCCAGCACAACCGGCAAATCCTTTCTTTCGTACATTTTCCTGCCGGTTCCGACCACAAACTTCATATCTTTGCCGTTGTTCTTGACCCATTCGGCGCCTATTTCATAACAGTTAAGCGGCACCGCGTCTTTGGCCACGTAATGATTCAAAGTGGGGTCGAACATGACCCATTTGCCGTACTGCCGGGACCAGACTTCGGCCACATTATGATTGCTGGACCTTTCCGTCTCATCCGCCCGCCGCAGACTCACAGGCCGGGCATCCCACCCCAGGGCATTGGCCGCACCAACGAACACGATTGTATAATGAGCGCAGTAGAAGGTATGTCCCTGCTTTATCTTTTCGAGAATCTCCAGAGCGTTTTCAGTCTTGTATGTCGGCTTGCCGAATTTCCTGAACTGCTGGTAAGTCCACTGGTTCAGCAGAATCAACTTCGATAATTCGTCTTGTCCCGAAGCCGTTACCTGTTCAAGCTTGTACTTGTCTTTCAACACAGATAACCCGGGGTCGTTTTTGTCTATGAAAAGAAAGTTTTTTATGAATGCCTGCTGTTCGGGCGTTCGCGGCGGGTCTGACCGGTTGTCCAAACAACCGGATTTGTCCACGATAGGGTCCCGGGGGTGGCCGCTTATAGTATTGCCGGCCATTTTCACCCGGCTTACACCCTGTTCTATGTAAAATGCGTGCAGTTGATGCCGGTCTTGTCCCCGGCGCGTTTCCCGGATTACGTTGTTCTCGAAAACCAAATCGTGTGTCACCCCGCAGATATAAACTCCACAGCCCGTGAGTGTATGCCTGGGAAGGTCTTTGAGAAATCCCGGGATTTGGCTTTCAACTATACCGTTGTTCTCAATCAAATTGTCTCTGACGATGTTCCTGTGCGCGCCGTTGGCCTCGGTTTTTCTTCTGAAACAAATCCCGTGCTTGCTGTTTTCATAGATATGGTTTCGGGCGATGAGGTTATCCGTATCCTTATGCCCGATACTTATACCGCTGCGGTGCTTTCGCTGGCCGTTATGATGGATGGTATTGTCGGTGAATTCGCCCTCTCGTACCCCCCAGCATATATAAAGCCCGTCCGAATCGTTATGGTGGATATTGCACCGCCGAACTATTGTCCACGGGCTGTGCGCGCCCGGATGGATTCCGTAGTTGCCGTTATAAGCGGCTTCGCAGTCTTCAACGGTTATATGCTCATTGGTACCGAACCGGATACCGTCATTTTTACAGTTGATTGCCTTGACATTTTTTATTGTGCACCACTTGCTTCTGCGAAGGTACAAACCGTCGCTGCCTTCGTTGTCGTCGGCCCCCGAATCCAGCGTAAATCCGTCCACCATAACATTTTCAACCTCGTAACCGCGAATCAGCGGAAAAACGTTCACCACCTCGCCATCGTGTCCGGCCTGGCCCCAGCTGTCCTCTTCGGCGATATAATCGTCTTCTATATACCCGTTGACATAAAGCACTCCGTTTTCAATTCGCGTTACGGTAAGCGGCATCGTGCTCATCGACCTGGCCTTTTTGCTGCGACATATCACCCCCATACCCGTCTTGAAAAGCCCCGGCTGGCGGGGCGTGATTTCCCTTTGCCCGATGTCGGCATCTTTCAGCAGCCTGCTCGATACAGCCGCACAGCGTTTTAATACGGTCTTGTCCCTGTCGCCGGTTAAGTTGACATTTGACCGCAGGTGAATTGAATCTATGAGTGTGTATTCTCCCGGCAGCACCCGCACCGTCCCGCCGCCGCGAAAGGCCAGTGTATCTACGGCAAGCTGAATGGCCCTGTTGTCCGAACCGATAACATCCGCATCACGGGCCCCCACAGTAACCTGGGGTCGGTCGGAAATGTTGTTTCTTTTGTCTGCTGAGTCTGCCCATCCGGCAACAGCCGCAAGCGTTAAAACGAAAACGACCACGCAAATCTGTCTGACCATCGAAACCGTCCTTTCACACAATTTTTGCCTCTGTAACCTCCTGCACGTAAGGGGTGTAAAATCAGCGGTTTATGTATAGCAGAACCAGGTGCTGTGTTCAAGCTAAAATTTGCTTAATCCGGTTCGCAGGCTGGTTTTGTAAAACAGCCTTTACACGGCATTTTTGCCTATTTTATCGGCCGTATCGTTGCTTTGGCCAAAATAACTGCTGCATGTGCGGTCGTTTTCCCATACCGTTACACAATGCAGACGACCCTGGCCGAACTTGCCGACAAGTTTTTCCCACCCGAAGACCGCGAGGTTTTCGACAGTCGGATTGGTGTGCCTGAACTGCGCTACGTCGGCGTTGAGATTCTTGTGGTCCAGATGTTTTATTACATAGTCGTCAACGGTCCGTTCGAAATCGCCGATGCGAAAATCCCCATTTGCCGCTGTCTTCACGGTCACCTCAATAATGTAGTTATGGCCGTGACCTGCCGGATTTGCGCACCTGCCGAAAACCTCACGGTTCTTGCTGTCGCTGAATTCCGGGTTCCACAGCCTGTGCGTAGCAGCGAATTCAAACTTCTCACTAAAATATACCATTTTCCTGTCCTCCGCCCGAGGGTCAATTGTGAATTTCCGGAAAGGGTTCAGCTGCAGACTTAGTTTGCTGACCCTTGTTTGTTGCGGCAAGGCCGGCTGTTGCCAGCCGATTTTGTCTTTCAATAATGCGCCTGTGCTGTGCAGAAGCTGTGCCATCACAGCAAACCCGATGTGCCTGCCTTTTCTGTAATCTGCCCTTATTCGTTCGCCGAACATCGGTACAGCGTTTTCCCGAACGATTCTGTCAATGTCTGTCACATTTACCACAAAGCCTGTAGCCGGCTGTACCTGCCCTGTAAGCTCGACAGCCAGTTCAAAAAATATCGACATCCCCTCGCCTGCGGGTTTTGAACAGAAGGAATTGAAACCCGCACTGTCCTGCTGCAGAAAAGGATTGACCGAAAACCGGACCACCCTCACTAATTTGTGCATAAACAAAACCCTTTTTTGATTCGGCCCCGAACCGACGAAGACAAACCCTGATTTACCCAAAGCTGCTGTTTGGCCACTAACCAGTTAACCACTCACCTATTACCTTTGTGCATCAGGCTCATGATTTCATTTCTGCTTCTCGGGTCTTTCTTGAATATACCTCGAAGTGCGGATGTGACCATTACCGAGCCCGGCTTTCTTACTCCGCGAATTGTCATACAACTGTGCGATGCCTCCAGCACCACCGCTACACCCTGCGGCTTGAGGCTTGTCATTATAAAATCCGCTATCTGGTCTGTCAGACGTTCCTGAACCTGCAGTCTTCGCGCAAAGCAGTCAACTATGCGCGCAAGCTTGCTTACCCCAAGAACCGACCCAGCCGGCAGGTATGCCACGTGTGCCGAACCGATAAACGGCATCAAATGGTGCTCGCAGATACTGTAAAAAGGTATGTCACGCAGCAGAACTATCTCGTCGTACTTTTCCGTGAAAATCGTCCGCAGATGTTCCTTGGGGTCCTGGTCCATACCCGCCAGCAGTTCGGCGTACATGTCTGCGACCCGCCGGGGCGTATGTTTTACACCTTCGCGCTGTATGTCTTCGCCCACGGCCAGAAGTATTTCCTTTACCGCCTTTTCTATTCGCGTTACATCCACCTTTTTATTTTCGCCTGCCATTTCTTAAGCCTTCCGGTACAGTCTGCTGAAAGTTTTTCAGATATTCCCGTTGTTTGTTTAGCGGTCGCCGGCACGGCGACCGTCTCTTTGTAACTTCACTTTTTTGCCAGGTTTACAAGATAACTGGTAAGCAGCCGCACCCCGAAACCGCTTGCGCCCTGTCCGCCAGCCTCTGCGTCTTCCGCGAATATGTCCACACCCGCAATGTCAAGGTGCGCCCACTTGCTGTTTTCGGCAAACTGCCTCAAAAACGCTGCGCCCGTACACGCACCTCCCCATTTGCTGCCGACGTTTTTCAAATCCGCTATCTTGCTCTTTATCTCTTTTGCATACTCATCCCCGCACGGCATAGGCCAGACCTTCTCTCCGCTTTCCTCGGCTGCTGCCTGCAGCTGTTTTATAAGCCTGTCGTCGTTGCCCATAAGCCCCGCCATATACTGCCCCAGCGCTACCTTGCATGCACCCGTCAGCGTTGCTATGTCGATGATAATCTCACAGTCCTGCTTGACTGCGTAACTTATAGCGTCGCACAGTATCATCCTGCCTTCGGCGTCGGTGCTGTGAATCTCCACTGTTTTTTTGCTGAAAGTGGTAATAATATCGCCTGGTCTGTAACTGCTGCCGCTGGGCAGGTTCTCCGCTGCCGGGATAAGCCCGTAGATATTCACATCAAGCCCCAGTTCAGCAGCCGCTTTCACCGCAGCCAGAACCGCGATACCGCCGGACTTGTCCAGCTTCATCTCCTCCATCTTTTCTGCCGGCTTTATGCTGATACCCCCCGAATCAAACGTTATGGCCTTGCCCACCAGCCCTACTGTGGGCAACCTGTTCGCTTTTTTGCCGCCATTGTACTTTAGAATAATAAGTCTGGGGCCGTTTTGGGAGCCGGCTCCTACCGCCAGTATTGCCCCCATGCCATTCTCGTTTAACTGTTTTTCATCAAAAACCGTGCAGGTAATACTCTTGTATTGGCCTGCCAGTTTTTTTGCCGTCGCGGCAAGTTCAGCCGGTGTCACCACGTTGCCGGGACGGTTCGCCAGTGTCCTGGCGTAGCTTTGGGCCTGTCCGATGATAGCCCCTGCCGCGGCCCCCTTCTGCAATTTTCCTGTGTCGGCGGATTCCGAATCGATTATTTCCACTTCGAGCCGACCGAGCCTGCCGTTCTCATCTTCGCCGACAAATTCATCGTACCGGTAGCTGCCGTAATATGCCCCCTCAGCCATAGCTGCGGCCGTCCTGGATACATCAAACCGTCTGCCCAGTACCTTATGAAGACCCAGCGCCAGTGATGCGGCCTTTATATCCACCGCCTTTCTGGCTGCCAAAGCCGCTGCCCTGCGCACACTGTCCAGTGTCACTTTTTTCTTCTCGCCTAAACCAACCAGCAGAACACGCTTGGCGGCGATGTTTTCGTTGCCGTAAAGAACAGCACTGTCCCCGTCCTTGCCCTTGAAATCGCCAAGTTCAATCACTCGTGCAATCGCACCTTTTAGCTTTTTGTCCAGTTCCGTGTTTACTTTGTCCAGCACCTTGCTGTCGGAAAAATGGCCCGTCACAAGAAGGTCGGTTTTGCACTGGCTGAAACCGGCTTTACGCACTCTGACTTTAACATCGATAATCTCTTTCATTTCTGCAGTCCTTACAATTTTCCCGTGTATCCTTAATTAAAATTACCGCCCCTGCTTGGCCCTGTAGTGCAGGTAGCTTTCGATAAAGGCCTCTATCTGCCCGTCCAGAACCGCCTGAACATTGCCCGTTTGAAAGCTTGTTCGATGGTCTTTGACCATTTGGTACGGCTGCAGAACATAGCTGCGTATCTGGTTTCCCCACTCGATTTTGCCTTTGTCGCTGTGCAGTTTTGCTATCTCGGCATCACGTTTGGCCTGCTGCTGCATATACAGCCTGCCCTTGAGAACCTTTAATGCCTGGGCCCTGTTCTTATGCTGGCTGCGCTCGTTCTGGCATTGCACGACTATTCCCGTGGGCAAATGTGTTATGCGCACGGCTGAACTGGTCTTGTTAACGTGCTGACCACCGGCCCCGCTGGCGCGATAAAAGTCAGTTTTCAGCTCGTCGTCTTTTATTTCAATATCTATATCATCCTCGAATTCCGGAATGCAGTCCACCGCTGCAAAGCTCGTATGCCGGCGGCTCTGCGAATCGAACGGGCTTATACGCACAAGCCGGTGCACTCCCATTTCGCAGGAAAGTTTGCCGTATGCAAAAGGCCCGCTGACCCCGAGGGTAACCGAACGTAATCCCGCCTCTTCCCCGGGTACGATATCAAGCTGTCGGAATCTGTATTTGTTCAGCTCGAAATAGCGCGTGTACATACGCAGCAGCATACCTACCCAGTCGCAGCTTTCGGTGCCTCCGGCGCCTGCGTGAATGCTGAAAAAGCAGTTTCTCGAGTCGTTCGGCCCGCAAAGTAATCCCTGCAGTTCGATCTGGTCCACTTTTTCGGATAATTGAGCAAGTTCTGTTTCGAGCTGCCTGAGCATCTGCTGGTCCGATTCCGCCGCTGCCAGCGAAAACAGTTCATCAAGGTCTTTTACGCTGCTTAGCGCCGCTTCCGCCGGCTCTACGACCGACTTTAGTGCTGTCATCTGGTTTACTACGGATTGGGCGCTGTCGGGATTGTCCCAGAAACCGGCCCTGGCCATTTGCCTTTTCAGCTTCTCCAGTTCTGTTCTCTTGTTCGAAAGGTCAAAGCCAGTCCCGGATTTGTCCCACCCGGGCCCGCAGTTGTGATATTGCTGATTTTAATTCCGAGCTTTCCATTTATTCTCACTTGCCTGACATCATTGCCTTGAAAATGCACCTATACCATATTTAACTATTCCCTGCAACTAACTTTATACCAGCCCTGCGCATCTGAGACGCTGCCTTGATTGTCACCGGGTTGAACCGCTGCTCTTTCTGTCAGAAAGTAAGTACCTTCCAGTCGCTTTTGAGTATCTCGGTCAATGGCTTGCCCATGCCCCGCACTTCGATGCCCAGCTTTCGCAGCGCTTCGGAAGCGCCGTATCTGTCGGCGCACATCACGCACGCCTGCAGTATTACGCCGTCCGCTATCATTTGCTTTACCTGTTCCTGAAGGTCTTTATCACCTGCCAGAAGTCTCGCCGACGGCCCCCAGACTATGAGCTTTACCTCATCGAACCATTTTTGCTTTTTGGCCGCGTGTGTGTACATAAAGCACACATTGCGCGCAACATCGGCGTCGGCGCTTGTCCACAACACCGCCAGCCTGCTGGGTTGTTCATTTTGGCCTGTCTGGGCTGCTGTCACAAATTCCCACCCGAACACCATACACACCGCTAAAACCACCCCTGCCGCATACAAGTACCTGCTTTTTCTCATGTTACCGCTCTCCAAAAAAAATTTGACGTTAATTGTGTCTTCCCGACTGTCCTGCGGCGGTTTATTCCAAAGCCGGCCTGAAATAATGCATATTATGCCCTGTTGATGCCGTTTGCAAGCCCCTAAAAAAGCCTGTCGGCGGGCTTTTACTGCTGACCCGGCCCGCAATCGCAAGCGGCAAATGCACTGCGGAAGCTTTTTAAGCCCGTAATTCTTGACATCTTCAGCGAAATATGGTATACTTCGGTGTTTGTGAGGAGTCTTGTATTTTTCCCCTTTGCCAAGGTATGCGCACACGGGATTCAGTGCGCTTATGCTGAATTTATGACTGGTACCAGAGACAAACTTCTTCTGCTGTCAGTGTGTTTGGCGGTTTTTGTACAGGCCGGTTTCGCCGCCCAGTTCCGCACCAGAAGCATGGTTGCTGTCGAACATCCGAAATATGTGCCCGATGAAATCGTCGTAAAGTTCAAAAAAGACGCCTCCCACGACCAAGTCAGCCTCATAAACAAAAAAAATCAGGCATCTGTTATCTATACCAGCCCTTTTGCCGGCTTTAAAAGAATAAAAGTGCCTGCCGGAAGAACGCCTCACCAGCTCATCGAGCTTTACAGTCGTGAACCCGCCGTTGAATACGCGGAATTGAATCACATCGCCTACGCACTCTGGACGCCTAACGACCCGTTCTACAGCTACCAGTGGCACTTCCACGGCCCGCCCACAGGCGGAATTAACATGCCCCTTGCCTGGGATATTACCACCGGAGACCCCAGCGTAATCATCGCCGTAATTGATACTGGCGTTGCCTACGAGAACCGTGCCAACTATCAACAGGCTCCCGATTTGGTGAATACCGTTTTTGTGCCCGGCTATGACTTTGTGGGCAATGACCTGCATCCCAATGACGATGACGGCCACGGCACCCACGTAACCGGTACTCTTGCCCAGACTACAAACAACAGTTACGGTGTGGCGGGTATAGCATTCAACTGTGCAATCATGCCGGTCAAAGTCCTTA
>DATKWV010000201.1:0-10766 GCA_035529405.1 Sedimentisphaerales bacterium | reverse complement strand
TTTATTTTCATCCTTCGGGCCTGCAAAAAGACACCAACTGAAAGGCCAAACAGACCCTCACTAACCCGGGCAAGCTGCGGCCGGCAAAAGCAAAGTCTGTTGCCTGCAGGTATTTATCCGCTCAAGGTTGCTTAAAAAGCCGGGAAGTTTTTTGATTCTCCGCCATCGGGGCATCTGTTTATGAAAACAGAGGTACTTTGCCCGATAGCGAAAACAGGTGCAAGTCTGATTTACAGTCATTAGCCGGTCGTTATCATTGCCAGCACGTACGGCGCGATTTGCACCACGGGTTCGTAAGGACTCATGATTTCAATCGGTAAGTGCTCAGCCGCAAGGTGAGGTTTGGAGGTCTTACCACAGGAAGGAACGTCCCGCATGGCACAGAATCAGCAAAGCAACCGAACGCAGGAAGTTTTTGGTGAAAACGCGGTTGAACAGCGGAATTTTCCGGCAGTAAAAAAGGCGGTTGAGCCGGCAGGTGCGCGGGCAATTACAAAAGCCCTCAGCTGTGACTGCGGGACAGATGAAGACATACGGGCAGTAAGGACAAGACGGTAACAAGCAAAGTAACGCCTGAGCGGACAGCAACTCATCAGAAAGGAGAAGCTCGCAATGAACGTTTTCATGTTAGGCTGGGAATTTCCGCCGTTTATCAGCGGCGGTTTGGGTACGGCCTGTTACGGTCTTACCAAAGCGCTGGGTCAATTGGGTGTGGAAGTTACATTTGTTCTGCCGAAAGCAAACCCGGGCTATTATGCAGAGCATCTTAAGGTACTCGGTGTCAAAAGCTGCAGCGAACAACTTAAGCATGTAAAGTTTCGCACCATCGGTTCGACACTGCGGCCGTATATCACTTCGGGCACATACGAAAATCCCTTTTCAAAGTCCGGCCTGAAAACAGGCGGGCATTCCAATCCGGGATGGGCCCTGCCGGGACAATTTGAAAACTACGGCCAGGACATTTACACAGAGGTATATCGTTACGCCGGCAAGGCGGCTGAGATTGCCCGATGCGAAGAATTTGACATCATCCACGCCCACGACTGGATGACTTATCCGGGTGCGATTGCGGTGGCTAAATCGATGGGCAAGCCGCTGATAGTGCAGGTTCATTCGACGGAGTTCGACCGCAGCGGGGAAAACGTCAACCAGAAAATCTACGACATTGAACGCGAAGGCATGCACGCGGCTGCAAAAGTAATCGCGGTCAGCAACTACACGAAAAACATCATAACCAGGCACTACGGTGTGGCAGCGGAAAAAGTGGAGGTGGTATATAACGGCATCGAACACACAGGCAACGCGCCCGCCCAGCCGATGGTCGGCAAAAACGACAAGGTCGTGCTGTTTCTGGGGCGAATTACCATGCAGAAGGGCCCGGAATACTTTCTGGCGGCGGCAAAAAAGGTGCTGGAAGTGACAAAAGACGCCAAGTTCGTCATGGCCGGCGACGGGGATATGCTCTACCGGATGATTGAATTTGCAGCCGGCCTGGGGATAGGTCATAAGGTTTTGTTTACACGATTTCTGCGAGGCAGCGACGTCGACAAAATATACCAGATGGCACAGCTGTACGTGATGCCTTCGGTCTCGGAGCCTTTCGGCATTGCGCCGCTGGAGGCCTTGCAGCATAACGTACCGGTACTAATCAGCAAAACAAGCGGTATCGCTGAAATACTAAGGCACGCATTGAAAGTGGACTTCTGGGACATAAACGAAATGGCCAACAAAATAGCTGCCGTATTGAGATACGGACCTTTGCGTGACGCCCTTTGCCAAAACGGTCGGTATGAGACATACAATCTGCGATGGGAGGAATCGGCGGCGAAGGTTAACAGAATATACCGGCAAACACTAATGTCGGCATAACAGGTGTTAATGGAGCAGGTTCAAGATGGCTTCAGTATGTTTTTATTTTCAGGTTCATCAGCCCTTCCGGATGAGACACTACACTGTTTTCGATACGGACAACAATTATTTCGACGACTGCAAGAACAGGCAAATCTGCGAAAAAGTGGCGAAAAAATGTTACCTGCCTTCAAATTTACTGATGCTCGAACTGATAAAAAAATACGAGGGCAGATTCAAAATAGCCTACAGCATCACCGGAGTTTTGCTCGAACAGTTACAGCTTTACGCGCCGGAAGTGCTCGGCACTTTCCAGCAGCTTGCGGCCACCGGATGTGTGGAGTTTCTGGCTGAAACCTATTACCATACGCTAAGCTTTCTTTACAGCCGGGACGAATTCATAGAACAGGTGCAAACCCACAGAAGAACAATTGAAAATCTCTTCGGCCAAAGGCCGCGCGTGTTCAGGAATACCGAACTTATATACAATAATTCGATGCCTGGTATTGTCGAGCAAATCGGCGGTTTCGATGCGATACTGGCTGAAGGCTGCGACCATATACTCGGTTACAGAAGCCCCAATTTTGTTTACCGCCCGCCGGGCACCGATAAAATCAAACTGCTGCTGAAAAACTACCGGCTCAGCGACGACATAGCGTTCAGATTCTCGAATATAGACTGGTGCCAGTGGCCGGTGAAGGCTGACAAGTTCAGCACCTGGATTAATGCCGTCAACGGCTGCGGTTACGTTGTCAACCTTTTTTTGGACTACGAAACGTTCGGTGAACACCAGTGGCAGGACACGGGGATATTCGAGTTTCTCAGGCACTTGCCGGATGAAATCCTCAGGCACCCGGACAATGACTTTAAGACGCCCAGCGAAGTGGTCAGCAGCTATGAAGCGGTGGACGTGGTGGATTTTCCGCACACCGTCAGCTGGGCCGATATCGAGCGGGACCTCTCGGCCTGGCGGGGAAACTGTATGCAGGAAAACGCACTCAGCGAGCTTTACCGGCTGGAAGAGACGGTAAAAAACACCAACGACCCTGCTATTATCAATGACTGGCGCAAATTACAAACCAGCGACCACTTTTACTATATGTGCACAAAATATTTTGCAGACGGTGACGTGCACAAATACTTCAATCCTTTTGACTGCCCTTATGACTCCTATATCAATTTTATGAACGTGCTGAACAACCTCGAGCACCGATGCCGTGAATCGGCGGGTACCGGCAGGTACCAGGATTGCCGCAGCGGTGGATAGGACAAAGCGGAGGCAACGATGAAAAAAGCAAAAACAGTAAAAAAGAAAATCGTCAGAAAAGCCGGGGCCCCTCGAGCCGCTTTCAAGAAGAAAACTGCCAAAGAAGCCGCTGAAATGCCGGCTGGTGCCGAGGCGAAGGCCTTTGACCCGGGTCAAATCGATGAAAAAATTGCCCAGTGCTGCGGTGTACACCAGCTTGAAGATGCGGTTATGTTCGTTGCGTTTTATCCCAGAGCCCAGACGGTTGAAGTGGCGGGAGAGTTCAACAACTGGCAGCCGGAAAGAAATCCGATGCAGAAAATCAGTGAAAACGGCGTCTGGCAGCTGAAGCTGCCGCTGCCGGCAGGAACGTATCGGTACCGTCTGGTCGTGGACGGCCAATGGCAGCAGGACCCGTACAATTATGCAACTCAAGTGAATCCGTATGGTCAGCCAGACTCAGTTTTGCAGGTACAACAAACAGCAGGCAAAACCGCCATAGGGGTGTAATGGCAACCGCCGGTACGCGGGGCAAATACGGTCAATCTGGAAGGGTGTTAATTCAGCCAACTATTAACTCAAACTGACCGATGGTCAGTTTGAGAATGCAGAAATCAAAACGCAAAAAGCAAAATTGAGGAATCCGCCCATTCGACTTGCTCAGGGCAGGCTCTGCGGCGGATGACTGATTTAATCAGGTTTTTTGTATTATAGAACATATTGCCCGGTCTTTGCCTACTGGCTGGGCAATCGCAACGTACTGTATGCCGGCGGTAATGCGACAGTAGAAGTGGATTTTTCGGAAATTCCAAACATAGAATCCTTTAGTGTAACCGGTTTGGAGACACAAAATTACTGCGATCCGCTGGATGCGTACGGACCGCAAAGCGGGCAGCAGTGTCCCTGGTATCAAGATAAAAGCGGCGCTGGAAATTACAGAACCTCACCCAAGCCGGTCGGCAGGCAGTACGAATTTCGAATGACCCTGGCCAACGGAACCAGATACCGGGGTTATATCCGCAACCTGAGGGCCAACGCATACACGGCTTTTGTGAGAATTCCCTGCATAATTCCGCAAGAGCATCTGGATGCCTCCGCCGAGGGAAACATCTCGAGATTCACGGTGTATTTTGGAACCGAGCCAGACAAAGAACCAATCGCAGAAATAGTCTTCGGCCTGGATACCGGGTCATAAGAATCAAAAATATGGTCGTGGTCGCCAATTGAATGTCTCCGGGACCCCGCCGACGGGAGATTTTGGGCATACAGCTTCGAAAAAGCTTTTTTAAAAATTCGCGGATAAAAGACAGAAAAAGCTTGACTTTATCGGACAATATGGTATAATACCGCCCTTAAGTGGAATATGGGGTGGTGATGATTATTCGAACATTCAGGTATTACCTGCGTTTTAAGACCTGTCCTGAACCAGCCTGACTGGTGGTACTGGTATTCACAGCCTTGCGTTTTGCGGGTGCATGGCCGGTGCCGGCAGCTTACGGCAGGGGGTAAAAGCACTTTGCACACGGCACGCAAGGCACTGGTGCCGATACCACACAAGAAAAGGTCGTGGCGGAATTCTTTCAGGCAGGATAGGGCGGATTCCTTGACAAAAGGGGGTTTGTGATGAAACAGGTTCATGAGAACATTTCCGACCAGCACCGCGGAGTCAAAAGATGTTACCGTGACAGGCTCGATTTGCTTGCCAGGAGGGTCAATCTGCTCAGCGGCAAAGACCGGCTTTTGATGACCATGTATCTCGAAAACGGCAACAGCTTGCGTCAAATGGCCGCCCTGGCGGGTGTCAGCCATGGATATATCGCCCGAAGAATATACAACATTACAAAACGAATCACTGACGGGCCTTACATAATCTGCCTTAAAAACAGAGACGAATTTACCCCAGACGAAATGGACATGGCAAAGGACAGTTTTCTGCTGGGCCTTGCGATACGAAAAATCGCCGTAAAGCGGAACCTGACGTATTACCAGGTTTACAAGACACTGGAAAAAATCAAGCGGCGGGTAAAACGATTAAACAGCAACAATACCAGCGGCACTGCCGGCAGCAGCCAGTTATGAAAGAATACAAAATCTCAAAAAGCATTCGCTGGAGCGGAAAAATCACCGACAGGGTGGCGGCTGTATGTCGAATGTTCGGTCTTACAGCCCAGCAGCTTCGTGAACACGGACTTACTCAGAACTGCCGTTTAAGAATCGAAGCCGGTGACATTGTTTACATCACCGGCCCAAGCGGCGCCGGCAAAAGCGTGCTTCTCAAGGAGCTTCAAAAGTGCATTCCATCGGCCAAAAGAGTAAATCTTGACCAGATACCGCTGCCGGCTGACAAAGCGGTAATCGACCTGATGCCGGCGAATCTGGAGATGCTTGGGGCGTTGAAACTGCTGACCACAGCGGGTCTAAGTGATGTATACTGTGTCCTCAATCAGCCTGCAAATCTCAGTGAAGGTGAAAAATACCGGTATCGGCTTGCAATGGCGCTTGGGGCCGGCAAGGAATTTGTCTTTGCCGACGAATTCTGCTGCGGGCTGGACCGAATCACCGCTTCGGTGATAGCGTACAATATAAACAGGTTCGCCAGGGAAACCGGCGTTACCTTCATACTGGCCTCAAGCACAGACGACATACTGGCAGACCTGATGCCGCAGGTGCTGGTGCATGCGGAACTAAACGGGAACATCGACGTCGTTTACCGGAATTTGAGCAGGCTGGAGACACGAGAAGTTTAATTATGATTTGTTCGGCGGTCAAAAACCTCGAAGTGGTCAAAGGAAATCTCAAAGACTACAACCAGCTTTGCAGGTTCCACTACCGCGATACGCGGCTGGGGCCTTTTGCGGTGATTTTTGCCCTGAAGTCCGCTTCGCCGACCAGCGATTTCAACACCGTCGGGGTTATAGTTTATACCATGCCCAGCACCGGCGTGGAGCTGCGCAATGTTGCAACAAATAACATGTTCTGCGGGTTCGATACGGCCACCAGACTTGCTGTTGTCAATAAAACCATCCGCTGTATAGGCAGAGTCATCATAGAGCCCAGATTCAGAGGTCTGGGACTGGCGCACAGGCTTGTATCTGAAACGATGCCCAAACTTAACGTACCGATTATCGAGGCCGTGGCGGTAATGGGACAGGTAAACCCGTTTTTTGAAAAAGCCGGCATGACCGCTTACACGGCGAAGACGCCCGCTCGATGCGTACAGCTTATCGAGGCGTTCAGTTTTGCAGCTATCGAAGGAAAAGACCTTATTGACCCGCAGATAGTTCTGCGAAAACTGTCAAAGCTGCCGGCAGACAAAGCCCGCTTTCTCGATACCCAAATCAACTACTTCCTGCAAAGTTACGGCAAAAGGCGATACATGCAGCGAAGCGCCGAACAAATCAGATACGTTTTAAGCAAACTTACCGCCCGGCCCGTCTATTATATCTGGTTCAATCCGAGAATAACTATCGAACAGTGCATAACCGCTGCCGGCACGCAGGAACAAACTACAGGAAAAACCCGATGAGCCAAAAAATGAGCAACAATATAAAGTCCATAACTTTAGACAAACTCGTCGCCCACCCCGACAACCCGAACCGGCAAAGCAAAACCACTTTTGCAAAACTGCTGCGCAACATCAAGCACACGGGCCTGTACGAGCCGATATTGGTCCGGCCCGATGCCAAATCAGCAGGCTGCTTTCAGATAATCAACGGTCACCACCGCTACATGGCCCTGTCACAGCTTGGTTATAAAAGCGCCGACTGCATAGTCTGGGATATTGACGACCAGCAGACCGACATTCTGCTGGCGACGGTGAACCGTCTTTGCGGCAGCGACCAGCTGCATAAAAAGCTTGCGCTGCTTAGACGTCTCAACGGCAAGCGGAAGGTCGAAGAGCTTGGCAAACTGCTGCCGCAAACCGTAAAACAGATTCAGCGCCTTATGAGCATGAAAACTCCGACATCGGGTGCACAGATAAATACAAAGCCGCTGATGAACGTGCTTGTGTTCCTTGCCGACGATGCCGCCCGGCAGATTATCGAAGAGGCGATTTCGCTGGCCTGTGAAGAGAAACAAAAAAAACCCAGGGCGGCGAAACGCTCCGCTGCCCTGGTAAAATTAGCAAGGTTTTATATTGAGAACAGATGTCGGTCTGCAAAACAAGCAACAAACCATCTATCAACAAATCCGGAGGACACCTGCAAATGAAAGACAAAAAGACGTTAAGAAAAAAACAATTAACAGTAATCAATGAGCTGTTCAACGGGGAGTGTGACCCGCAGCAGGTTCTGGAAAAACACAAAGTAGGCAAAGGGCTGTACGACAAATGGCAGAAAAATCCCGGTTTCATAGACGAATTCAACCGGCGAATAGCCAATGCCCACCGCCAGGGCGAACTTATCATAGCAAAGTACACCTCGCTGGCGGCGGTAAAACTGGTGGCTCTGACCGAATCCGAAAACCAGGAGACCGCGCGCAAAGCATGTCTGGATATTATTTCCGCCCAGCGTATGACAGTAAAGGAACAGGACCAGGCCGGCGAGGTCGAAAAACACTCTCTGCAACTGTCCACAGAGACCGCAAGCCGGCTTCTGGCAGCGCTTGCGCAGGCGCAAAATCAGAGCAGCTGAGTAATTAACATTGAAACACGTGCACCTGAAACTATAATGACCGCCGGAATCAGGAAACTGCTATGAAAAAAATAATTTTTGTTTTAGTAATGATTCTGGCGGCAATAAAGACAAGCGGCTGCAGGATAAGGCCGCAACAGCCGGAACCTGCGTACGATGCGCAGCTTGCGCCGGGTCAGCAGGCCCTGCGGAAAATATCAAATCCGTACGCTGTCCCCGATTTTACCCTTGCATGCGCGGACACCGCAGGCCTGCGAACCGCTGCAGAGCACAGTTTGAACTATCTGCAGAGACCTTCCAGCCGGCGGCATTTCCCGTGTTGCGGGATAACGCATGAGCACGCTGCAGCCAGTTTGAAGGCTTTCGTGAAACTATTAGACGCAAAGTTAAGCGCCAGTGAGCTTAACAGGGAAATCACCGAAAAGTTCGATGTGTATATGTCTGTGGGATACGACAACAACGGTACGGTCCTGTTCACCGGCTACTATACACCGATTTTTGACGGCTCGCCTGTAAGAACGAACAGTTTCCCGTATCCATTGTACAAACCACCTGCGAACCTGGTCAAGGGTCCTGATGGGCAGATATTGGGGCTGCGCAGGCCGGACGGTCAGCTTGTACCCTGTCCGCCGCGCGCGGAGATTGAAAAATCAGGGCAGTTTACGGGCAATGAGCTGGTGTGGCTGGGTGATGCATTCGAGGTCTATCTCTGCCACGTGCAGGGTTCGGCAAAAGTGCGAATGCCCGACGGCGAAATTGTCACCATAGGCTACGCGGCCAGTAACGGCCACGAATACCGCAGCGTTGGTGAAGAGCTTATTAAAGACGGGAAAATAACTGTCGACCAGATGAGTCTGACTTCGATGATGGATTATTTTGCAAAACATAAAGAACAGATAGATACGTATATACAGCGCAATCCGAGGTATATTTTCTTCAGGAAAGAAGGTTCAGCGGCCCACGGCAGCATCAATGTGCCTGTAACGGCAATGCGTACCATTGCCGCCGACAAATCGATTTTTCCGCGTGCGGGGGTGGTTTTGGTGCGGACAGAGCTGCCCGTTTTGAAGAACGGCAAAGTTGTCAACAGGTTTTACAGCGGCTTTGCGCTCGACCAGGACACCGGCGGAGCAATAAGAGCAGCCGGTCGGTGCGACATATATATGGGGGTGGGTGAAACGGCGGGCAAACTGGCAGGCCACACACGGCAGAAAGGAAACCTTTATTACCTGTTTTTAAAGCCGGATTTAATCGGCGCGGCCGACTGAGTTTTTAAAAAAGAACGCGCATAAAAAAAACATGCGTGACATCACGAAATAATCCGCACAAGAGGAACCGAGTAAAATTTTGAAGTTATCTTACCCCGAATCGGGGACGGGCAAAAAAAATTTGTTATATCAACAGGAAATGCTTGATTGCTCGGATTTAAAAAGTTAAAATGCAACAAATTTGATTTTACTCGGAAACCATGGTTACAGTGAAAGGAGTCAGGTAATGGCCAAGAAAAGAAGGAAAGCTGCAAAGAAAAAGAATGTTGGAAAGAAAAAGGAAACTGTGAAAAGAAAAAAGAAAATCAGCAGAAGCGGGTGGTCGGCAACCGAGATTGCACAGTTGAAGAAGCTTTTTGCCAACAACAGCACCAGCAGTATTGCCGGGCAGCTGAAGCGCACCGTAAAATCAGTGGGGCAGAAAGCATCGAGGCTTCGGTTAAAGAAATCAAAAAGATACATGAAAACGCTGGGCCGAGTCTGAGGCCGGTGGAAAACTTAATTAAAAAGCGTATCCCGGGGCAGAATTTAATCTGCAGACCAATTACGGTTGTTGTCTTCGAGAACAGGCAGCGGCCGGGCATTGGGGTCTGTTGCTGTCCCGGTATATGCTCAACTTTATAATGGGGGCAGACATAAAACGACGCAGCCGGTATGGTTTGCGGCTGGTTAACCTGTTTAGCAGGTTTTGAGAATTACGGTCCGGAGAAAAGTCCAGATGAAACGTTATATCGAAATCGGTATCGAGTCGGCTAACCGGCTGATAAATCACGGTCCGGTGGTGCTGGTGTCAAGCAAAGACAAAAAAGGTCTTTACGATATAGCGCCGATCGCCTGGACCAGTCCTGTGGAGAAATCACCGCCGATGCTGCTGATTGTGGTCGGTAAAGAGCATAAGACCTATGAAAATATCGCCGCCGGCAAAGAGTTTATTGTGTGCGTACCGCATGCTTCACAGGCACAGCTGGTCCTTAAGACCGGCTCGGTATCGGGCAAAGAAACCGATAAGTTCGAAAGTCTGAACATAGAGTCTTTTGCCGGCAAAAAAGCCGATGCGCGGGTCGTCGGTGAATGCGTGGGGTATATCGAGTGCAAAGTGGTTAAAATCGTCGAGATGAAAGACGTCGGTATTATCGTAGGACAGGTGCTGCTGGCTGCCGTAGACGAACAGGCATACTCCGAAAGGCTTGTTTGTGAAAAACAGGCGGGAAAAACTTTGCATCACCTCGGCGGAAACGCTTTTGCCGTACCCGGCGATAAAATTATTGGAACCCAATAGATTAAAAACGTATAAGTAAATAACCGGTGCCTGTGGACGAAAACAGGGTTCGGCAAGAAAGGGGGCAAAAATGAAACCGGCAAATAAAATCCTCATTTTTATAGTTGTGCTTGTTGTTGGCGGTATTGTGGTTCTTGGGGCTTTGGTGCATTTTTTCGGCGGGCAGATTTTAAAGACAGCCGTATCAAAAGCCGCCGGCAAGGCGCTCGGTACAAGTGTGTATATATCAGACGTTGACCTTTCGATTATTAAAGGCGATGCGGCAATTAAAGGCCTGGAAGTCCGCAACCCGGCCGGGTATGAGTACAAAAACCTTCTCGAATTAAGGAACAGCTTTATATCAGCATCTCTGTGGTCGCTTTTGGGCTCCAGACCAAGCATAAAAAGAATTCAACTCGATGGTGTGGAACTGGTCATAGAGCAGAAACTTCTTTCCAACAACCTCGCTGAAGTATTAAAATCAATGCCTGCCCAGGACCGCCGGCAGGATG
>DATKWV010000200.1:0-5138 GCA_035529405.1 Sedimentisphaerales bacterium | reverse complement strand
TGGGAAATCCAGGCTCAGAAGTGCCAATGCGCCTAAACAAAGCAGACATACGCTGGCCGGCTCAGGGACATTTGTGGCGCCGTAGGCGCTGGTCTCGGGCAGGCCGTTATAGAATTTGCCGGCGGCGTAGGAAATGACATGACTGTCAACTTGTGTGCTTAACTGTATGAAGTCATTATCCGAAAACGGCCCCGTTCCGGCAATACCTAAGACAAACTGCACGGTTTCACCGGGGTCTATAACGTGGGGCATGCTTCCCTGCCCGTCAATAAGCGACACATCAAACAGGCCAAAACCATTGACATGAATACCGTCGGCGGCAAACGTCAGGTCCCAGTATTCTATGTCGCTGCCGATTACCTCGGTCAGTACAAGGCCCTGTATGTTGGAGGTGGTGTTGAAATATATTTCGTTAATCTTAAGCTCCGGGTCAGTGAGCGGATTTTCAGGTGTAAGGTTAGTCACGGTAAGTGTCAAGGTATTGCCCAGAACAGAAAAATCGAAAGTTGCATCCAGTTGTTCTGCAGGCGGCGGATTAGTGCCGTCAGAGGCATGAGTACTGAGTCTGAGAACTGTCGAATAAGCGGCTTGGGTGCAACAGATAACTACAATAAGGCTAAAAAAGCAAAACCTTCCCCACTTGCTCCCCTTCATCTTCTTCTTCTCCTCCTTCAAAGGGTTTGAGCTAATCTGGAACCCTTATAATTTTATAATACAGGTGTGCACGCTGGAATGTCAAGGAAAAAATGCAGAAAACCAAAGAATATCCGTAAATTTTAATAATTTTTGGCCCGCTTAAGGCCAATAGTATCAAAAGTATCAATAATAGCCCGAATAGCCCGCAAAAGGGCCTCTTTTCCGCACAGAACCCGATAAGCTGAATTACTGCTATGGCAGGCGGCCGACGGCAGACCTCGCTGGCTTTTATTTTCTTGCAGCCGACTTTTTATTTTCAAGAGCAGGCATGTAATAAGAAGGGTTACTTACGAGCATAGTCAGTATTTCATCCTTTGCAGCCTGCGATATGGAATCTGCGGTGACGGTTTCAACCATGTAATCGCGTTCTTTTTGCTTAAGACCACGCCGGCTTGCTATGAGCTTATAAGCTTCAAGCCTGGCGGCAGGGGACAAGTGATTTTTAACGGCATCTATATCTGCAATAGTTGATGAGGTAATGCTGTTGTCCACGGGGGCCATTTGTGGGCATTGGGCCTGGTTGCCGACAACAGCCACACAGCCTGCCGCTGAAAAAGCAAGCTTTTAACCAGCCAGTAATACTGATTGTTGAATTGTGCTGATGTTTATGGTAATAAATTACACCGAAGATGAACAAAACAATCAGAAAACCAGCGGCCAGCTCTATATTTCTACTGCTTCTGTGCTTTGTCACCGCTGCACGCGCGGACCTGACAAAGCAAATTAACGGTATTATCAGTCAGCCCTCGCAGAAAAAGGTCGACTATGGTATCTGCATAATAAAGGCTGACAGCATGCAAACCGTTTACAAGCATAATAGCCAAAAAGCAATGGTGCCCGCCTCAAATATGAAACTGATTGTTACTGCTGCGGCGCTGAAGTATCTCGGCGCAGATTATGAATACACTACGAAAGTGGGCCTTTGCGGCGATACACTTGTGGTTGTAGGCAGCGGAGACCCTTTGCTGGGCGACAGGCAAACCGATGCAAAATACTCCCGCAGTGCCGGCTGGATATTCCGGGATATTGAAGCAGCGCTTAAAAACAAAGGCGTTAGCGTTATAAAAGATATTATTGTTGACAGTACTATCTTTGACGACCAGAGGGTGCATGAAAACTGGCCTGTCGAGGAATTAAACCGCTGGTACGCAAGCGAGGTCAGCGGCCTGAACTACAACTGCAACTGCATAGATGTTACCGCCAGAAATCAAAACGGCAGGGTCAATGTCTTTTTTGAACCGCAGACCGCTTTTATAAAGCTGACCAATCAGGTCACGGCAGTAAAAAGCGGTAAACACGGAATCGGTGCGTATCGTCAAGCCGGCAAAGTCAATGAGCTCATCGTAAAGGGCAGATGCAAACAACAGGACGGGCCTTTCCCGGTTGCCATTGAAAGGCCTGCCGCCTTTTTTGGTTTCCTGCTGGCTGAGCATTTAACCGAAGCCAGCATACAGGTACAGGGTCAGCTTAGTGAAAAACCAGCGGATAGCGGTTCTGATTTTGTATTGCTTTACGGCTGTCGAACGTCAATAAGGGATTGTCTTGCGCGCTGTAACAAGGATAGTTTACAACTTGCCGCTGAGGCGCTTGTTAAGACTATGGCGGCCAGGGCAAATGGCGGCAGGGGCGGTTCCTGGGCAGGGGGGCGAGAAGTTATTACGCAATACCTGCTTTCTCTTGGCCTGAAAAAAGAGCAATTCTATATCGACGACGGCAGCGGCCTAAGTAAAGAAAACCGTCTTAGCGCAGAGGTTGTTACGGGCGTATTGACCGATATTTACAAAAGCACACACTGGACTGTTTATAAGGATTCACTTGCAGTAGGGGGGGTGGACGGCACAATCGATAAATACTTCGCGCAGAAAGAATACAAGGGTAAAGTCTTCGGAAAGACCGGGTATATCAGCGGCGTAAAGTCATTTTCGGGTCTGTGCACCACCGAAAAAGGCGATTACATTTTCTCTATTTTGGCCAACAACGCCAACGCCCACACCCGCCCGGCAATCAACGACATCGTCGAGGCTCTTTTTGATAACTGACCGCTGGGTACCGCAGCGGGCTTTTACCATTCGGCCAGCTCGCCCAGCAGTTCCTCCACAAGGTCCTTCATCGTTATCAGCCCCACCGGGTTTTGGGTGCTGTAGCGGGTTGGCCGCGTAACTAAAACGACCTTGTGATTTTCGTTCTGCATGACATCTATAGCCCTGGTTACCAGCGTGTCGCAATCCAGCTTTCTTATCGGCTCTATAAACTCGCTTAGGTCCGTAAACTCCCTGGCGCCGGCAAGACAGCCGTAAATGCTTATGTACCCGACGATGTTTGCCGGCCAGCGGTCATAAACGGGCAGCCGCGTAAAATCACATTCTTTTAGTTTGTTGAGCAGCTGCGCCTTATCGGTGCTTAGCGGAACCGATTCAATCTTGTCAAGCGGTATCATTACGGACCTGATACGGATGTTTGACAAGGTCGCCAGCCTGGCCAACATTTCGGTCTGTACCGAACTAAGCACGCACTCCTGCCGCGTATCCTCGGCGATGGCGCTTATATGAGGACGATGCACAGCTGATATTACGGCCTTTGCCGGTACGGCGGGACCTGTGACCTTCACAAAAAGCCGCGACAGAATGTTCAGAACCGGCACCGCACCGCAGAAAGTAAAAATCTTGTGCGATACAAACAGCAGCGGCCCACACCACGGCATCAGGGTATCGGCGCGGTAGAAGAACAGACTTTTAGGCAGCATCTCTGAAAAAATCAGCAATACCGGGGCTGCTATAAGTGTTGCCGACAGCTCAGCGGTGTAGTCGAAGGCGACGTGTTTCAGCAGTGCGTAAGTCAGCAAACTGGTCGCCAGGTAATGCCCCAGATTGTTGCCTAACAGCATCGAATGCAGCAGGGCGGTACTGTCGCCCATTATCCTGTCCAGCAGCACAAATATCAACCTGCCGCTTTCGACACCCATACGCAGGCGAAGCCTGCTGAGCTGGTACATACCGGTTTCAGCCCCGGCGAAAAATCCGGCAACCAGAACAAAAAATATAACTGCCGAAATCAGCAATATTAGGCTAACCATTTTTGGATACCGGTTCGAGGTTTAATATGACCGTTTCTATTCTGTGTTTGCGTACTCGCTCCACGGTAAAGTGAAGGTTTTTTATATAAGCGGTATCGCCGCTTTTGGGTATTTTTCCAAGTGCCGCGGTCACCAGACCCGCAATTGTGGAAATCCGCATTTCAGGCACGTCGATTCCGAACGGCTCAGCCCAATCGTGAATCGCAAGGCCGCCAGCGAGGCGGTATTGCAGAGGTCCAATTTGTTCGACCGGCTCAATTTCCGGCAAACCTTCTATCGGGCCTAACAATTCTTCGGCAATGTCCTCCAGAGAAATAGTACCTGCGATGCCGCCGTATTCGTCCACGACAATGGTCGTGTCTGTTTTGCTTTTGCGGAACTGCTGCAGCATCGAATCGACCTTTTTCTGCTCGGGTACAAAATATGCCGGCTCCATAAGTTCTTCAAGCGGTTTGTCCGGTTCAAGAAGAACCTTGCGCAAAGAAACCCAGCCGACAATGTTGTCTATCGTTTCCAAATATACCGCAACCTTTACCATCTGATTCTTTTGCATCAGGTCACGGGCTTTCTGGGCCGGGTCGGTTATCGCGCACGTGACCATATCGACTCGAGGCCGCAGGCAGTCACGAATTTTCAACTGGCCCAGGTCGATAACTTCCGTAAGCAGCTTGTTTTCATCGATGGTGATTAGTCCGCGTTTTTGTATCTGCTCGATGAGCAGCTTGAATTCCTTTATTGTTATCGGCTGAGGATGCCTGCCGGTTCCCAGAACCAGACGCAGTACAGGCTCGATTATCAGCAGATTCAGCACGAAAAAAACCGGTGAAAACAGTTTCATACACAACAAGGCCGGCGCTGCAGCGGCGATGCTTATGGTTTTGGACGCCCCGTAAGCCAGCGACTTGGGGAATATTTCCCCGAACAGTATCAGCACGCAGAAACTCAACGCCCCCGTTACCGCCGCCGCTGTTATACCTGTTTGCTGCCGAACCTTTACAGTCAGCACACTTGCAATCGCGTAGAAAAGCACGTTCACCGCCATATTACCGCCGAGAAGGCAGGTAAGCAGTTGTTTCGGCGTTTTCAACAGTTCGGCTGTGAGCTTATGAAGCCGTCGTTTCGATTGGCCCAGCAGGTTAATTGTTCTCGGAGATAAATTGAACAGCGCCGTCTCGCTTGCCGAGAAAAACGCCGAACACACCAGAAGAACCAGCATCAGAATCGGCTGCCAGACAAAATCTATTGGCTGTGCTGCGGCTGTCAGGTAAGTGATGCTAAGGGCAATTTCAGCCACTTGAGTGTATTACCTCACTTGCGATTGGGCATAGTTATTGTAAAGGTTGTTCTCTCGCAGGGTTTCGAGTCTGCT
>DATKWV010000199.1:0-12467 GCA_035529405.1 Sedimentisphaerales bacterium | reverse complement strand
TTGTTCATATTTTCAGCTAATGGCATCTAAGATATATTGAGGAAACTTTATTGATTCACCGGAGTCAAATATTTTTAATGCACAATCTGTCTTATTTCCCTTCATGTATTTATGCATGTCATCAATTTCTGAATGAGCTGTGCCAAATATTTCATTTAGTTTACTTAACCCATTTACCTTTAGAAATTTAGGTTCTAACGTGTTGTAATTAAAAGCGGCTTTACGTTTATCAATTTTCAACTCACCACTGTCCACGGTTTCATCAAAACAAATTTTTATATAATTTTTTTTATTCTTCTCAAGATAATCTTTGTATTTCTCTTTTAAGGCTTCAACATCACCGTCGCTATCTGTAACCACCACAACTGGCTTTTTTATTTTTTCTGCAATTTCTAAAAATCTCAAAAAAGTGTTGCCTACTGAAATGACATCAACTTCATCTTGAATTGGAAGTTTTCCGTTGTTCTGACACATGTACGCTTTCTGTACTATCAATTCATCGGAAGGGCCTTCTACTAATATCGCTTTTTCACAAAGGATTAATCTTAAGGTGTCGAAACCCGCAAGTTTTTCGAAATAATTTTTAGTTCCTGTTTTATCCAACTCCGTTATTTTCGCCTTATTTCTTATATTTGTACTTTTATCGATATTTAATAATATTAGACTATCAAGGCCGAGTTTATTTGCAACAAAGCTGCTGTGTGTAGATACAATGATCTGTTTACCTTTGTGTCCATCTTTAATATGCTTCATAAGTTTATTTAGTTTCGCATGGGATAGATGGTTCTCGGGTTCTTCTAACAGGATAACATTAGCCTCTTGAGATTTTTTGCGACTTAGAGCTAATTTTGTTTTTACCAAACACTGCTCACCTTTGCCAATACAACTAAATGGTATACCATCTAAGTATGTGGTTATATTTGTTTCCCAGGCAGTTTTCGTTGACATGTCAACGGATAATGCAACTATTTTATCAGATATATTCTCGCTACTTATTTGTTCATTGATTTGTTTAATAATAGGTGCCGTTGCAAACAAATCCTGTAATTTTCTATGTTCCTGAGAAATATGTACTTTCTGTTCATCAGTAAGAAAATCACGGATAATGTGGGAAATATAAATATCGGATCCGTTTTGATAGCGACTATTTGCTGAATCAATAAGAGAAGATTTTAAAGGAATTCTTTTTGGAGTTAGTCTGTCATCACGAGCAAACGAAGACCAAGAAAAATCATAGTATTCTATTGGAAGCGAGCTAATTACATCATTACTATTTACCAGAATGTTGTATGGTTCTTGATAATCTTCATTGAACGATATCTTAAACTGTATCCCACATGCTTTTTGATGTAAGCTATTTCCATTTCCTTCAAACATTGCACTTAACGAACTGTCCTCAATTTCAAAAAACAATTCGATTAAAATATATGGTGGGTCCAAACGATCACCATTTTTAAAGCTACCTAGATATTTGTTTACAACTTGATTGTTAAATAGAGACTGTGTGAGTTCGGCTCTTAAATACTTACCATAAATCCAGCCACGAAGAGCCAAATGAATAGCCTCTAAAATCGTAGATTTTCCTGTTTCATTGTCACCAACTAAAATATTGAGTTCTCGTTTTAGTTCTAAACGGAATCTACCCTCAAAGCATTTGAAATTCTCAATTATTATTTCTTTTATAAACATATGTTTTCGCCTTAGTTCAATTTGTGCCAAACAATAATTATACAGTCTATATGAAACGCCAAACACTTTCGTATCTGGTATCTCCCTTGGGCTTCGCTCAGGGCAGGCTAAGGAATCGTATCTGCCTTCCCTTCGATTTCACTGAGGGTAAACTCCCAGGCTCAGGGTAAACTTTATCGAAGGAATCAATACAATAATCAATTATCCTTAATCAATAATCAATTACTTTGCCGCCCCTGGTGTCAGCCCCGCTGTTGGTTTTTATTTATAGTTATTTTGTCGCCAAGTCAAGCGAAAAATGGGACAAAAAAGATAATCAGAACCCCCTGCAGTGCCGGGGGCTAACAAATATTGCGTCGTCGAGGCAGGCGACGACGGCTAAACCGGATTGCATCCGTAATTTTCCCCCATAAATTCGCTATATCTTGGTTGGCCGGTGACTAATGCGGAAAAATAGAGTCTATTGCAGTGGGATTTTCAAGAATAAATGGCCGTTTGCGGCTTTGAAAAGTCCCGTTAAACCTCCACCGCAACACCCGACATCAGGAAATACAGCCACTTTCCCATAATTTTAGAACTGAAAATGGCCGAGGCAGCCAGGCCGTAAAGCCTCAGTTGCTGCTGATAAAGGCGGCTGCGTTCTTTGGCCTGCTCGGCGGTTATATCGTCGGTCTTGAAGTCTATAACCCAAAGCCCCTGCGGGGTCTGAACAAGTATGTCAATTACGCCCTGGACAATAATCGTCGCTCGCGGCTGGTCGCTCGTCGCTCGTAGCTGGTCGCTCGTCGCTGGCGGCTGGTCGCTCGTGTCTCGTGGCTGTGCTGTAAGGCATCCTGTGGAGTGATTGGAATCACTAAATTCAGAAAAAGGCATAGCGAAGGTAAAAGGCCATTCCCGCAATACCCGATTTGCCCTGTTGGTGACTATTTTACCAATGTCGCTTTGGAAAAACTTCATTATAGAACGGCCGTCAATATACTTCAGAACACTTTCGGTTACGGCCTGCTGTGCCAGAAGTTTTTGTTTTGTTTCTTCAATCGATTCGGGCGTAACAGGCTTCGACAAATCAAGCTGTGCAAGTAAAAGGTGCGCGGCACTGCCGATTAACCGCCTGTCAACGCGGACTGAAGGAGATTCGGCAAACAGAACCGCTTTTGGCCTGCGTTTCAGTGCCTGTGAATAATCAATATGCAAATATTCATCGCCGCTGTGGCTCAACCGTGTCACCGAGCTCTTGGCAGGCAGACAGGATACATCCCCATACTCATACCGCCAGGCCAAGGATTTTTTTACCTTCGCCGGCAAATCTGGTTTGCCCGGACCGGGACAACATTTTGCAGCGTTCGGGCTTTTCGGTTTTGACCTGCCGGTCCTCAGGTTTTCGATAAAGTCCGATAGTTCCCCCAGTTCGTCACGGCCGTAAAGCCTGGCACTGAATAAATCATCGTCCACAGCCTTTTGGGCCAGTGAAGTTTCAAAAATGCCGTGTAAATTTCTCTGGTCGGACAAAGCGTACAGAATCCAGTCCAAAGGTCGGCTGCATCTGCGAACCTGCCAGTCGCCAACGGGCCCGGAGCCGAAGAAAAAGCCGCTGCAAATAACACGGCGGCAGATATTTTTCTTTGCCGAAGCGGTTAAAACAAGCCGCTGCCTGGCACGTGTGGCCGCCACGTAAAGGATACGCATCTCCTCAGCTAAGGCTGTTGACAGTTTCTCTTCGGCGATGACCTGGTATGCAAGCGAACTGAGCCGCGTATTCGCCTGATGGTCGATAATTTGCAGTCCCACAGTGTGGGGCCAGTCGGCAAGACACTCGTTCCGGAAATCCGCCTTGTTGAATGGGCTATCCAGCTCAGCCAAAAAAACCACGGGGAACTCAAGACCCTTGCTCTTATGCACACTTATAATGTTAACGGCATTTTCCAGCGAGCCTTCCGGCTGGCCGGGCGACCAGTCGCGGGCCGTGTCCTGAAGCTTTTCGATAAAATCGATAAACCGTGTCAGAGAAGGTATGCCGGCGGTGCCGGCAAAGCCTTCAAACTGAATCGCCCTGTCGTGGAGTTTGAGCAGGTTAGCCCTTCGTGTTCGGCCGTTCGGCAGGGCACAAACATACCACAGAAACCCGGTTTGACGATAAATGTGCCAGATTAAATCAGCCAGACCGCCCCGGCGGGCACGTATGCGCCACTGCTGAATCCGGGCGAGGAACTTTTCGAGCTTGCAAGCCAGTGCCGTATCGCCACAGGCGCCGCAGTAATCGCGGATGCGGTTATAGAAATTTCTGTTACCGTGTTCGGTCTTGCCGTGTGCTTTTATCCGGGCAAGTTCGGTGTCACTGACATTGAAGAACGGACTTCGCAGCACGGCCGCCAATTCGATATCGCGCTGAGGATTGTCGAGGACTTTCAGCAGACATAACACATCGGTTATTTCGGTGGTTTCAAAATAGCCTGCTGAGCTTTGGGACATAACGGGCACGCCGGCCAGCCGAAGTATGCGGACATAGTCATTGGCCCTTTCAGCCGGCGAGCGCATCAGTATCACGATGTCATGGTACTGAACGTCTCGTTCAATACCCATCTGCTTGTCATACACTTTGAATTCCGCCTTGTCCGTGGCGGCCCCGACCATTTCCTGTATGCGCCGGGCAATCATGGCGGCCTGACGCTGACGGGCCGTGATAACACCTGGATTTCTGTCGTCGGCAAAATTGTCGCTGTCGGCACTTTGAGAATCCTCATCCCAGCTTTGTTCATCAAGTATATGCAGCTCAACAGCGTCTTTATTGCCGCCGGTGTCCGCCGACCGGGCAGGGCGGTTGTCATCAGCCGCCGTCAACCGGGCTGATTCATCATAATCAATCTTCGACAGACTCACGGTCATTATGCGCTCAAAAATTCGGTTGACAAAATCGAGAATGGCTTTGTTCGAGCGAAAGTTGGTGTTAAGGTCAACCCGCAGAGGGCTTGATACGTCTTCAGACCCGGTGCGGGCTTGCGCCAGACGCTGGAGGAAAATAGTCGGCTGGGCGCCGCGAAAAGCGTAAATACTCTGCTTAACGTCGCCGACTGCAAAAACATTGTCCCCGCTGCTTAGCGCATCAAGTATCGTCTGCTGTACGGCGTTTATGTCCTGATATTCGTCAACCAGTATATATTCGTACCTTCGCCGCAGTGCCAGGGCCGTCTGCGAGGCGGCGGGATTGTCGGCTAAAGAATCCTGTTCGGTCAAAAGTTCAAGGGCGTAATGTTCGAGGTCGGCAAAATCCAGACAGTTGAACGCCTGCTTGGCCTGGCTGTAGAGACGGTCGAATTTTTTAACAAGCTCAACGAACACCCTCGTCTGCAGCCCGACGGCGCCGCCGACCTTGTTGAGATAATCGGGATTGACAACAGCCAGCTCGAAAAGCTGCCGGAAGGAATCGACAGCCTGCCCAACCATTGTCTGTATGAACTCGGCGGCCGGTTCCGAAAGGTCTTTCGGCTTATAAATGCGCGGCTTTTCAAAATTGCGTATCTGCTCGGCGCACTTTTCCCACCGGCCGGCCTCTAAAAGTTCGAGACACTGTACAACAGGCCTGATGAAAGAATCCTCACATCCGGCAGGCCAGGTACTGTCGGGACTTTGTTCCCGGCACAGTCTTTGGCAGTGCCGCAGTACAGTGACGATATGAGTGAGTTTTTCGGCCGCGATTTGCTTTTGTTTGTCACCGAGCCGGCTGGTGAAGGGATTTACGGTTTCGGCAAGCTGTGAGGCGCGCTGATACCATTGCTGCCGCGAGACCACGCCGTCCAGAAAATTGCTCAAAGATATTATGTTCGCAGGAAAACCGCGAATTGTCTGCAGGTTGCGCCGGTAAAAAAGCTGCTGCAGACCCTGGGCAAGGTCGGCCTGTGCCCACGCCCAGTCGATTGTCTTTTCCAGTACGTCAGCCTTGAGCAGTCTTTGTTCGTCGCCGTCGATTATTTCAAAAGCGGGGTCAAGGCCAAGCTTATAAAAGTGCTCGGTGATAAGGCGTTTGCAAAACGAATGTATCGTGCTTATATCCGCTGCCTGCAGCAGTGCCGTCTGGCGGTAAATACGACGGTCGTTGCTTTTTAAATACTCAGCCTTTAACTGCCCGGCGATTCGTGAGCGCATTTGCTCAGCGGCGGCATCGGTAAAGGTCAATACCAGTATATTGCTCAGGTCGCGGCCCGTATTTTTGTCGGTGACGATATCGACACATCGTTCCGACAGCACGGCGGTTTTGCCGGTTCCCGCTGAGGCGGTTACCAGGACGTCACAGCCGCGTTGCCTAATCGCACGCCGCTGCTGTTCGGTCCATTTTATTTTTTCATCCGGCATCAATCACCTGTCTTTTCAAGAACCCCTGCTTTGCCGAGAGGTTGTAAAAAGTTGTATTCGTTCACCTGCCAGTCGAACCGACATACCGGCTTGTACCTGCAATAACCGCACGGCGAGGCCGTGCCGAGTCTGTACGGTTTTACCTCGATTCTTCCGGCAATGATTTCCCGGGCCAAATGAATTATTTTTCGCTCGGCAAATTTAAGTACCTTTTCAAAATCGTCCGGTTTTAATGCGCCGCTTTTGCCGTAATCGCCGTATTGGCCGCCTGCCTTTACGATGCGAAAATTGTAAAATTCACTCCAGCCGGAACACACTTTACCGTCAAGCTGCCTGAAAAACTCGCCGTTGAATATGCCTTTTGCCTTGTAATTGAAACTTTCCGTTTCATTGGAAAGTTCGGCAAACGAACCTTGCGTTGGATTTGCTTCGACCGGCATATAAAACGCACCTGCAACATTCCTGGTTTTCGAGGAGACTGCGTTTCGCACAGCCAGCATATAAATCGCAAGCTGCATATCCAGCCCGTGGTAAAACTTTGCCCAGTTGAATCGGACCTTGTCTTTACTTTTTTTATAGTCGAAAACAATCGCCGCCTGTTTACCATCGGGCCCGGTAATGTCGAGCCGGTCAATTTTACCGTTCAGGGACAACAGTGTGCCGCCCGGCAGACTAATACAGTATTGGCCGATGTTATTGCCGGTCTCGGCCGGCCGGCCGAACGAAACCTCCGACAGCACGGGCCTGAAACTTCCTGCACGTACCATTTGCGCAATTGCCGCCACACAATCTTCAAGTACCTCGCCGGCAGAGCTGATGATAAAGTTGTTATGCGCACTGTGACGGGCGAAATTCGAGATAAAGCGGTCATCGCTTTTGATTTTCACAACCTGCTCTCTTAGAATCTTCAGCAGTTCCTCGTCCTGCAGCGCGGCAAAATCCTTTCCTTCTGCGTTAAGCTGTTTTAACAGGGCGTCGAGAACGCGATGATAAAAAGCACCTGCTTCCAGCGGCCTTAACCTGAATTCCTTTCTTTCTTCGAGGTTCAGTACATACCCGGCGAAATACTGATACGGGCAGGCTGCAAATGCGGCAAGTCTCGTGGCCGAGCTTTCCATCTGCCCGCTGCAAAGCTGGGCGACTACTGTTTGGTCCAGCCCGGCGCTATTATCATAATCTATGGCCGACCGCACCGCGGCTCCAAGCTGGCCCAGGTCGGCATCGGTGGAAAGAGCGTTCAGTAAATCGGAGAGCTGCTGCTTATCGTCACCGGCGTTTTCATCTGCGTCCCTGCCAAGTCCGGCGGCCAGCAGTTCACCAAGTTCGCTTTCGGTGCAGACTGCCGCAGGCTCAAGCCTTTCTTCTGCGATGGATTCTGCCTGCATTTGTTCGAAAAGGTTGGCAAGGTCTCCGGCGAACTGCGAGGGTGTGACTTTTGCACCCTTGTCATCGATAGCCGGATACGTAACGTACAGCATCTCGGATGCGCGCGTAAACGCGATATAAGCAAGGTAGCGGCGCTGTGCCAGCGTACCTTCCGCGGACAAACCCAGTGCAAAATCCGCTTGTTCAACGGCCCTGCGGTCGTGCTCACTCAAAATACCCGCGGCCATAATAGGGCAGGGAAACTGCTTTTCGGTGGCGCCTGTGAGAAAAACGGCTTTTAATTCGGGGTGCCTGCTGCGCTCAATGCTGCCGACAAGCACCTGGTCGAGAGTCGGCGGAATAAGAGCAAGCTTCAATTGTGAAAACGCCATATTGGTAATCGAGACAAAGTCCTCACAGCTTAGTTTCCGGCCGGCAAATACCTCGACCATTTCATCGAAGACTTCGACAAATTTATCGTAAAACTGCCGATGCTCCTCGACAGCCTCGTAATCACCGTCCTCAGCGGCCTGCTCGACCCACGTGTTTATTGTCCGGTGTATCTGCAGCCGGCCGAGAAAATCAAAAACAATTCGTGTAAACTCTTCGGCGCCGAGTAACCTTGATTCTCCACCCTCCGGGCAAAGTCTTTGGCGAAGCTCAAGCAGGGTGGCACTGACCTGTTGGCGGATTTTGTTAATGTTTTCTTCGTCAAACTCTGTGTCATTTGCGCCTGCAAACTGCCACTTTCCGGAGCTTGTCCAGTCACTGCCGGCAACACCGAATGCCAGACAGTAATTTTCAAGCAGGTCAACATCCTCCTGCTCTGACGGCACCAAATCCGTTTTCAGATAAGCGAATATGTCGCCGTGACAGAACCCGCCGGTGATAATTCTCATCGCGGCGGAAATCAAACCAACAACAGGGTGAAGATTCAGCGGTCTTGGCAGGTCAAGAAAAAACGGTATCCCGTAGTCGTTGAAATATGCCCGTATATAATGTTCGTAAGCACCGATATCCGACACAATAACCGCAATGTCACGGTATCTATAGTTTTTTTCCCTGACCATGCGGGCTATCTGTTTTGCAACAAACCGCGCCTCACTTCGCTGATTGGGTGCTGCCATGATACGGACATTACCGCCGGCTGGAACCTTCGCGGGCTGATTTGTGAAGACCCGTCGCTGGACATGGCCAAGCGGGGCACAGTTGGCGAACCTTAAGGGTTTGTCGAGTATTATCGGCTCAGCAAGCTGGAGTTTGCGTTTCCATACGCGCTGCATAAGTTCGGCGTATGTTTGCTCGGTGGGGCCGAACCGCCCGAAGGCATCGATGTCGCGCGGGTCGGGATTATCGACATTAATGCTCGATGCATCCAGGCAAAGCGTTATTTTCGTTTCGGCCGCTGCTGCAAACAACTCCATAAGCACCACAAGCTCGGCGGTGGTAAAGCCGGAAAATCCGTCCACCCATAATCGTGCACCTGCAATAAATTGGGCACCGCCGACCGACCCGCTGACAGCGTTAAGTTCCACATCCTCATCGACGAACCTGCCTTCGATGAACTTGAGGTATTCGCTTAAAACCAGGGCGATGTCTGAAAACTTCAGCGTTGTTGAGTTGTGACCGCCGTCTTTTCGCAGTTCGTTGATTAGGCACTCGATGTCCTGCGGTGTTTTACCCCAGCGGTTCAGTTCGCTGATGGTTTCGGCCATCTGCGCCGCAAGGCCGCACCTGGCCGCTGAAAGGCCCAAAGTCCCGAATCTGTCCTTATTGTCGCGCAGAATTTTATGGATTATCATTTGCCGGCCGATGTGCGAAAGCCCGGGCCGAACAGTATTTTTACCCGCCAGCAGATACTGCAGGCGCGTAAATGAAACAACATTCAGCACACTTTGACCGCCGGCGTCTGGCCCTGAAGAAAATGCACTGCCGCTGCCGTAACCGGCGATTCTCTTATCCGAAAGAATCGAACGCTGGGCCTGGTACGTGGCCTGCTCGGGAACAAGCAAAACCAGCCTCTGTGCACGGCCCTGCAGCAGCGCATTGACTATCTGCTTCATACAGAGACTGCTTTTACCCGTACCGCCGGGCCCGAGAATAAACTGTATGGCCATACCGATAAATCCACTAAGTGTGTTAATTGCCGCCGGCGTTCTTTTACCACAAAGGCGGCTTTTTTTCAAATCCTGATATTACCCGGCGGCAATTATGCCGATAAATGGTTTACAGCCGGCTGAACCGGCCGGATAATAAGGGAGAAAATTCTATGACAACAAGCACAAATAACAAGTTACTGGCCGCCGTTGCCGTTTTAGCCTGTGCGGCTGTGTTGTGGCTGGTCACGTCAATCCACGGGCGCACAAAAATCTACGAAATCGACCCGACCATTGCCTCCCCCGAATACAGGACCGATGCCGCACGCGCGATAGACGCCTACGAAAATTTGATGCAGCGCTATCTGGACATTACCGAGAATAACCTTGTCGGTATCGCCGGTGACGTAAAAAACATCGTCGATAAACTCAACTCCATCGACAGCCGGCTGGCAGAGCTTTCAGTAAAAATAGAGAGAATTGAAAAGGCCCTGGCCGGCAGAAAGCGCACACCCGCACCAGACAGAAAACCGACCTCAACTGACGATGACAGTCCACAGGACACAGAAAACACCCTGCCTGTTCGGTAGCGCAATTTACATATTGACTGTAAATCTTTGTGCCGGTTCGGCCCTGAACACTATGGTTGGGCAAAACCAAACAGCTCTTTGAGCTGTGCCGGCGAAAGGCCGCTGCCGAAGGGACACACCTGAAAAGCCTCCGCAAACCGTACCCTGCTGCCCTTTTCCGGGCCGTAAAGGGCGGTTAACTGCTGCCTGTATTTATTTGCGACCGTCTCGAACCGCTTTGTGAACTGTTCGCGTACCTCGCTGCTGCGTTTGGCATATTCGGCCTTATTGTGCGGGACCATCTGCTCGTTTCCGCTGACGCCGCCTTCGATAAACTGAGACTCCATCGCCAAAGCCGCCGCCAGCTTTTTATGTATTACTTTGTCAACGGCAATTATTGCATCCGGGGCAAAACCGCTTGTATCAATAAGTCTGTAAGACGGCACCCAGTACAGGAAAACAGGGTTCTTTTGCAGGTGCGGCACATCCGGGCACATAAACGGAACCGTTACCAGATAGGCCGCATCCTGTACAAGGATACTGGTGTAACGATGGTCCGGATGGTAATCCTGCGGTATATGTGTCAGCACTATGTCGGCCTTCCATTGCCGAATCAGTCGCGCAATCGTCAGGCGGTTTTTTAATGTCGGCATCAACTGCCCGTCAGGGTTGTTTAGTACCCGGGTGGTCTCTATACCCAGTATTTTTGCTGCGTTCTCGACCTCTTTTTTTCTCCTGGCGGCCAGTTTCGGCCCTTTCATTCGCCAATGGCCGATTTCGCCGTTGGTCACGCAGACAAATTTTACATGATGTCCCTGTGCCGCCCACAATGCCGCCGCTCCGCCTATGCTCAGCTCACAGTCGTCCGGGTGCGCACCAATGGCGATAATCCGCAGCTTGCCGTCATCGGGGTATTGACCTGTATTCTTATCCGCCCCGGGCAGGTATTTGGCTAAGTTCGCCGCACACCCGGCTGCAAACACAACACACCCCCCCAGAATGACCGCCAACAACCACAACCTCGCATTGATAAAAATAACCGTCCTTTGTCTCATTACCAGGCCCCTTATAAAAATTAATAACCGCCCGGCCGCACATTTTCAGGCAAATATATACAGGCGACCGCATCCGGCCAATCTTGTATCAATAATTAACCAGCCTGTCAAGTTTTGCGGTGCAAACCTTGTTTTTTCGCTGTCTTGATTCAGTTGTAAGCCGCCGGTGCCAAAAAACCCTTGCGGATTGGCTGAGGCCGGTTTAAACTGCCTTGCGTCTGAAATCTCGTATGGCTCGTACACACGCTTTTCTTGGCTGAAGCCAGGATGGTTCAGTTATGGTACTACCACATGATACTGGTAAAGAAAAATCGCGTTATCAGACTTGAAAAGACTTTTGGTGATTCTGTTAGGGGCAGTACCGAAACGATTGATTAATTATTTCAAGAAGGGAAAGTGTATCGTGGAGCTTAAAGGCAGTCAAACAGAAAAGAATTTATTAACAGCGTTCGCGGGTGAATCACAGGCCAGGAATAGATACACGTATTTTGCCAGCCAGGCTAAAAAAGAGGGATACGAGCAGATAGGAGCCATTTTTGAAGAGACAGCGAACCAGGAAAAAGAACACGCCAAAAGAGAATTCAAGTTTTTAGAAGACGGCGAGGTTGAGATTACAGCGGCTTTCCCTGCTGGTGTTATCGGCAGCACCCTCGAAAACCTAAAGGCCGCCGCAGCCGGAGAACACTACGAAACGACCCAGATGTATCCGCAGTTTGCTCAGGCTGCCCAAAAAGAGGGATTCGACGAGATTGCCGAGGTTTTCAGGAATATTGCAATTGCAGAAAAATACCATAAAGACAGGTACCTGGCATTAGCTAAGAACATAGAAGAAGGCAGGGTCTTTAAGAAAAATGTCCCGGTTCGCTGGGTCTGCAGAAACTGCGGCTATGTACACGAAGGGCCAGAAGCTCCTGAGCAGTGTCCCGCCTGTGCGCATCCGCAGGCTTACTATGAGTTGGAAGCGGTCAATTATTAACGGCGGATTTGATTATCAAGCAGATTAAAACTGATGTAAATTAGAAAAGAAAGTAATTATGGCTGAGAAACTTCAAATCTACAAATGTGCAGTGTGTGGAAATATTGTGGAAGTAGTCTTTGGCAGTACCGGTGAATTAGTTTGCTGCGGACAGCCGATGGAGCTTCTGGACGAAAAAACCGCTGATGCCGCAACAGAAAAACATGTTCCGGTGATACAGAAAATCGATGGCGGTTACAAGGTTAAAGTCGGCAGCACGTTGCACCCGATGGAAGAAAAACACTATATCGAATGGATTGAACTGCTGACCGACGGCAAAGCGTATCGCCAGTTTTTGAAACCAGGCGATGTGCCGCAAGCGGTGTTTAAT
>DATKWV010000198.1:0-13276 GCA_035529405.1 Sedimentisphaerales bacterium | reverse complement strand
CCAATGCTCTTGTGCCGTCACGCGAGCTGGAAGACGGGATAGATTATGTACCTACACGGCGGGGTATAATTTTCGGGCACCATTATACGTCGATTGCGGGCACCGGGCCGATTGTGGGGCCGGCCATAGGTATTATCTGGGGGTGGCTGCCGGCAATTCTGTGGGTGTTCTTCGGGTGTATATTTATGGGTGCGGTGCACGATTTCGGGGCGCTGGTGGTTTCAATGCGGAACCAGGGCAAAAGCATATCGGAGGTCGCAGCCAAGTATATCAACAAACGTGTGCGGTTCATTTTCTTTGCGGTGGTATTTTTGAGCCTGCTGATAGTAATAGCGATATTCGGGGTGGTTATCGCGGGGGTGTTTACGCAGTTTCCCAGTTCGGTGATAGCGGTGTGGCTTCAAATACCGATAGCGATGGCATTAGGATACGCAGTTTACAAAAGGGGCGTTAACGTGCCGCGCGGTACTGCAATAGCTGTTTTTTTTATGTACGTGTGTATCTGGCTGGGGGCCTTTTTAGAAAGTAAATGTCCCGGACTACTTACCATCAAGAACGTGGCGGGCATGCCGGGAACCGGGGTGTGGGTGATAATACTTTTGATTTACGGGTGGGTTGCGTCAACACTGCCGGTAACAATGCTGCTGCAGCCGCGAGACTATATCAACGCCTGGCAGCTTTTTATAGCGATGGGTCTTTTGCTGGCGGGGACGGTGTATTCGGGCCTGCTGGGGCGTTTAACTATGGCGGCGCCAGCAATCAATGCGGCGGTTCCGGCGGATGCGCCGCCTATATGGCCGTTTATGTTCGTGGTAATCGCCTGCGGGGCCATCAGCGGTTTCCACAGCCTTGTGGCAAGCGGCACCAGCAGCAAACAAGTGGCGAAAGAGTCTGACAGCCTGTTCGTCGGGTACGGGTCAATGCTTCTTGAAGGTACACTTGCAGTGCTGGTAATAATCTGCGTCGGCGCAGGCATAGGAATGGCATTAACGCTTTCGGACGGCAGCGTACTGCACGGTTCGGCGGCGTGGGCAGCGCAATACAGCAGCTGGACAGGGGCCAAAGGGCTGGCCGACAAGATAGCGCCGGTGGTGAACGGGGCAGCAAACATAATGGGCGGGCTGGGTGTGCCGAAGGGGGTGGGCATAGCGCTAATGGGTGTATTCATCGCGTCTTTTGCCGGCACGACGCTCGATACGTCCGTTCGGATACAGCGTTACGTAGTGAGCGAACTGGCGACGGATTTAGGCATCAGGGGTCTGGTGAACAGGTACAGCGCAACGACGTTCGCGGTGCTTACGGCGGCGGTCCTGGCGTTTACAAACGGGGCGGATGGGCAGGGGGCGATGCGGCTGTGGCCATTGTTCGGGATTACCAACCAGCTGCTGGCGGCGCTGGCGCTATTGGTTATCACGCTTTATCTAAGGCGCAAAGGCGGAATGAGGTTTTTATTCACGGCAGTTCCATGCCTTATTATGCTGATTATCACCAACTGGGCGATGGTGAAAAACCAGATGCTGTTCATCGCCGACGGCAAATGGCTGTTAGCGGGGGTAGGTGGGGGGGTATTTATTCTTGCCGTGTGGATGACTGCTGAGGCGGTGCTGGCGTTTTTTAACCGGTCGGCTGGCCCCCAGCAGGCAGAGGTATAAGCTGAAACCTCGCTATTACGGCAGGCTGATTAAGCATAATCTGGTCCTTGCGGAGATACTCAGGGGGGAAGTTGTAAATTAGCTGTTTCCTGAGCGGCTCATCTCCACTGTTGTCCTTGTCACTGTCGTCGATTTCGAGGATTACGTGGTAGCGCATTTTTTCGTAAGCGCGTTTTGCTTCTGCTGTGGCCTTGATACTAATAACACCCATTACAGCATCGGCGTTTGTCAACTCGACCAGGTATTTGCCCTGGAGGTTGGCGCTGAACGAAAAGCCCAGCCTGGCATTTGTGACGGTATAATCATTAAGCGTGTCAAGTGGCATAGAAACTTTCACGGACTGGGCAGCATCCTTTCGCTGGTCGCCGGGCAGCTCGATAAAGGGTCTTTTCTCGACCTGAGCGAGCCTGGCCTGGTCGATTTCCCAGCGATTCAACAGTACATAGGCAACGCATCTTTCACCCTGCCAATCTTCCGGCACGAACATTTTGACCTGAGCAGGCTCAATGGCGGTGGCTTTAAGGGCCCTTCGGGCCTCGTCGATACACTTGATTTCCACGGTTTTTTCCACAAGCTCAATGACCTGGACCTTGACGTCCAGCGGCTGACAGGACTCAACGCTAAGACCGAGCTGTTTGACAAGGTCGCTTTTTCTAAGGAAATCGAGCACGTTCAAAGTATATTGTCCCGGCGCAGTCATCGCGTACTGCTCGAGTTCCAGCAGGAATTCGAGGGTAATGGAGCCTTCGGTCAATCTGCGCTTGAGCTGGTTAATTTTCGAGGTAGGGCCTTTGAGAACAAGCTTGGTAATAGAGACAGAAGCCCGCGTATTGTCGAACGTGACCCAAAGATTGGGACTTACTGACTTTGCCACGGCCAAATCGGCCTTGGGGACCGATAGAACCTCGGTTTTTGCCAGGTCGGCCCAGACCCAGACCAGCAGGCTTAGAAAGACCACAGCGGCTATTTTACCGTATTTGACGTTCTTAACCATTCTTGTGAGAGTTATCAGGCTATGCCGCTGGTGTCCTTCGAACGGCTTTTCCAGGGCAGGCGCCAGATTCTTTCGGCAATCGGAACCATCTCGTCCATAGTGGTTGTCAACTGTTTTCTAAGCTGCGACTCGCTGATTCTCCTGGTCAACCTTCCGCCTTCGGCAACAGAGACCGCCCCGGTTTCCTCGCTTACGACAATAACCACCGCGTCTGAGCCGGCGGTTATACCGATTGCGGCACGATGCCGTGAACCAAGTTCGACACCGTCCATAGTGCCGGGCTCTGCCAGGGGCAGCTGCACCCTTGCGGCAAGGACTTTTTCCTTTCTAATAATCACGGCCATATCGTGCAGGGCAGTACCGGGGTAGAATATGGTCTTGAGCAGCTCAGGCGTTACCTCGGCGTCGATTCTGACCCCGGTTTCTATAAATTCGCCGAGTTCCACCCGCCTTTCAATAACGATGATTGCACCGGTTTTCGTGGCGGCCAGGTCGGTAACGGCGCTGATTATCTGCTCGGCAGTTTTTACCAGCTGCTGGGAGGAACTGGCCAGGAACCTCGGCTGGCCTATTCTAATGAGCGCTCTTCTGATTTCGGGCTGAAAACCAACCACAGCGATAATCAGCACAGCCACGAGGAAACCGCCGTAAAGATATTCGAGGCGTTCAAACTGCAGGCGGCGTACAATCAAGCGCAGTACCAGCACGCCCACGATAAGAATAAAGAGGACCCCGCGAAAGAGTCTTTCTCCGCGTGTACCTTCGAGAAAATCGACGGCCCAGTACACCACCAGACCAATAAGAATCAATTCAATGGCGACTACCCACCAATCGTAGCCGGCAACGCGGCGGATATAGTCGATGAGCACTTCCACAGATCAAATCCCTTTGTCAACCGTCCTGGCCTTTACAGGCAGGTTATTAAGAGCCGCAGCCAGCCATGCAGGCAGCGGCCTACCGTGTCCAACAGACAAAGCTGTATCAGGGAATTCTCTTGTCGCTGAGTCTTGTGGGCTTGTCCATAAGCATCATAGTGTCGAGGTCTTCGGCCATCTGCTGCTTGTTAATGCGGCTGACACGCTTGTGTCTTATATCACCCTCGGCCTGTGTTTCGCCAGGCTGGGCGCAGCCTGCCAAGTAGAAAATCAAACCGCATAACAGTACAGCGAGAATCAGCTTACAAGAGAAATTACACATATACTTCATGGCTCTTACCTTTATCAAACCTAAAAACGCCAGCCGCCGTTGGCTTTCCAGGACACCCCGGCTATCGCTACAGCGGCAGTTTAACTGTTCAGCCAAGGCTGCTTTTTATAAGTTAAACCCATTATACAGTCCGCGGGTGCCATTGTCAACGATAAAAGCGCGCCAACAGAGGAGGGTACGACAATAATTTGAATGGCGGCGGGGAAAAAACCGGGTTTCAGCGGCGGCAAGCACTTGACAGGCGGCACGCCGGCAGGTTAAACTAAAGCAAACAAATCAGAGTCTCTTTAGCCATCACGCGCGGAGTGGTCATGAAAACCAGCAGAATTTCAAGGGTAGTGCAGTTACTGACAGTCCTTCAGTCGGGCAGGAGTTACAATGTGGACGGTTTGGCACAGCTTCTTGGTACGAGCCGGCGGACGGTCTTCCGTGACCTGAATGAACTGGAAATAATCGGTGTGCCTTACAATTATGACCGGAAGACAGGCGGCTACAGTGTCGACCCTGGTTTTTTCCTGCCACCCATTGACCTGAAACTTGAGGAGGCTTTAAGTCTGTTTATGCTGATTCACGAAGCCAGCAAGCATATTCAGCTGCCATTCAAGAGCAGTGCTTTGTCGGCTGCTTTGAAGATAGAAAACAACCTGCCGCAGCAATTGCGGGCATATTGCAATACAGCGCTGCATCACACCTCGGTAAAAGCCCCGGCGCAGTCGCCGGCGCATCAACTGGATGCGACCTTTGCACTGCTTGAGCGGGCCATCGCCAAGAGGCGCAAGGTTCGTATGGAATACTACTCGCTTTTCGAGCGCAACATCCTGCGGGTCGAACTGTGTCCTTATCACCTGTTATATAATCAGCGTGCGTGGTACATACTGGGCCTGAGCAACGTTCACAACAGTATTCGCACATTCAAGCTTAACCGTATCAGGGATTTGCAAATAGTGGACAAGTGTTTTGTGGCGGAAAAGAATTTCGACCTGGCAGATTATCTTGGCAGGGCCTGGTCAATGATACCCGAAGGCCGGGTGTACAATGTCAAACTGCTGTTTTCGCCGAAGGTGGCTGAAAATGTGACCGAAGTGCTATGGCACAGTACGCAGACAAACAAAGTAAACAAGGACGGTTCCGCTACAGTGGAGTTCCGCGTTGACGGCCTGGGAGAGATAACCTGGTGGATATTGGGGTACGGCGACCAGGTACAGGCGCTCGCGCCGCGGGCACTGCGCAACAGGATAGCAACGATAGCCAAAAAGATGGTCGAACTAAACCAAAGGCTGTCTAATCCAGACAGCCAGCAGACAAGTTAAAGGACCAAAGGCATACAAGCAGCCGCAGTGCAGTAGATGCATGGTGTTGGATAAGGTGTTGGAAAAAAGGCGATTTTTGTTAAGAACGGGCCGGGCACAGAAGAAAGATGGAAATTTTCTCAAAAGCAAACACTTCACCAACAAGAAATCCAACAGGCAGCACATTATGCAAAAGCTTTTGGGAAAGACATAAGTATAGAACAGACAAAGGGCAAAGAAGACAAGCACATAGGATTTAACAATTACACAGGGTATATTAAAGACTATTACTACTTGTAAGTAAAATAGTATATAATATCCGGCCAACAGCATGGGGGGTTTGTCGGTGGTTTTTGAGTAGGTGTTCACTTATGGTGTTACGGCCCGTGCGAAAACCTAAGGATTGGCAATACTACCGGAGATAAACCAGCTGTACATTTTTTGCTAAAAAATGTTGTTTACAAAGCTGCTTGGCAGTAGAATACGGTATTGTTTGTAATCGTAAGAATCGGGTTATTGGAACGTTTTTTTTAACCGTTTTCAGAGGACTGCTATGAACATAAACTTTAACAGGTCGGCTCTTTTGGATTGCCTGGGTCTGCTTACTTCCGTAGTGCCAAACCGCACACCGAAACCAATTCTAAAATGTGTTCTAATATCGGCGAAAGATAAGCTTGTGAGACTTTCAGCTACGGACCTTGAGGTAGGTATCACTTATGCTTTGTCGCAAGCGGAGGTGATAGAGGCAGGAGAGTTTGTGGTTCCTGCAGAGCGCCTTGCGGCCATTGTGCGAGAAAGCACAGACGAGGTTCTCAGGTTCAGCGCCGGAGAAGATACGTGTCAGGTGCGAGGCTGCGACAGTGAGTTTACAATCTACGGGCACAAGGCGGACCAGTATCCGGCGGTCGGGGCCGGTGAGACGAAAGCCGATGTTGAAGTCGCCTTGGCGGAGCTTCAGACAGGTATTCAGCAATGCCTGTTCGCTACAGCCAAAGAGAGCAGTAGGTATGCTCTCAACGGCGTACTGTGGGAGGCAAAGGGCAAGAAGCTGTCGCTGGTTGCCACGGACGGCAGAAGACTTGCGCGCAGCAGGGCAGCATTGGCCGGAGCCGCCAGTGAACGGATGACGAAAGAGAAAATGATAGTGCCGAGCAAGGCGATGTCGCTGATAGAAAAACTGCACAGCTCGGACAAAGACAACGTTTCGCTGACACTTTTGAACAACCAGGTACAAATCAGGTGCGGGCACGTCGAGATAGTTTCAAACTTAGTTGAGGGCAACTTCCCGAAATATGAGGATATTATTCCGGCAGATTATGACAAGAAACTGACGCTTTCGGTCGAGGCGACGCTTAGCGCCGTTCGTCGCTGTGCCCTGTTAACCACCGATGAGTCCAGAGGCATCAAAATAGCAGTGGGCAAGGGGGCGGTTGTTTTTTCGTGCAGGGCACCGGAGGCGGGGGACGCACGGATTGAGATGGCTGCTGATTACAAAGGTGAGCCCATAGAAATCGGGTTTAATCCGCATTTTCTCATAGATGCATTGCGTGTGATGCCCACGGCGGAATTCGAGTTCGAGCTGGGTCAGCCCGACAGACCAGGCCTGATAAAGAGCGGAGCAAATTTCCTTTATGTGCTGATGCCGCTGAACCTTGGTTAATTCCAGGCAAGCGGGGCACAAGAGGGGTTTGTGCGCTCATCCAAGCAGAAAACAGGGCGAAAGCGTGATGAACGACCAGCAGGATGACCAGATACTGAACGATAATCGTGGGTACAGGCGGGGCCGGGCTGTAAGGATAGGCGAGGTTATCACGAAGGTTTTGGAGAATACGATATTACAGCAGGACAGCCTTGCAGCAGTCAGTGACAGTTGGACAGAGGTGATGCCGGCGGGCCTGGTCAGTCATTGCAGGCTTGCCGGGTTGTCGCGCGGCATATTGCAGGTAGAGGCAGAGTCGGCGTTGTACGCAAGTGAACTTCATTTGTACAGGGCAGAGCTTTTGCGAGAACTGCGGCGGCGGTGTCCGCGGGCGAGGATAACGGCAATAAAACTGGCCGTTGCCGGCGACGAATGGGTATGATTTTGATAGAGAAACTGCAGTAAGCAGGTGTAATATGCAAGACCACAAATACGATGCCAGCAAAATCAAGGTTCTGGGTGGAATCGAAGCGGTACGCAAGCGGCCGGATATGTATATCGGCGACCGGGGCAGCGGAGGGCTGCACCATCTTGTTTATGAGGTTCTGGATAACTCGATTGATGAGGCCCTGGCAGGCTGCTGCAGCAAAATAGCAGTGCGCATCCACGCAGACGGCAGCTGTTCGGTCGAGGACAACGGTCGCGGCATACCTGTTGAGATGCACAAGACGCAAAAAACAAGCGCTCTGCAGGTGGTTTTGACGACACTGCACGCCGGAGGCAAATTCGATTCCGAAAGCTACAAGATGGCTGGAGGATTGCACGGTGTGGGCGTAAGCGTGGTGAACGCACTGAGCCAGTGGCTGGAGGCGGATGTTTATCGGGACGGGCAGCATTACCACTTTGAGTGTGAAAGAGGAGTTGCGAAGGGGCCGGTTCGAAAGGTCGGCAAGACCGGCAAGCAAGGCACTTTGATAAAGTTCAAGGCGGACGAGGATATATTCGGCGAGACAGAGTTCAGCCATGATACGCTGTTGAAGAGGATTCGCGAGATGGCGTATTTGAATGCAGGGCTGGAGATAGCTTTTGCGGACGACCGAGAGGATAAAAAGGTCGTTCTGAAGTTCAACGAGGGAATCAAGGCGTTCGTAAAACACCTCAACGAGGGCAAAGAGACACTGCATAACGATGTAATTCATTTTTCCAACGAGGACACTGCGGCGATGCTGCAATGCGAAGTTGCAATGCAGTACAACAGCGGTTATACAGAAAATGTGCTTGTATTTGCCAACAACATACGCAACATAGACGGCGGGACACATCTGTCCGGGTTCAGGACGGCGCTGACGCGGACGATGAACTACTACGCCAAGAGCAACAACCTCTTAAGGAACGGCCAGGCAACTACAGGCGATGACTTGCGGGAAGGTCTGACGGCGGTGGTTGCGGTCAGGCTGGCCAATCCGCAATTCGAGGCGCAAACGAAAGTGCGCCTGACAAATCCGGAAGTTGGCAGTTTTGTCGAGACCACAGTCAATCAGCAGCTCGGACATTATCTCGAGGAGCATCCTCCCGAGGCAAGGCGTATTCTGAACAAGGCCATTCAGGCGGCAGCAGCGAGAGAGGCGGCCAGGAAGGCGCGTGAACTGACACGGCGCAAGGGGGCACTGGGTATGACCAATCTGCCGGGCAAGCTGTGGGATTGCACCAGCAGGGAAAAGGCCACGACAGAGCTTTTTGTTGTTGAGGGTGATTCGGCGGGAGGTTCGGCAAAGGCGGGCAGGGACAGGAACATACAGGCGATTCTGCCGCTGAAGGGCAAGATTCTGAATGTGGAAAAAGCACGGCTGGAGAAGATACTCGCCCATGAGGAGATTCGAACAATAATAAGCGCCCTGGGCACGGGTGTTGGCATCGATGAGTTTGATTTGGCCAAGTGCAGGTACGGCAAGATAATACTTATGACCGATGCGGATATCGACGGGGCGCACATTCGCACTCTGCTTTTGACATTTTTCTTCAGGCAGATGCCGCAGCTTCTGCTCAACGGCAAAATTTATATCGCGCAGCCGCCGCTGTACGAAGTAAAGTTGAAAAAGAAAAGCGAATACATTCTTAACGAAGCCCAGATGCGCAGACGGATGGCAGCACGCGGCCTGGAAGACACTGAACTGGTGGTCAGGGACGGCCCAAAGGGCAGGGAAACCGCACAGTGCAGGAAGGTCAGCGGCCAGGAACTGGCGGAGCTGGTCAAATACCTGTCGGAGGTCGAGCGGATTGTGGGTGTGCTGGCCAGGCGGGGGATTAGCTTTGCGGAATTTGTGCAAGTACATTATAACGGCAAGGAACTGCCTACATTCCGTGTGCGGGCCGAAGGACAAGATGAGATTTACCGCAGCAGAGCCGATTACGAGAAGCGGCTTGAGCAGCTGAAAGAAACTGCCGGGGGAGACCAGGAACAAGAGGCTGAAGCGGTCGTCGGCGAAGAGCTTCACGAGCTGGTGCGGGTCAATGAGATAAACAGCAAACTGTGGTCGCAGTTCAAGCTGGATTTGAAGGACTTTGCAGCCGAGGCGGCTGCCGGCGATTCCGGTCAGGCGGCAGTGACGAAATTTCAGCTTGTCAATAATACGGACACATACGAGGTAGCGGGTCTTGGGGATGTCTGCCCGGCGATAAGGCAGATAGGGGGCAAGGGTGTGGAGATAAAGCGGTTCAAGGGGCTGGGGGAAATGAACGCTGAGCAGCTGTGGGATACGACGATGAACCCGGGCAAGCGAACGTTGCTAAACGTTAAGGTCGAGGATGCCGGAGAGGCGGACCGGCTTTTCAGTATCCTGATGGGCGACGACGTTGAAAAAAGGCGTAATTTCATTCGCGAACACGCGCTCGAGGTGCAGAACCTCGACGTTTAGGTCAGGCAGAGGTCAGAAGACAAAAGTCAGAAGTTAAAAGTAAAAAGGCACCTCTTTTACTGCTCTTTTAGATTATGCTTAAATGGCCACCCAGCGGCTAAGCGATTTTACCCAAGTCTTTTGATGTTATGTTGCTGCTGTTGCTTGAAATTTCGTAAAAATGGCCGTTTTCAGCGACATAACCCGGAAGACGTGACTGTTCACTTTTAAAAACTTTCCTGATACCGCTTAGTATAAGAGTAATTAGTTTACCGGTTTTGCAGAACCTTGATTATGGACAGAGATTTAAAAAATAAGACACCTGGTGAGCTTGAAGATATAGTTGAGAGTCTCGACGGGAAAAGGTATCTTGCCAAGTACATTTTCACGTTTATCCACTCAAAAAATGCTACGGACATTTCAGATATAAGCCCATTAAGCAAGTCCTTTCAAGCCGGTCTTGTCAATCAGGGCTACTATATTTCCCGGCTGCATACCGTACAAACATTTACTGACCCGGACGGGACCATAAAATATCTTTTCGAGTTAGCCGACGGCAATCGAATCGAAGCAGTACTTTTATCTGATGGCAAACGTAAAACACTATGTCTTTCAACGCAGGCCGGCTGTGCGATGAACTGTGCATTTTGTGCAACTGCCAGGCTGAAGCTCAAAAGAAACCTGACAACCGCTGAAATTGCAGACCAGCTCAATATCATTCAAAAAGACAAGGGTAAAATAAACAACGTTGTTTATATGGGCATGGGGGAACCGCTGCAGAATTACGAAGCCGTTTTAAAATCCGTACGTATAATCAATGATCCGCAGGGCAAGAACATCGGCCTGCGGCATCTGACAATCAGTACCTGCGGAATTGCTGATGCTGTCAGAAAGCTGGCCCATGAAGATATTCGTCCGCGATTGGCCATATCTCTTAACGCACCGAATGATACGTTACGTTCGAAGATTATGCCCATCAATAAAAAATACCCTATCGCAGCTTTAATGGCAGCAGTGAAATATTATCAGTTAAAGACAAAAATGCGTGTAACTTTCGAATACGTGCTGATAAAGGATTTAAATGATTCTGCATCGCATGCTCAAATACTATCCAAATTGGCCCATCAGGTCAGGTGTAATATAAATCTTATCGAGTATAATCCGAATCCGCTGTGTCCTTTTACCGGCAGCAGCAAAGAGACCATAAAACGCTTTGCACAAATACTTGGCCGAGCCGCAATTGAAACAGCCGTTCGCTTTAAGAAAGGCTGCAAAATAAAGGCGGCCTGCGGACAATTAGGAGTTGAATTATTAAAGCAGGGGACAGAGAAACAACCTCCCCAATAATCCTTCGACGAGCTCAGGACAAGATTGGGGGGTTAAATAACAGGCTAAGCAGCAGAAACGAAAATTCCTCAAATCACGGCGGTTTTGGCCAGATAATTGCAGTTTTTGCAGATTTTAAGGCACATATAAAGATTTTTTTATTTTTAGTTTGCACTGCAAACAGGTTTGCGTTATGATATAAAGCGAAGTGAAAGGTTCAGTGAGGTTCAATGACAGGTTTGAAACCGAAAGGGGCAAAGTTATGACGGCCGAACAAAATGATGTGAATAGCGGACGAAACAAATCGTTGCAGGACATGGAAAGACTCAAAGAGATTCCTAAATGGATACGCAAGTATGCCCAAAATCGAACCATCCCTTTGCTGATTTTCCTGGCGATCAGTTCATGCCTGTTTGCAGGCATTGCAATCCCTTCATATTTTGGAGGTATCGCTTGTCGAAATGGAAATATGGTTCTGTTTGGCATTTCTATTTTTGTGTCAATTACTTCGATGATATGTGTGATTATTATAAGTGTGCCCAAATGGGGAAGCAAAATTATCGAACGGATAACTCGACGAGTATACGCCGGTGAAGGGTCAATATCAATATCAGTACCGGAATCAATGAAGAAAAAGAAATGGGTTGGATATGTTGTTGCAATGGTATTTGGCAGTTGTGTTTTTTTATCAGTAATATTAGGACTTCTTGGCTACTTACCGATTAAATATATGCAGCCGCTGTCAGCACTGTATGTTGTTCCGTTTCTTGTCTTTCTGTATCTCTGGCAAAGGCCCATAATTAGTCCTTTAGCACTGCTTTGGCCAACCCTTTACAGCATCCATGCCATTTTAGTTGTTGCAGGTGCTCCCATTCAGTTTGGCGAACCTTGGATATTCCTCAATATGCTGATACCGACAGCGGGGTATGGAATTCTATGCGGATTGATAGGCCATATTTACAGTCGTTATGCATTGAAAAAACTAAAAACAGCAGCACATTTACAGGAGGATACTAATGAACATCAAACAAAATAATAAATCACAGGTTCAGAATACAGAAAAACTCAGAGAGATTCCAAAATGGACACGACGTTATACGGAAAACCGAACATTGCCCTTTCTTGTTGGAATGGCGACATTCTTGTTATTTTCTGCTGCCATCTGTATTCCGTCATACGTTGGCGGTTATGCATACCGGGCGGGGAATATGCTTTTATTCTGGGTTTGTATCTTTGCTCTTATACTGGTGTGCACAGCGTTGATATTTTTTTCAATCCCTAAGTGGGGCGGAAAATTTACTGAGAAACTGAACTTGAAATTATACCGCAAAGAAGGACATGTAGTACTTATGCCCTGCCAAAAAACAAAAAAAGGCCGACTGATAGCCTTGATTGTAGGACTGACGTTCGGTGCCTGTGTTATGATTTCAGTAGCATTAGGAGTGCTTGGCTATATACCGATTGAATATATGCAGCCTGTTTCAGCAATTTATGTCGTTCCGTTTATTGTGTCTATCGGAATCTTGCAAAGGCCGACCGTCAGCCCCGCCGGCTTTTTGGCCTGGCTATGGCCAACCCTTTATACTATTCACGCGATATTGATTATTGCAGGCGTGCCCATTCTATTTCACAGACCCTGGATAGCACTAAATATGCTTATACCGATAGCAGGGTATGGAATTCTATGTGGATTGATAGGCCATATCTACAGCCGGTATGCGTTGAAAAAGCTAAAAACAGCAGCACATTTACAGGAGAATTCCAATGAACAGTAAACAACATAACAAATCACAGGACCAGGATACCGAAAAACTCAAAGAAATCCCGAAATGGGTACGCAAGTATGCACAGAACCGGACGCTAACTATTATTGTGTTGATGGCAATGATATGCCTTTTCAGCATGTTCGTCGCAGCTCTTGTTGGCTTTCTGTTGGCTTTAGCAATAGCAGGGTTCAAGAAAGGGAATATGATTTTAGGCTGTGTTGGTATTGCTGTTTCAGTTGCGGTATTAGCTACCATATCGATATTTCTTATTATCATTTTTTCAAAGTTTGGCGGCAAAAACCGAGGACTGCTGGACCAACGGATAGATAAATGGATATACAGAAAAGAAGGAACCGCAACAGTACCGGTGCCAAAATCATCAAAGAAAAAGATATGTTTAGAAATTCTCAGTGGAGTGATATTTTTCATTTGTATTTTCGCCAGTTGGCATTTGGCTATAAAGGGTTATATTGCATACAAATATCTGCAGCCTGTTTCAGCATTGTACAT
>DATKWV010000197.1:0-10304 GCA_035529405.1 Sedimentisphaerales bacterium | reverse complement strand
AGACAAATCGTTTGGTGATAGTTTTTCTTGACCAATTCCTAGTAAAGTCGTTAATTTCTGTAGTAATGGTGAAACATGAAAGGCACTGATTTCATCACGGATATCGTATTCTTTGAATCCAGCTTTACGATAAACTTTTTGCAGGATACGACAGAGGTTATTATACTCATTGTTATCTTGACTAGGATAACCCACATTAAAATTTTCCGAGGCAAGAGAAAATGATAGTACCTCTTCCAAGTTATCATTTTCAATTTGTAACATACTTGCTCCCTGGCGAGCTTTTCTCTGTAATTTTCGCAGAAAATCTTTATCGTTATCCCCAAGATACTCTGAATTTTTCGCATGCTGAAAGAATTCCTGCATTACCGGTAATCCCCATGCACTGGAAAACCCTGCACCAAGAAATAAAACTGTCTTCATTATGATAAACCTCCATTCATGTTTCAGGCCATACAATAATCCAAAACCGCAATTTCATCCCACTGTTATTAAGAAGTTATCACGTAAACATCTTTCGCCAACAAGAATCTGCCCATCACTGTCTTCAATCGCATATCCTTTATAACCAGTGCCCTCGCATACAAAACATTGAAACTTGCTTTTTTTTCGATGAAAACAGTTACTAAACCTAAATGATCGTCCCCTTATTCTCGGGATTTTTCTTTCAATTACATTCTGTCTTGACATAAAACACCTCTTAAATTTTGCGTCAAATTAAGCCTCTTGGGTCATTCATTGTTTATATTCCCCATTATTTTATTCTCCTGGATTACTCCTAACAATTCTACAATGTGTATAAGACGCCAAACAATTTCGTATCTGGTATCTCCCTTCCTTGCGATTTCACTCAGGGGAAACTTTATCGAAGGAATCAATACAATAATCAATCGTCCTTAATCAATAATCAATTACTTTGCCGCCCCTGGTGTCAGCCCCGCTGCTGGCGCGAAATTATAGTTATTTTGTCGGAAAGTCAAGGGAAAAAACGCGACAAAAAAGATAATGAGAACCCCCTGCGGTGCAGGGGGCTAACAAAAGGGCGGTTTGGGGTTGCGGCAGAGAGGTCAATTGTTATAATGCCGTCCTGAATATCAAGGTGTACTAAAGTGGCTAAAGTTAAAAATAATTCAACATGCTGCCTACGGTCGAAATGACATGTTTTCTACAGAGCATAGTCAATAATCAATTCTACGAGCAGCCCATAGAGTTGCCGCAGTTGAAGCACTTGTAACATGTACCGTTGCGCACGGCTATCGAACCGCAGATGTCGCATACCGGCGCATCATCCTGAAAATGCTCGAACTGGGCATTGAACTGCTGCATTACCGCAACCTCCATGGCCATCTGCTCAGAAGCCTGCACAACGGCAGAACCCATAAGGTCGCTGATGCGATTTTCCACGTTGCCGAATCTTTCCTGCAGGTCGCCGGAGCAATTATCGGCTGATAACAGTTCCGGATGCGAAGCGGCCTGTTTCCTTGACCCGGGTTTTGGTTTGGCAATTGCCTGTGCCTGGGCTATTTTTTCTGTCAGGTCTTTTGTTTTTTCAACCAGCTGTCTTGCGGTAGTAGTGTTTTTATTTTCCGGTGTCTGCTGGGCGGCGATTCTGCCCGGGATGTTCTTGTCGGCGTAGCCGGGGATAAACTGACAGCCTAACCAGCAGAAAATATAGTCGATGAGGCTTTTTGCAAATGGTATGTCCTTGTTGCTGGTCATACCGGACGGCTCAAAACGCGCGTGGCGGAACTTGTCCACCAGCGCAATTAAAGGCACACCGTACTGCAGGGCCATTGAAGTACACGTGCCTATCACATCCATAAGGCCCCCGACGGTGCTGCCCTCCTTGGCCATAGTGATAAAAAGTTCACCAGGCTGACCATCCTCATACAGCCCCACCGTCAGGTAACCTTCATGCTTGGCGACAGAGAACTTGTGCGTGATACTTTTGCGTGTTTCGGCCAACCGGCGTCGCAGCGGCCTGACCGAGGTATCCTCTCTGCCGGCTTTGGCCGTGACGAGTTTGTGTTTTTCCGTCGAAACGGGCTGCAATCTCTTGGAACCGTCTCTGTAAATGGCCACCGCCTTTAATCCGAGTTTCCAGCCCTCCATATACGCAGCGGCAATATCTTCAGCGCTGCTTTCCCTGGGCATGTTGATTGTCTTGCTTATCGCCCCGGAAATGAAAGGCTGTACCGCCGCCATCATCCTCAGATGTGCCGTGTAGTGGATACACCTTTTGCCGTTGCGCGGCTTGAAGGCACAATCGAAAATCGGCAAATAATCGTCATTGAGCTTTTCACAGCCCTCGATAGTCTCATTCTCATCTATGCAGTCGCAGATTGATTTAACATCTTCAGCGCAATAGCCGAGATGTTCCAGGGCCATTGGTACGGTCTTGTTGACCAGCTTTAACATCCCGCCGCCGGCCAGCAGCTTGTACTTGACCAGCGCTATATCCGGTTCGATGCCGGTTGTATCGCAATCCATCATGAAACCTATGGTGCCGGTTGGTGCAAGAACCGTTACCTGTGCGTTGCGAAAACCGGCTTTCGAGCCGACGTCAAATGCCTGGTCCCACGCATCCTTTGCGGCATTGAGCATGTAGTCGGGGCAATGTGATTCGCAAATATCATAAGCATAGCGACGGTGCATATTGGTAACTTTAAGCATTGGTTCGGAATTTTCACTGAACCGCTCGAAAGGCCCCAGCACCGAGGCCATTTCCGCGCTTACCGAATAAGCCGTTCCGGTCATTATCGCGCTGATGGCCGCAGCAAGTGTCCGGGCGCGGTCCGAATCATACGCAAGCGCAAGACTCATTACCAGTGAACCGAGATTGGCATAACCCAGACCAAGAGCGCGAAACAGATGGCTGTTTAACGCTATAGGGATGTCGGGATAACTGCCGTTGTCAACCAGTATGTCCTGGGCGATGATGAAAATCCGCACGGCCTTTTTGAAGCCGGTAATATCGAACGAACCGTCCTCTTTGCGGAACTTCATCAGGTTCAATGAAGCCAGGTTGCACGCTGAATCATCCAGAAACATGTATTCGCTGCACGGATTGGAAGCGTTGATAGGGCCGGAATTGCCGCACGTATGCCAGCGATTGATTGTGCTGTGGTACTGCAGACCGGGGTCGCCGCAAATCCTTGTGCCTTCGGCAATAAGGTCCATCAATTCAGAGGCGCTGTATTTATTCATGGGCTGGCCCGTTGTAACAGCATACGTGGTCCATTCCCGGCCGTTTTCAACGGCCTGCATAAAGTCATCCGTTACGCGCACGGAAAGATTTGAGTTCTGGAACATCACGCTGTTATAAGCCTGGTTGTTGTAATCGCCGCCGTAGCCGGCTTCGATAAGCGCCCAGGCCTTTTTCTCTTCTTCAGTCTTGCAGGTGATAAACTCCCTGATATCCGGGTGTGTTACCTTCAGAGACTGCATTTTTGCGGCTCTCCGGGTCTTGCCGCCGGACTTTATCACCGCCGCTATCTGGTCATAAACCCGCATAAAACTCAGGGGCCCCGACGGTTTGCCGCCGCCGGACAGCTTCTCTTTGCTGCTTCGCAGGGTGGAAAGGTCGGTGCCGGTGCCTGAGCCGTGTTTGAAAAGCATCGCTTCGCTGGTAGCTAAGCGCATTATGTCCTGCATCGAATCGGCCACCGATTGTATAAAACAAGCGGATGCCTGAGGCCACTGGTAACTGTTTTCACAGGCCGAAACCTGCCCGTGTTGTTTGTCCCAATGGAAATTATTCTTGCTGCCTTTGATACCGTAAACGTCAAAAAGACCCACATTAAACCACACCGGCGAATTGAACGCTCCGTATTGATTCACGCAAAGCCAGCTAAGCTCGTTATAAAAGGTGTGGTAATCCTGCTCGGATGCAAAATAACCGTCGCTTTTACCCCTGTCGGCAATTGTTTTGCAGACCCTGTGAACAAGCTGTTTTACCGAATGCTCTCTGTGGCCTGTTTGAATATCACCGTAGAAATACTTGCTGGCGACAACCTTGGTGGCCAGCTGGCTCCATGAAGCGGGAACTTCGATATTGTCCTGTTCGAAGATTGCCTGGCCGCTGTCATCGGATATCCGGGCGCTGCGTATCTCCCAGTTTATCTCGTCGAACGGATGCACACCCGGCGTGGAAAAGAAATGCTCTATTTTTAAGCCCTTTGGCGTCACAGCATCTGCAGGGTGTTGTTTTTGTGATTTCTGTGCTTCAAAAGGGTTTTCAGGCTCGAAGTTCCACGACATATACGCCTCCATGCAGACAGCTTCTACCACAATATATAGTAAAATGGTAAAAAATTAGGCCAGATATAGTTGTTTATCCGCAAAAAACAGTATCGGCAAAGTAATCGCAAATCGATAAGCTGTAAAGACAAAACTTGGAATTTTTTTTCACTTTTCACCGGCCTTGTTGTTAAGGCTTTGTACAAGTTGGACCTACGTGACAAAATTTTTTTTATGTTCAAAGTGCGCAAAAGTTAAACCTGACAACATCAAACCAATATACCAAACGTTCGAAAAACAGTGATTCGTTGAACCGTAATTTCAAAATACAAAGCGAAGTATTCCTGGTCTTAAAATATCACGCCGGACGGCACTGTCAGCGGGTATGTGCGAAAATCCGCAACACCTGTAAAACATAAATTAAAAAAATACCCTGGTGAACCTTGTTGGGTTTTTCACCAGCGGGATGTTAGAATATGAAATTATGTCAGTTAAAACCGATAACAGGCTCAAAGCTGTTCGCAAAAAAATAAAGACTTTCCCGAACACTTGCGGTCTTTACTTTATGAAAGGCCGCAATGACAAAGTGCTGTATATAGGCAAGGCAAAGAATCTGCGTTCGCGGGTGGCAAGCTATTTTCAGCCCGGCGCCGACCTTGCAGCGTCGCGCGGTCCGAAAATAACAGAGATGCTTGGCAAGGTAACGACTATCGACTTTCTGGAAACCGCCGGCGAAGTGGATGCGACACTGCAGGAAGCCAGGCTTATCAAGGATATTCACCCGCCGTACAATACCGACCTTGCCGACGACAAGACGTTTCCGTACCTGGAAATAACCGCAGGCCAGGATTTCCCCGCCGTTTATATGACTCGCAGGCCCGGCGCAAAAAGCAGGCTCTTTGGCCCCTTTGCCAGTGCAAAGGATTTGCGGGCGGCTGTAGTAGTTCTGCAGAAAATCTTCAGATTCCGCACCTGCAGACTGGATATTTGCCAATCCGACCCCAAGCGCAGGTTCTTCAGACCCTGCATTTTATACAGTATAAAGCAGTGTACGGCGCCCTGCGCGGCCAAAATAGACAAGAGCGAATACCGGAAAATTATCACCGACCTGATTAAATTCCTGCATTCCAAACGCTCTAAAATCCTGCGGCAGTTAAGAAATCAGATGGCCCTGGCTGCCGAAAAAAGGCAATACGAACAGGCCGCAGTATTCCGTGACCGTATTCGCCTGATTGAACGTCTTGACCGCAGAGGAACGCCCGATGAAAATCTCCAGCCGGAGGTCTTCGCTGCCGAACCCACCCAGGCATTGGAGAAATTACAGAAGTTCCTGCAGGCTTGCGAGCCTGTACGGATAATCGAAGGTATAGACGCAGCGCATATTTCCGGAACCGAAGCGGTCGGCTCATTAGTCAAATTCATCGATGGAAGACCTTTCAAGAGCGGTTACCGCAGATTCAAAATCAAAACCGTCAAAGCCATCGATGATTACGCCATGATAGCCGAGGTGGTCAAACGCAGATACAAATATGCCCTGCGAGGCGAGGAACTCTGGCCGGACCTTGTTCTTATTGACGGAGGCCTGGGTCAGCTGCACGCCGCCCAGCAGGCATTTGTCGAAATGAAGGCACCTGTGCCGAAAATCGCCGCTATCGCCAAAAAACACGAAGAAATCTTTCTGCAAAACACCACCCAGCCTCTGAAACTTTCAAGAAATTCTCCTGCCTTGAAGCTTTTGCAGTATGTCAGGGACGAAGCGCACAGATTCGCACAGCATTACCATCATATCCTGCGCAAAAAGCAGATGCTGAATGAAAAGAAGTGATGGCACCTGCCGGGTTTATTATCACCGAAAAAGCATTACCGTTTATATTTCCTCCAGGCGGTGCAGCAGCCCTTTAATCCGCACATCGTCACCAAATCGCTTTACATCAACGTAATACAGCCCAAGGTCGCTGGTAACGGCAGCCATTGGCTGTGATATTCCGACATTACCCCGCCCGCCGAGGATTTTCGGTGTAATGTAAATATATGCTTCGTCAGCAAGACCGGCCTGCAGAAAGCCGGTTATCACCGTTGGTCCGCCCTCTACAAGCAGCCGGCTGATACCCCTGCCGCTTAGCCGCTCAAGAACAAAAAGCAAATCGCACTTACCCTGCACGACAGGCACGGTTAGCAACTCGGCACCTTTTTGCCTAATCTGCCCAGCCAGTTGAGGGTTTTGTTCAACCGCCTGCTCGCTTGTAACTACCAGAACAGGGATTTTTTTGGCAGTAGCCAAAAGCCGACAATCCGGCGGTATCCTTAAATCGGCGTCGAGAACGACTCGGACAGGCCTTTTGCCCATACCCGGCCGGGGTGTAAGCAACGGGTCGTCAGCCAGAACAGTGTTTATCCCGACCAGTATCGCCCCAACCTGGCGGCGCAGCTTGTGCGCATCTTTTCTGCTGAGTTCACCTGAAATCCATCTTTCACTGCTGCCGCTGGCCCAGGCGACCTTGCCATCGATTGATTGTGCCCATTTTAAGACCACCCAGCATCTGCCGGCAGCGGCAAACTTCATAAAAGCGGCGTTCAATAACCGTCCCTGCTGTTGGCAAAGCCCTGTCTGCACCACGATTCCCGCTTTCCGCAGCTTCTCTGCGCCTTTGCCTTGCGCATGTGCCGATGGGTCAATTGCCGCTATAACAACCCTCACCAGGCCGGCTGCAATTATGGCGTCGGTACAGGAACCGGTCTTTCCGTAATGACAGCACGGCTCAAGAGTAACGTACATCACGGTGCCTGCTGGGTCAAAACCGTGTTTTTTACAATCTTCAATGGCGTTTACTTCAGCGTGCGGGCCGCCAAAAGCCTTATGCCAGCCCTTGCCGATAACGTGATTGTCCCTGACGATAACACAGCCTACAGCAGGGTTGGGTTCGACCCTGCCCATCCCGCGCTGGGCCAGCTTTAACGCCAGCAGCATGAATTTTTCGTCCGTGTCTTGCATCGGTATCGACCTATCAAGGCGTGGGTGTTTGCGTAATCACCCCCTTATCATCTGCACAAATTCCTGTTCGTTTATTATCTTGACATTGAGCTTTTGCGCCTTTTGCAGCTTGCTTCCTCCGATTTCACCGGCAAGTACAAAATCCGTGTTTTTACTCACGCTCGATGCAGCCTTTGCCCCAGCTTGTCGGATGGCTTCTTCTGCCTGCTGACGTGTGAAATTCTTTAATGTGCCGGTAACAACAATAGTTTTACCCGCCAAGGTGCCTTTTGGCCGGGCCTTCGGTTTCTGCGGTTCGACACCGCCGGCCAGTAATTGGCTGATAACCGCCTTGTTTTGCTCATTTCTGAAGTATTCATAGATGCTTTCGGCCATCCGGGGCCCGATTTCATCGATGGTTTCAAGCGACTGCATATCTGCAGACATAAGTGCCTCAAGCGAACCGAAGTGTTCTGCCAGCATACGGGCTGATTGGCCGCCTATATGACGGATACCCAAAGCCGCCACCAGACGCCACAACGGCCGGGTCTTGCTTTGCTCAATCCCCTCAATGACGTTGGCTGCACTTTTGTCGGCCATGCGCTCAAGCCCAGCCAACTGGTCTTTGCGCAGCCTGTAAAGGTCGGCAAAGTTCCTTACAAGGCCGGTTTCAACAAGCTGGTCTATAAGCGAGGTTCCAAGGTTTTCAATGTCCATCTGGTCTCTGCCGGCAAAATACCTCAACCGCTCCTTGAGCTTGCCGAGACAGCCGGTATTGACGCACCGTATATAAACGCCGTCAGGGTCCTTTTCGACGGGCCCGCCGCAATTGGGGCACTTTGTGGGGATTTCAAAGGGCTTCGAGCGCTTCTTGTCTGTTTTTACCACCTCGATGACCTGCGGTATTATCTCGCCAGCCTTTTCCACCAGAACGGTATCGCCGCATCTGACATCCAGACGGCTCATTTCTTCGAAATTGTGCAGGCTGGCCCTTTTTACCGTTGTGCCGGCCAGTAACACAGGTTTCAGGTTGGCTACCGGTGTTAGAATACCGCTTTTGCCCACCTGAACATCAATCGACTCGACAACCGTCCGGGCCTGTTCAGCGGCAAATTTATATGAAATGCACCATCGCGGCGCCCTGCCTGTCGCACCGAGCATACGCTGCAGGTCGAACTGGTTGACCTTTATGACCATTCCATCAATCTGGTAATCCAGGCCGGCCCGTTTCTTGTCCCAGCTCATACATATATCTATGACCTGGTCTATATCGCGGGCCTTTTTGATATTGGGATTGACCGGCAGGCCGAGTTTCTTAAAGCGCTGCAGGCTCTGGTAGTGGTTATCTGCCAGCGGCTGCGAAACCTGTCCTGTACTGTAGGCAAAAAAGGAAAGTTTTCTCGTGGCGGTAATTCTGGCGTCCAGCAGCTTTAGGCTGCCTGCTGCGGCGTTTCTGGGGTTTGCGAACAACTGTTCGCCGGCATCGGCGCGAAGCCGGTTCAGTTCTGAAAATGCTGCTGTCGGCATATATACCTCGCCGCGTACTTCCAGCACTTCCGGGACGCCGCCGTCACCCAGCAGCTTAAGCGGCACAGCCTTTATCGTACGCACATTGGTACTGACATCGTCCCCGACGCTGCCGTCGCCGCGAGTGGCTGCGGTAACAAGCACACCTTTTTCATAGCGGATACTGATGGCCAGACCGTCTATTTTCAATTCCACGACATAGTCATAGTCTCTATGGCCCAGGCCTTTTGCTACCCGCTGATCGAATTGCTGCAGTTCGTCTTTGTTGTAGGTGTTGTCGATGCTGAGCATGGTTATGTTGTGCCGGACGGTCTTAAATCCGCCCAGCGGCCGGCCGGAGACGCGTTGAGTTGGCGAGTCAGCCGTTATAAGCTGTGGGTTGGCCTGCTCGAGGACCTTAAGCTGCTCGAAGAGCTTATCGTACTGCCGGTCGGAAATCTCGTGTTCGCTGAGCACATAATAAAGGTAATCGTGCCTGCGAATCCGGGCCCGCAATTGCTCGATACTTTTTTTTACATCTTCAGCCATACTACCAGCCAAGTTTATGCAGTTCGGGGTTGTTTCGCAATCTTTTTGAGAAAAGCCGTCAGTGCCCCAAAAAGAAATCCAGCAACGGAAGGTATATTTGCAGCAAGACCGACCTCTTCGGCTTTACTCAAAAAAGGAGATATGAACTGGAACAAAAACCACATTCCCAGAAACACCACCGCCGGAATTTCCATAACGCCGGAGAAAACAAACACTTTTACTTTTGCAACAGGATAAAATATAAAATACGCCCCCATAATCGCAGATACTGCCGTACTTATCCCCACAGCCCATATAGATAAAGATGTAGCAAATACAAGACCAAGCAGGACCGCAGTAAAAGCAAATCCGAGGAAAAGACAGCCGTACCCCCATCGCCCGAACTGGTCCTCGACGTTGTCTCCGAATAACCATAAAAAAAGCATATTCCAGACCAAATGAAAGATACCTCCGTGTGAGAAAATCGAAGCTACCAGGTCCGCATCGAAAAAGTGTGCCGGGTCTTTTGGTATATAGTCAACCGTATGAACTAATCTATCCGGATTGAAATACATATCGCGGACCAGTATTAATGTACACAAAGCAATCAGCGCAACAGTTACCACAGGAAATCTGTCACGAGGTGCATCGTCTGACAGGGGAACTATTATTCTTAAAGGAATGAACCAGCGCTGTCCTTCCAAGGCTTCTTCACAATCTCTTTGAGCTATACTTTCAGCCAGAGCTTCTCCGACCGCAGTGGCTTGCGGGTCTTCTTTCAGGTACCGGGCAACCTGTTCTATTTCACCGCCGTCCGCCCAGATACCCCCGCAATTCGGGCATTTGTCTAAAAAGACATTCGAATCATAAGAGTAATTAAACTTGCGCAGTTTACTGCTGCATTTAGGGCACAGCCTGGCCTTTTCTTTAAGTTTATGCAGGGCCTGCACGTTTCTGCGCTGGAACAGCTTTACCTTTTCAGCGGTAATTTGTTCGCTTGCGGACAATTTTCCAACGAAATCTGCAAATTCGTCGCAATCGAACCAGATGCCCTTACAGT
>DATKWV010000196.1:0-5531 GCA_035529405.1 Sedimentisphaerales bacterium | reverse complement strand
AATGTAAGTGAATCAGCCGAGCAGCTTGTCCTTCCACCATTTGTGCCACTGGCTAATCAGATTTTTCTGGGTGTTTTCATCAATCGGCAAAGGCGTACTTATCTTTTTACCGGTGATTGTTTCCAGGGCGTCAAGAGCGGCCTTTCTTACCGACTCAGCGGGGTCCTGCAGGCGCCCAATGAGACCGGATATAACTTTCCAAATCTGCGGCTTACGCGCTGCGTCGAGTGTTTTTTCCGTCTTACCCAGCCAGGCAATACAGTTGACAGCCCTGCGTCGCACCTCCTCGTTGTCGTCCAAAAACATTTCAGCAATCGCAGAAACACTTTGTATCCCGGCCAAACGGTATAAGCCCCACACTGCTGCTAATCTCACGGAAGCGGCTGGGTCCGCCAAAGCGTTTTTGATTGCAGGCAGCGATTCCTGCATTTCAAGGTTCGCCAGAGCCTTAATACATTCCTGTCGCACTGAGGGTGAGGATTCCTGTTCTGCATTTGCCGCAAGTACCTGTACCGACAACTTATGACGGACAGTAGCGATTGCCCTGACTGCGTCGATGCGGGCGGCGGCGTCGGGGCCGGCAAGGTCCGACAGGGCCTTTGTGAAGATGACCCTGTCGGGCGGTTTGTCAAAAACAGCTGCCTGCAGTTCTTCCGCTGTAACATCGCCAGGCCCAGACGGCTCGATGGTAACCGACGGTTGCGGCTGTTCGATATGAACTTCTGCCTGCAGGTCTTTATCACAGATACCTTCTGATGAGGGCTCGGCTTCTTCTGCTGCTTTTTCCTGAACTGCTTCAGGCAAGCCAATGTTTTCGGCTGCAGGGCCGGTACCAATATCCGGCAACACATGAGAATTCGTATCCTGCTCTTTGGCGGCAGCTTTCTCCAGGTCACGGTGCATGGCAGCAAAGTGGGATTCGAGCTTGGTCATCTTTGTTCTTAGGGCGTGCTGCTGGGCCTTGGCCTCCTGGGCCTCTTGCCGTGTCCTCTCGAGGTCCGAGATCAAAATTTTGTTTTCGTTCGCAAGGGCCTTGAGCTGGAATTCAAGTTCGGACTGTGTTTTTTGGGCATTGCTTGTTTTTTGAGCCAGTTGTTTTTTGGCCGTATTAAGGTCGGACTGCAGCGTGGCTACGCGTGACTTTAACGCTTCCTGGCCGGCGATGGCCTCATTGGCCTGGTTGCGTGCCTGGTTGAGGTTAAGGACAAGAGTTTCCTTTTCAGCCTGGAGGGCCTTCAGTTCGGATTTAAGCTCAAGCTGCGGTTTATCGGGTTGGCAGGGCGCCTGGATTTTTGGGCATGTATCGCCGGCAGCGGCGTTTGGTTTGGTTGTGCTGTTAACGGACAGTGTCTTTTCCGCAGTCGTTAGTTCTTTAGCGCAGAGCTCGATTTTGTTTCGCGCCGCAACAGCAGCTCCGACCAGGTTACCTGCAAGCCGGGATATAGCTTCAAGGATTTCAGGAAACTGCGGTTTGTCATACTCCATTATTGTTACCCCGGTTTTCTTCCGTCGATTGCCGGACGGCAATTCGGCCGGATATAACATTCAAGGTGCTTATACCCCGAAAGACCATGCGCCGGTTCTTATTATAAAAGATTTGCCGTGTTTAGCAATATATGTTGAATTAAGTAGAGCACAAAAAATCCTCCGCTGTGCCGTTGTTAAAAGGCCTTTCCGGAATAGACCGTCGGACATTTATACCGAGTTTTTCTTGCAAAATAGCCGGTTGCTTATACTATTGCAGGGGCTTTTGGCAAAAAAGCACCAAAAAGCTTAGATGCGGAGCGGGCAGCTATAGCAAAATTTCAGCGGGAAAGAATAATTGTATAAATGCCGAACAATCGGGAGGATTAGTTTATGAGAAAATTGAACACAGTCAGCATATTGGTAATTTGCAGTTTTTTATGCGCGGTTTTTCCGGCCTCGGCGCAGCTTTACGGGCGGGATAACAAATTCAACGGATTATATATGAACATGGGCAATTTGCCTTTGCTGTCGGATGCGAAAACGCGGTCAATCAGTCCGGAAAATTTTACAGGCGAAAAGGGCAAAGGCGGTATGGCAGCACTTCAGGAAGGCACAGCCGGCAAAGCAGCACAGGACCTTGGGACCGGCTGGAAGGTAAATCCCTATGTTTGGATAGAACCGGATACAACTTTTACCCTTGCAGAAATCGACGGGCCCGGCGCTATCCAGCAGATATGGATGACTCCAAGAGGTCACTGGCGGCTGTCTATTCTTCGCATATACTGGGACAATGAGAAGCAGCCTTCGGTGGAAGTTCCCATAGGGGATTTTTTTGGGGTGGGCTGGGGAGATTTTAAGCAGATTTCGTCGCTGGCTGTTTGTGTCAATCCAGGCAGTGCCTTGAACTGTTACTGGGTTATGCCTTTTGCCAAGAAATGCAGGATAACCCTGGAGAACATAGCCCGGGAACGGATAAACGTCTATTACCAGATTAACTATACACTTACCGATGTGCCTGATAACGCGGCGTACTTTCATGCCCAGTTTCGCAGAACAAACCCTTTACCGTACAAGCAGGACTATACCATTGTTGATGGTATAAGGGGAAAGGGACACTATGTCGGTACGTATCTGGCCTGGGGCTCGAATAATAACGGGTGGTGGGGCGAAGGCGAGATTAAGTTTTATATGGACGGCGACAGTGAATTTCCGACAATCTGCGGCACCGGCACCGAGGACTATTTTTGCGGCTCGTATTGCTTTGCCGTCAAGAACGACGAAGGCAAGCTCGAATATAAAGACTACACCACCCCGTATGCGGGTTTTTACGCGATAAAACCGGATGGCTTTGACAAATCGCAGACACGATTCGGGATGTATCGCTGGCACGTTATGGACCCGGTCCGGTTTGAAAAGGAACTGAAGGTAACCATACAGGCCCTGGGCTGGCACAGCGCCTTCAAGGGCAAGTATCTGCCCCTGCAGGACGATATTTCTTCAGTGGCCTTTTGGTATCAGACCGAACCCCACGCGGCTTTTCCCAGGCTGCCGGACAGGGATGAGCTTGAAATCAATTAATGAATTTAAGTTGAATACGTCGTTTACGGTTGCGCGTCAATGCAAACCTGTTCGGCTGTCTTTTGTCTTTTTGTTCTTTTGATACCGACATAGATTACAGCCGTTATTGCCCCGATGGTGTTTGACACCATGTCCCACATCGTGTTTTGGTAGCCGCCGACATTTGTTTCGGGTATAGTCAGAACCGCAGCGAATTCGATGATTTCATTCAAGGCGCCGATGCCCATACCTGTAAGAACGGCCAAAACCGACACGGCCGCCCAGCCCGGCTTTGCGTTTAAATGCTGCTGCAAAACATAATACCCCAGCAAAGTCGCGCAGCCGAAACCGAACATATGAACCGCCTTGTCAAACTTTATGACGCCCCCAATCAACTCATATGCGTACAAAACGTTTCCGTCTATGACAATAAAGCCCCCAAGCATATGCAATAGTCCCCATATCGTAAGGCCCGTCAGTAAACCGGTGGTGAAATTGTATTTAAGATGCAAAAAGGCAACGAAGACTACGAAGAAAGCCACCACACTGACGTAAATCAAAAACTCGTAGTTTTTTCTGCCCGAAAACAAAAGCCCGAAAACCAGCAGGTAAGCAACATTGAAAATCAAAAGGGCTGTTTGCGTCCTTGTTATTCTCATTTATGTCTCCTTTGATTCTTGAGCTTTTTATGCAGCGCGGAAAACCGACGGCATCCTTCGTTATTTTACGGTTGCGGCGGGAAAATTTCCGTAATTATATCTTTGAGTTGCTCAACCGCGCAGGTTGCCTCGGTAGATAAGGATTGCCCCAGGCCGCATTGTGCCGGCTGCACACCGATAAAAAATATATTGACATCAATCTGTCGGCCGAGCAGGTCAATAAAAACTTTGGGCGAAAGCGTGTGTGTGGAAATAATCATCGAATCCAGCTGCACAGGTTCCACTATTTTTATTGTACCGGGTTCAGCCCCAAGGTCAACGGCGTCAACAATAACCAGATTGCGGGGTCTTCGTTTTACGATTTGCTGAATATAATTTTCGGGGACCGTACCGGTGTCGATTACGTCAGCGCAGGTTTTGCCCTTTAGTTTTTCGCAAAGCAACGGGGCCAGGCCGTCGTCACCTCTTAATGTGCTGCCAATTCCAACGATTAAAGTTTTTGAATTGCGCAGCTCATTGAGCCGGCCCAAAAGTGATTCTGCGGCACCCATAGGATTCTACTGGGAAATATTTACCTGATATTTGCAGCTGGGACACAGAATTCGCGCAAAGTCGCTGGTTTCGGGGCAAGGTTTGCCCTGCGGCTGGGGGGCGACAGCGGCGCTACCTGCAGTAAGGTCGCTGCTTTTTGCTATTACCAGTGACGGATTCGTGTAGGCTAAAGGCCCCAGTTTTTCGTAAAGCCAGGTGAGATGTTTTTTTGTACCTATTACCGCGCCGCATTTTTCACACAACTGCAGCGGGTATTCGTGAGTTTCGACTGTGGTTTCCCTGTCGAGAGTGGCCAAGTCCCATTTGTTTGAGAGCTTTATGCCGTCTTCGGTTGTGCAATTTTCGCTGCAATTGCCGCAAAAAATACATGTGTCGTAGCGGAGAGTAATTTTTCTTACCGGCGTTCCGGCGGTGGTGTCGTCAATTTGAGTCAGTGCTTTGGTTGGGCACACGTTTACGCAGGCACCGCAGCCGATACAGGTATCAAGGTCAAATTCCGGTTTGCCCCTGTACTTTTCGGGTACCACGCAGTCCTCGGCTGGAAATCTTGTAGTGAAACGAGGCGACAGGACGGCTGTGACTGCTTCTTTTAATTCTCTTAGTTTGGGCAAACGCAATTTCGAACTCCTTACAATTAACCGATTGACTATTCAGTTTTTGTCGGGTTATTTTCAGCGTATTTGTCAACAACGCTGTTTTCCCATAATTTTACGCCGGAAGCGTAAGCGCCTTTGGCAATTGCATGTGCAGCCGTGGGTGAGGTTATAAGTATGAACACAGCGCAGATTATTGCTTTGGCACTGGTGGCGCCTAAACCACTAACTAACGCCACACCAAACAATAACAGTATGGTGCCCAGCGTTACACACTTTGTTGACGCCTGAAGACGATTATAAACATCAGGGAACCGAACAAGTCCTATACACCCGCACAGGTTAAATAAAATGCCTACGATTATCAATATGTATCCTGCAATATCAATCATCGAAACTTCTGCCCTCCAAAAACTTTGCCAGGGCTATGGTGCCGATAAAGCTCAGCAAAGACCACGCCAGGGCAATGTTAATATAAAAGTCTTTATTGGCATCCATGCCGAGAATTGCGCAAAAGCCTACAATAACAATGCCCAGTATATCGATAGCAACTGTTCTGTCAGGGGCGCTGGGGCCGCGACCTATGCGGTACAGACACAGGAAACAACACACAAGCAGTCCGCCGTAGAATAGTCCTATCATAAGACACCCTTTTCTATTCGAAAATCCTCTTCAAAAACCACTCGAATTTTTGTGCAATGAG
>DATKWV010000195.1:0-4520 GCA_035529405.1 Sedimentisphaerales bacterium | reverse complement strand
TACGATGTTCGGCTACCCGGGTGGTGTGGTGCTGCCTCTTTTTGACAGATTATATGATGCGCCAATCAATTTTATTATTCCGCGTCACGAACAGGGCGGCTGTCATATGGCTGATGCCTATGCTCGTGCCAGCGGAAAAGTCGGCGTTGTTGTTGCGACCAGCGGCCCCGGTGCGTGCAATTTGACTACCGGGCTTGCTACGGCGATGATGGATTCTGTGCCGGTAGTCGCCCTTACCGGGCAGGTCCGCACAGAGCTTATCGGCAACGATGCATTTCAAGAGGCCGATACTACCGGCATTACGCGTCCTGTTACAAAATACAACTGTATTGTTAAGGACGTTAAGGACCTGGCTCGGATAATTCGAGAAGCATTTTATATTGCTTCGACGTCTCGGCCGGGACCGGTGCTTGTTGATATACCGGTTGACGTTCAGGTCGCCAGGTGTGAGACGGTGGGGTCAGTTGAGATGGACCTGCCGGGTTATCGGGTTCGGACGAAGGGTCATGCGAAGCAGATATCGGCCGCTGCTGCAGCGATAAATGAGTCAGAAAAGCCGGTGCTTTATGTCGGCGGCGGAGTTATCATCGCGAACGCAAGCGAGGAATTAAGGGCATTGGCGCAGAAGGCGCATCTGCCGGTAACGACGACACTTTTAGGATTGGGCAGTTTCGACCAGAACAGGCCCGAGTCATTGGATATGCTCGGGATGCATGGTTCTGCTTATGCTAATTATGCTGTGCAGGAATGCGACTTGTTGATTGCTGTAGGCGCTCGCTTCGATGATAGAGTTACCGGCAAAGTCAAGGACTTCGCTCCGAACGCAAAAGTAATCCATATTGATATCGACCCAACGAGCATATCGAAGAATGTTAATGTGGATATTCCTGTGGTGGGCGATGCAAAATATATACTGGCTGAACTGGTCAAGGAAGTGGAGCACCGCCAGAGAGAGAAGTGGTTTAAGCAAATTGCCGAGTGGAAGAAAAAGTTTCCATTCAGTTACGACAGGAACGCATCGACAATTAAGCCGCAGTATGTTGTCGAGGAGCTGTGCCGTCAGACTGATGGCGAAGCGATTATAACCACGGGCGTTGGGCAAAATCAGATGTGGGCAGCTCAATTTTTTAGATTCAGCAGGCCCCGGCAGTTCATAAGCTCCGGCGGACTTGGCACAATGGGCTATGGTCTGCCGGCTGCCATAGGTGCGCAGGTAGCCAGGCCTGATGCAACTGTTATTGATATTGACGGCGACCACAGTTTTAATATGACGATGACAGAGCTTGCGACGGCGGTCGAGAACAAACTGCCGATAAAGGTTTGCATTTTGAACAACGGCTATATGGGAATGGTTCGGCAGTGGCAGGAACTTTTCTATAATAAGCGTTATTCCAAGAGCTACCTGTCCAACCCTGATTATGCGACTGTGGCGGAGGCGCTCGGCGCCGTCGGAATTACCGTTGATAAAAAAACCGATGTTCCCGGCGCTATTAAAAAGATGCTGGGGCAAAAGCGGCCTTGCGTTGTTGACTTTAAAGTCGAACGTGAAGAAAATGTTTGGCCGATGGTTGCGGCCGGCAAAAGTCTAAATGAGATGGACGGGCTTGATATACTGGAAAGTATAGCGTAAGAAAGTAAAAAGGCAAAAGCGATGAAGCATATAATAAGTGCATTGGTTGAAAATAAGCCTGGTGTTCTGGCCCACGTTGCGGGGATGTTCGCCGCCCGGGCGTTCAATATCGATTCCCTTGTCGTCGGCCGAACCGAGGACCCAAAGTTGAGTCGAATGACGATTGTTGTCGTCGGCGATGACAAGGTTGTAGAGCAGGTTCGAAAACAATTAGCCAAGGTTGTTCCTGTTGTTAAGGTTCAGGATTTTGCCGGTCAGGCGGTGGTGGCCCGGGACCTGATGCTTATAACGATTTCGGCCACGCCGGATAAACGACCTGAAATTTTATCTTTGATAGAAACGTTCAGGGCCAAGGTGGTTGACATTGGCGCCAAGCAGCTAATGGTGGAGGTCAGCGGGCCTGAGACCAAGATTGAGGCCTTCATCGATGTTTGCAAACCCTATGGTATCAAAAGTGTGGCCAGAACCGGAACAATCGCGATGCCGCGGCAGGGGCCGTCAGAAGTGAAATCTTAGAATCGGCTATGCTTGAACAAGCATCAGGCATCCAAGGTCATCTCTCGAAAAAATTTTTCTTGTCGCATTTTTCACTAAGGTGTTGTAAAAAAACCGGCGTGATTAGGTCGGCCTTTTTTTGTTGATTGTCGGCAGGGGAGAGATTATGATATTTGCGTATGAGATTGGCGCTGACTAAATATGGTTGGCCGCAGGTGGTTATTTTCCCGGCGATAGTGCTTGGGGCGATGACTGTTTATTTTGTTGCGGGCGTTCTATATCTGAGTGTCTGGACTATCATCTCGATAGAAGCTGTTCTGGCTGTTGTCCTGATATGGGTTTTGTCGTTTTTCCGGGACCCCTACAGACTTTGTCCCTTAGATAAGAACCTGCTGCTTTCGCCCTCTGACGGCGGGGTAACCGATATCGAGATTGTTAAAGAAAATAACTTCATCGGCACAACTGCACTGAAGATTGGAATATTTTTGAGTATTTTTGATGTGCATATTAATCGTGCCCCGTGTAATGCAAAAGTTGAGAGAATCCGCTACAAAAAAGGCCAATACAAAAACGCCGCCAGTCCGGAGTCGGGGCGTGTTAACGAGTCCAACGACCTTTATATAACGAGGACCGACAACCCTGAAGACAGGCTGATTGTCCGGCAAATCAGCGGTGCAATCGCCCGGCGAATTGTATGTGCTACAAAAGAGGGTCAAGAATTAACTGGCGGCGAGAAATTCGGGATGATAAAATTTGGCTCAAGAACGGAACTGTATGTGCCTGCTCGTGCAAATATAAAATGTCTGGTTCAAATAGGCGATAAAGTCAAAGCCGGGCTGACGCCACTTGTAAGGTACGAATAACGAATATCAAAATGCAAAATTAAGGAAGTCGTTGCCACAGAGTGGCAACTCCACAATTTTTATTTTTTATTTTTTATTTTCCAGAGATGACCCGATTAAAAACCCAGGCTGCCAAAGAAAGTTTGCTTCGGCGGGTGCGAAGGCAGAGATTGAAGTACATCACTGTCCTTCCGTCGCTGGTAACAATTCTAAATGGCGTATGTGGCTTTGCGGCCATTGCTTTTGCCAGCAAGGGCGCTGCCGCAGGCATTAACCATTTTTCCTATCATAGGCTTACCCTGCCATATTTTGCTATGGCCGGCTATATGGTCCTGCTTGCGATGATAGCCGATGTTCTGGACGGCCGGCTCGCACGAATGAGCAAGAACACTTCCAGCTTCGGGGGTCAGCTCGACAGCCTCTGTGATATAATCAGCTTCGGGGTGGCACCGGCGTTTTTGATGCTCAAAGTTCTTGAATATAAATTAAGCGGTTACCCCGAGCAGAATCTTTCCTTTGCGAATTTTCTGCAGCGCTTCATCTGGCTGGCGGCGGCGGCATATATAAGCTGCGCAGCTATTCGATTAGCCAGGTTCAATGTGGAGAACGAGGAGGATGAATCTGCCCATATGAGTTTTATAGGCCTGCCAACTACTGCAGCCGCAGGGGTGGTAGTGAGCGTAGTAATATTCCATCAGGAAACACTGCTGGAGCTTTCAGCCAGAAGTAGCCGGGCTTATGTTATCTGCGAAAACGCTGTTATTTACGCCTTGCCACTTCTGGTTCTGGGGGTGGCGGTGTTGATGGTCAGCAGGATTCGCTATCCGCATATCCTAAATCAATATATAAAGGGTAAAAAACCTTTCGCACATCTTATCAGAGCACTGTTGTTCCTCGGCTTGATTATCTGGAGCAGGCAAGTGGCTTTGGTATTGATTTTCTGCGGTTTTGCAGCAAGCGGCTTTTTGAAATGGTTTTATTATAAAGTAATCCACAGGAAAAGCGATTTTGCCTTGTCAGCCGAACTGCCGGCTATGATGACTGCCGACCGAGGCCCAATTGCTGAGCAGGACGACAGCGATTAGCCGGCGTTTAGGGCTTCGACTGAGCTCAGCCGAATGTCCTACGAGCTCAATCAGAGGGTAAGCTGCTACCACAGTTTCAGTGCAAATTTCTAACGAGGTGAACTTGTCGTCTGGAAGTCTTGCTGCTTGGCACTGCATTGGTTCATCTGATGATAATGCTCTGCAACATTGCAGAGCCGCTGCAAAACCTGCCGGCCTTCAGGACTTGCTTCCAAACCGACAATCCGCAGGCCAAGACATATACATTTCTGGTCTATTGTCGGCAGGATGTTCCTAATCTGGGCATCGAACATCAACGGCATTTCATAGGGCATAGGTGTAAATCGCAGCCCGATAAACTGCCCTCTTTTGAAGTCCGGTTTTTGCCCGGTGTCAACTACAATCTGCACGCCACCAGCAGAGATGTCGGTAAGCTTGCCCTGCCAATAGCATTCCGGCGTCATCCGGCGAGAGTCAGGGGTTTGGGTT
>DATKWV010000194.1:0-10821 GCA_035529405.1 Sedimentisphaerales bacterium | reverse complement strand
CCGAGCCAGTGAAAAAAATTTATGATTTCACTGCCGGCTATTCCGGGGAATATGTACTTGTGGCCGCCCGAAAAACCCACCACCTCGTGCGGGAAAACAGGCCCTAAAATAAAAAGTTCATCGTAGTCGAAAATCAGCCTGTTTATGGCAACGTCAACCTCCCGGCAAAACAGGCCGGCGGTCAACCGCTCAATTTCCTCTGCGGAGATTTTACCGACGCTGGTAAACGTTTCAGGTTTGTTCCATTCGTGATTGAAGAATTTTACGCACGCATACTTGCCGGTTCGCTGCCCGGCGGTAATATCGAGTCTTTTGCATATTTGCTCTTGGCTGAGCGGCTGATGTGTACCCAGGGCCACCAGGCAATCGAGGGCCTTTGCCTTTTGTCCGATGCAGTCAAAGATGCTCTTGAATATCCTGCCTACAGGGCCGGAACGCGTATTGTCGGGAATAAGTGTCAGAACGCGCTTGCCGGTATAATCATTTTCAGAAAAGAACTCTGCAAGGGCATTCTCAACAATGCTGTCATCGAGAAAACCGTCTTTATTCTGTCGTTCAATCAGCATTTTTCAGGCAACACTCCCAAATAAATTTCGGGGGCTAAATAACAGATTGTGGTTTACTTTTCCCAGGGTGGGCTATCGGGAAGCAGTTTTTCAAATTCTTCAATTAACTGCTGCTGGTATTGTCCAGCGTATCGGCCGGCAATGAATTTGTCAAAGGCCTCTTCAAGAAACCGCTGCCAGGATTTTCCCTCGCTGCCGGGATTCACGGGAAAAAAAAGACAGTTGTTTGCCCTGGCGGCTTTCAGGTCGCCGGGTGCATCGCCCAGCATAAGAGTATTTTCCGCAGGATATTTGCCGTTTGCAGCGAGGGCAAGGTGCTGAGTCTTTGTTCCCATTTCCTGGCCTGCGATGATTTGTACGTATTTGTCGATGTCGTGTTCCCGCCACTCGCGCCTGAGGGCTTCGGTGGGTGTCTGGGAGACGACAATCGCATCGGCGACGGCTGAGATTTTTTGCAGGCTTTCCCGAACAAACGGAAACGGCGGCATATCCCTGACAATCTGTTTTATGGCAATGTTAACCTGGCGGCTCCAGTCGAGGGCATTCTGCAACTCCTTTTTTGCAGCAGGTTCACAAGCGGCGGCCACGGCCTTTTCAAGACCTTCGTTGCTCAGTACGCTGTTCGGGTCATCCACCCAGGCGAAATAATGCGCAAACTGCGGAACCTCGAAATGTCTCGCCCTGACCATCGGATGCGAAGGCAGCAGCTTACTTAGAATCAGCTTGATTGTTTTGTGCCGGTTGGCGCCGCGCGTTTTGGAAAACAAATCCGCAAATTCCTTGCATTCACGGGCGGCCAGCGCTACCGGCTGCAAACCGAAATAGCCAATCATCCACGGACAGAAACACTCCCTCTGTTTAATGCCCATAGTGTCAAATACACAGCCATCCGAGTCTATACCGACAAAGAATTTGTTCCGGGGCTTAAAATCCCTCAGCGGTTTTTGTGGGTCAATATCGGGCATCTTTTCCCTTGTTTTTAGATAAGTTACTTATTGGTCGAAATAGAACCGCTTTATGCAAATGGCATTATATGTTTTCCGATATGTTCTTCAAGGACTTTATAGTAAAGCTGTTCGTTTTGCCGCAATGCCATCATAAGAGGGTCGTAGAAAAGAAATCCGGTGTCGTCTTTCTTTGCCGTCAGAACCGAGCCGAAGGTTACATGACAAAGCTGCCGGATATGAAAGTCATCCAGAACAGCCGGCAATTGTTGGTCTTTTAGATTTTCAACAGCCGGCATTCTTTCAAGGCTTGCGCTTACATTATAAGTGGCCTTATCGTGCGCATACTGCTCCTTTGCAAACGCAAGTATCCGGCGAAACAGTTGCGGGTCAATTTCCGCGATAACCCGCAGTGCCTCAACGTAGCTTGTGCCGGCGGTTTTTACGTGGACAAGCTCTCGGCCCAGCTCAGCGGCAATCGGATATATGCTGAATTTGTCGCTTGCCGAATGTAAGCTGATTTTGTATGGGCCGAAGTGCCTGGCGACGGCGATGTGCTTTGCAAACCTGTCCCTGAATGCGTCAAGGTCGCCGATATAGTCCACACCTTTTTCGAAGCGCCCGACAAAATGGGGCGCCAGACTTACCCACTCCACGCCGAGACGCTTCAGTTCCGAAGCCAGGTAATAGTGCTGGGCAGCGGACGTTGGCACAGCGGTTTCGTCAATGGAAATTTCAAGCTCAAATTTCCCCTTTGCGAATCTGTTTTTCAAATGCTCGAACATAATTAAGATGTGTGCGATTGCTTTGCCGCATTTAACCGCTATCTGCAGCAAATCCTTGTTGGTTATCGTAATTGACAGGCCGGGGATTTTGAATTTTTTATCCGCATAAGCAGTTATGCAATCATTACAATTCGACTGCAGAATGTCCCACGGCAGGGCCTCGAATCCGGCTCGGAGCTTCTGTCCGGAGTCACTGTCAGCGGCATCTTCGATGTGGTCGGAGGGGTCAACAGTGTACAGGGTAAAACCCTTCTTGAAACAGGTATCTATATCGTCGGTTGTTTTCAAATGGTCGGCATCGGCACCGAATCCGCCGCGCCAGCCGGCCTGCAGCACGCCCCAGCAGGCCGAGTCCATAACCTGTTGGGCTGTTCGATGTGTACGGGACATCTCTCGTATGGATTGCTGACAGAAAACCGGCTGCATCGTGCCTTTTCTTACCGCAAGCACGTGGCCCGGCGTGGAGATACCGAGCCTGTCACCGGTGCCGATTGACTTTTTAACGCCCACAGTAACCGGCCTGGTAAACGGCAAATGCCCGCGAATGCCCACAGCGTTGTGATGGTTTAGAGGGCAAATCACAATAGTGGCTTGCACACCATCAATCGATATGCTGTTATGCCGGCCTGTGAAATCAGCAGCTTTGCGGGCATTTTCAAAAAGAATTATCAGCCGCTTTTCTATACCCTTGCGCGCCAGGGCGAAAAACATCTCTGCGGCGACCGATACCGATTCGGGATAGACACGCAGGCCGGTTAAGTCACCGACAGCCTTTGAGAGCTGATTGGGGCCTTTAAGAAGTTCACCGAAGTTTTTCATGTCAGGCACTCGCGATTAAATAAACCGAGTAAATGATGACCGCCACGCATCCCCAGCCGACTATGAATCCGAGTATGCCCACAAGCGACGGAACCGGTATTTCCAGGCTGGTCCACGGCAGCAGATTTCGCTTTTCAGGAACAACCGCATCAGCCGGCAAAGAACAAGGGGCGAGTAACTTTTCACCAGGTCTGACCGGTGTTCGCACAAGTGCATAAAAAATATCGAGCTTGTCGCAGGCGACGGCTTTGGTCAGCAGACTTACCGCAATGGCGGCAATCAAGCCGGCACTTAGATAAAAAACCATTTGCCAGGGCAGGTAAATTTCTGTTCCCGTATTTTTTTCAATTACGAACCTTAAAGATTGTGCCGCCGGCCAATCAGCCAGAAACGAAATAAAAAATTGCTGGGTCGTCAGCCACCAGACCGCAAAGCCGGTGAGGGTCCCCGCCCAGGCACCGGCCGGCGTCGTTCGCCTCCAGAAAAGTCCCAGCCAGAATGCAATGCCCATCATCGGTGAAATTTTCCAGAAGATTTCCAGCCCCGCCACGACGTCCGGCAGCCAATAAGCAAACCCGACGCCGAAGGCAACTATCACCAATGAGGCAACTCTGGCAACCAAAACGTAATGTCTTTCGGTTCCGCGGCCTATCAGGCGTTTGTAGATGTTTTGTGTGAACAAAGCCGATGAGGCGACCATAAACGAGTCGCACGAACTCATCACCGAGGCAAGGACCGCTGCCAGGAAAACGCCCAGTACGCCGGGCAGAAGCCTCGGCAGAAAATCCGCCGCCAGCAGCCCGAACATGTGGTCTGGTTCGACGGCTCGGCCGGCAAAGTAAACTACCGCGCCAAGGCCGGTCAGAGACCAGGCTATGGTGCACAACCGCTTGATGAGATTGCCGAACATCCAGCCGACACGTCCTTCCATTTCCGTGGTCCCGGCTGCGCAATTGCCCATGGTGTGCGGCTGGGTCACAATACCAACAAGACCGTTGAAAGCTATCACGGCAATGTAGAAAAAGCCAATTTCAGAAGGAGCAACAAGCGACAGCATTCCGGGGTCCTTTATCGATTCGTGTATGCCCTGCAGTCCGCCTACGGCACTTAGAACAAACGGCAGCAGCATAACAGAAAAAATAATGGTTAAAATGCCCTGGATAAAGTCGGTGATAATGGCAGCGGAAAGCCCTCCGGCGATTCCGTAAGCTACGAACATTACAGTCATTGCCGCGATAGCGATGTCGGAAGAAATAAAACCACGGGTACTTGCCTGGATAATTGCGCCGGAGCCTTTGAGCATAACGCCTATATTGACCGCAAGATTCAGCATGCCTACAACGGCATATAACATTGCAACGCTGACATTGAATCTGGCCTCGAACACGTCGGCGGTGGTTATGGCCCGAAATCGCCTCATTACCGGTGCTATCAGCCAGTAGAAGGGAGTGGCGAACAGCCACAACCATTGATACCAGATTCCTGACAGGCCGTTAGTGAAACTTTTTGAAGCAACGCTGACAGCCTGGTCGGAATGTGTACCGGTGCCGAAGGAGTGCATAATCATCATCGCCTTGCCAAACCTGCGAGGCATACAGAAGTCAGCGATGTTTTTTATTTTCCTCGCCGTCCAAACGCCGACAGCAGTTATACCAATCAGGTAAAGTACCAGAACACAGAGGTCGGCCGAATGCAGTGCCATATCTAAAGAGTGCCTAAAGTGTACTAAAGTGCCTGAAGTTAAAAAATCGATTCCTGTTTTCTGCCTTTGCAGGAATGACAACTACCCATTTAACCAGTTACCATTTAACCAATTAACCAGCACGGCAGTTTCTTTTCAAGCGGTTTACGCCGGAACCTCATAAACTCAGGCAGACCGTCCCGGCCGATTCTAATGGGCGCCTGGCCCTGAACCAGCGGCCGCACATAGTCGCGCATCGCATCGGTTATATGATTGCCCCTGTCGTTTATATATTCCCGAGGCACTTTCTTTTCGCCGTTGGCAACGTCCCTTAATTCAGCCAGGCCTGTGGTGCATTTGTATTCCGGGCCTTTTTCGCGAATCAGCGTCACCATTTTGCCGTTCTCGCCTTTCAGGGCGTACCGCACCGCCATTTGGCCGCATAAGTAAGCCTCGTTGACATCGACCAGCGACGCAAAATGCATCGCGCTTCGCTGGTTTGTGCCCAGCCTGTTGCATCGTGCCTTTATGCCGACCTGTTTTTCAATCACGGCCTTGAGCATGTCGGCGACACCGCCAAGCTGAACATGCCCGAAGCTGTCCTTGCTGAATGCGCCTGCATCGGCTGTCACGTAATTTCCCTTTTCGTCTTTGAGTCCTTCACCGGCCACGATGAATACCCTGCCTAATTCCTCGAACACCTGCTTAACATCCGCCACGAATTTATCGAATGAAAAGGCTGCCTCCGGCATATAGATAAGGTGCGGGGCGTCCTGCGGCGTCTTTGCGGCTAGACCGGCGGCTGCCGCTATCCAGCCGGCGTTTCTGCCCATGGCCTCCAGGATTGTGCAGGTGTCGGTGGTATAAATGGCTTCGGTATCGCGTCCGGCCTCGGCTGCGCAGGTGGCGACATATTTGGCCACACTCGGGTAGCCGGGGCAGTGGTCCGTATAAGCAAGGTCGTTATCCACCGTCTTGGGTATGCCGATACAGACAAGCTCGTAGCCGCTGTCGGCCGCCAGCTTGTTGACCTTGTCGGCCGTGTCCATTGAGTCATTGCCGCCTGCATAAAAGAAGTAGCGAATATCGTGGGCCTTGAAGACATCGAGTATTCTTTCGAAATCAGCCTTCGATTCCTGCAAAGACTTGAGTTTATACCTGCACGAGCCGATGGCTGCTGCGGGTGTGGATTTGAGGGCCTCGATAGTGTCGGCGCTTTCAGCCGAAATATCGAATAAATCTTCTTTCAGAACGCCCAGGATACCGTTGGTTGCGCCTATTATCCTGCCGATACCGCCGGATTTCTGCGATTCCTGAATAACGCCGCAGGCGCTGGCGTTAATAACGGTCGTAGGCCCGCCCGACTGGGCTATAACCGCGTTTGGTTTTGAACGCATCACAATGACCTCACATTACGGCCTATTATTGGCGGTTGACTATTTCGTAGCGACTATTTACTATTTTAATAATCAATTGTCAATTGCTGTAAAGAAAATCGCAATTTGCGACCTCAAAACAGGGACGCCGGGTGGCAGCGTCTGTCCTTTGTACAGGCAATGGTGTTTTAACCGCCGATTTACTCGGCGCGTTAACGTTTCAATCCGCAAGCCCCCGGTTTATCCTTGCGGGTCCGGGTCGGCAGCAATACCAGAGGCAAGACAGAATTATGAAAGAGATACCGCTAAGTAACGGCCAGTTCGCAAAAGTTGATGACCAAGATTACGAATGGTTGTCCCACTACAACTGGTATGCCTACTACGACCCGCAGCGAGGAATCACCTATGCAGCCCATGACACACCCAGCGGAAGACGGGTTTTTATGCACGATGTCATTATGGGCCTTGATACCCTCGAAGACGAATCCTCGAATTGAGTTTATCCCGTAAGATACGCGTACCCGCTGTCTCACCGGCTTTAACCAATTACCATCTCGCCAGCATCAAGTATCCAGAATCAAGAATCAAGCATCCAAAAAGATTCTGCTTTACATTTAACAAATTATGTGGTATAATACACCTATGATTGGGGGTAACAACGCCGCCGGCACCGGCCGGAGCATCCGGACACGCACAAAAAGCGACAGCAGTTCCAGGAATGACGCCATCTTAGCCGCAAAAAAGCTCATAATGAATGAACCTCATCAAAAAATGAACCCGGAATGTAAAATGCCGGTTAACCAATTACCATTTAACCAATTAACCATTTACCATTACCCCGATTATGCAAAACAAACCCAATTTGCCGGATACTCAAATGAACGTAACCTCTGTTAAAACAAAGCATTATCAGAACCAGCGGCCTTGCTTATGCCCCGAAAGCTACCCCGAACAAACCCAATTTCGAAGTCCTGCAAAACCGCAAAACAAGTGCCCACAGAATTGCCGTTCGCCGCAGGTGCTGATTGACCCGACCAATCCCGCATTTTCCAACGCCGTTTACAAACCACACAATCTTCGCTATTATAAACAACGTAAATGCCGATGTAGCTCAACGGTAGAGCACAGCTTTCGTAAAGCTGGGGTTGTGGGTCCGATTCCCACCATCGGCTGTGTCCGAACTTTCAAAGAGGCGGTTTTATGTCAATAAGCGACACAGCGCCCCAGGCACGACAGGTACAGTTCGAGCTGTATCGCCGGATGTCGCCGGCCAGGAAAATAGAACTGATTTTCGATGCCTACCGCACCGGCCAATTGCTGGCAATGGCAGGCATTCGTATGCTCAACCCCGCCGCTGCAGACAAACAACTCTGGCACTTATGGGCAAAACAACATCTCGGCGAAGACCTCTACAACAAAGTTTACGGAACCCAAAAAAATGAATAATCTTGAGCAAATAGCAGTTATACAAACGCTTGCTTCAGCGATAGATTTTGTATATTTGAAAAGCTGGGCGGTTAAACTCACAGTGGGTGAACTGCTTGAAAAAGCAATTTCGGATTCGCGTAAATAATAAAAAGAACCTTTATGACTCCAAAGCAAAAATATCAATCACTAAAGGCAATACTGTCTGGCCTGGAGAGGGTGGTTATTGCGTATTCAGGGGGCGTTGACAGCACTTTTCTTTTGAAAACGGCTGTCGATACGCTGGGCAAAGACAATGTTTTGCCGTGTATTGCCGTGGGGCCTTCACTGCCGCAAAGCCAGTATAAACAGGCAATCCAGACCGCAAAAGATATAGGCGTGCAGGTGCGGACAGTACTGCCGGATGAAATGTCCGACCCGGCCTACCGGGCCAATGACGGCGAACGCTGTTACCACTGCAAGTGGCACCTGTTCGAGATTCTCAGCAAACTGGCCAGGGAAAACAACTTCAAGTGCGTTATCTGCGGACACAACGTCGACGACAACAGCGACTATCGGCCGGGTACTAAAGCCGCTGAAAGTTTCGACGTGCAGTGTCCTTTATCGCAGGCCGGCCTTACAAAAGAAGATGTCCGAACACTAAGCAGGCAGTTGAACCTGCCGACCGCGGATATGCCGGCATCGCCATGCCTGGCATCGAGAATCTGTTACGGCCTGGAGATAACCCAGGAACGGCTCAAACAGGTTGAACAGGCAGAAGAATTCCTCAAAACATTAGGTCTGGTCGAATTTCGTGTCCGCCATCACGATACCACAGCACGAATAGAGGTTCACGCCAAAGATATTGAGAAAATTACCAGCGAGCCGGCCCGTTCGCAAATCATCGCTCAAATCAAGTCGCTCGGTTTCAAATACGTCACCGTTGACCTGCAGGGCTTTCGTAGCGGCTCGCTCAACGAGCTTCTTGGTCGGGGTCGGCGTCAATGAACAGCAGAAACGCCGTCAGTAGCCCGCCGCGCAGCCGTCCATCCGGGAGTCGGAACCGCCGAAATAACACAGCGGATTGTCTTTGCGCAATATCCCCTGATAGCCGCCGTACGATGCTATTCCGGGTCTTATTTTGTGGCCCATACCGGCCAGTTTCTTTCTTACAGATTCGCTGATGTGTCTTTCAAGCACGACCGTGCCGGCTGCGACCATTTTATGGCCGGTCGGTGTTGAGCTTTCAAAATGAGCCACTCGGGGCTGCTCGCCGGCCTGTTGCGGCGACATACCGAAATCGATAAGATTCATCAATACCTGGGCCTGTCCCTGCGGCTGAAAATCGCCGCCGGTTACGCCGAACGAAAACACAGGCCTGCCTTTTTCGGTGACAAAGGCCGGAATAATTGTGTGGAACGGTCTTTTGTGCGGCTGAAGTTTGTTAAGGTCATCAGGGTTCAGCGAAAACAACTGGCCGCGATTCTGCAGGGCAAAACCCAGGCCGTCCGGCACAAGGTGCGAGCCCCAGCCGTGGAAAATGCTCTGGATAAGTGAAACCATGTTCCCGTCTTTGTCGGCGGCGGTCAGGTAAGTGGTATCAGAATTTCCGACCAGCCTTCCGGCGGCGACCTTCTTGGCAGCGCGTTTAGGGTTAATCATTTTGGCACGCTGGCGGCCGTATTCGGTGCTGATAAGCTTTTGTAAGGGGACCTTGGCAAAGTCCATATCCGCGTAGTAAACCGCACGGTCTTCATAGGCTAATTTCTTGGCCTCTATGAAAAGATGCAGATGCTTTGCGCTGTTGGGTTCCAATGAAGGTATATCGAAGTTTTCGAGCATATTCAGTATCTGCAGGGTGGCGATGCCCTGGCCGTTGGGCGGCAGTTCCCATACATCGTAGCCTCGATAGTTCGAGCAAACAGGTTCCACCCAGTCGGCGGTATGGTCGCGGAAGTCGCGCATAGAGAATCGGCCGCCGTTGGCATTGGAAAATTTGACGATTTTTTCGGCGATTTGGCCCTGGTAAAAGGCTTCGGGACCGTCTTTTGCGATGGTTTCGAAAAAGGCCGCCATATCGGGATTCTTGAAAATTTCGCCGAAGCCGGGGGGTTTTCCGTTGGGTGCAAAAGTTTTGGCTAAGTTAGGCCATTTTTTGGGGTCCACCGATGATTTCCAGAAACTGGCAATCACCGGTGAAACAGGAAAACCTTCGCGTGCATAGGATATGGCCGGCTCGAGGACCTTAGCCATACTGAAACGGCCCATCCTGCTTAAAAGCGCCTGCCAGCCGCTTATACACCCGGGCACAGACCACGCAAGGGGACTATAGACCGGAATATCCTTTAACCCCAGTTCGGCCGCCGCAGTTAGACTCCAGTTATAAGGCGAACGACCGCTGGCGTTCAGTCCGTACAGTTTTTTGTCCTTTTCTATCCAAACGATGGCAAAAAGGTCACCGCCGGGCCCGCACATCATCGGCTCAACCACGCTGAGCACGGCATTGGTACAGACCGCGGCGTCAACGGCGTTGCCGCCGGCCTTTAGAATATCCACGCCAGCCATAGCGGCCAGCGGCTGGCTGCTGCAGACAATCCCGTTTTGACAGACCACCGTGGAGCGGTTCTGGTTCCTGTACTGCAGCAGGGCGGGGTCGATGAACGAGCGGTCGCGCGGCGCGCCGGGCTCTTTGGCGACAGACCAGTCGCCGCCCAGCAGTACCGAGGTGCAGGCACTTGCGCCAAGTTTGAGAAATGAGCGTCTTTGCATATCATTTGCCTCCCGAACAGATGCATTGTCCCGATTTAGTTGCGGCTTTGAATGGCCGCTTCACCGACGAATTTTAATGATCAAATTTCTCCCTATTTTCCTTCCACCAGTTCCTGATTTTTTCCTCAGATTCAAAGGGTATTCTTTTTCTGTCATCGTCACCGGTGCAGAGCCAATCAACTTTTGAAATTTTTTGAAAAAGGTATATCGCGTCATTTCGTACAAGCGCGTGGTCAATACCTCCCTTTACAAGTACATCGATATTTTCTTTACACGGATTCTTTTCAACGGCTTGCAATGCCCCCCTACCAATTATATAAGACCATAATTTAAAATGGTCTTCCTTTCACTACTGTCCCATTATAAGTTGAATAATAACAATTGGTTATGAAATTGGGAAATTTCGTTTTGCAAAACATTTTTCGTAAGTACTTGTGTAATAGAGACTTTCTCGAAAAGCACAATGCTGAGAATTTG
>DATKWV010000193.1:0-30109 GCA_035529405.1 Sedimentisphaerales bacterium | reverse complement strand
GTAGTTTTGATACTCACGAATCTGCTTTCGTGTACGTCTGTAATTATTTTGAGGGAGAGCCGGCTTCATAATTACCAGCCGCGTTTTCGTGCACCGCTGTATCCCTGGATGCAGATATTCGGGATTTTAAGTTTCAGCTTTTTGATAATCGAAATGGGCACGGAGGCACTTTTGATAAGCTGCCTGCTGATAGTTGTCGCAATCTTCGTGTATTGGTTTTATGGGCGCATCAGAACAAATAGAGAATATGCCCTGCTGCATCTTATCGAGAGAATTACCGCCAAAGAGCTGACTACATATTCCCTGGAATCCGAGCTTCGAGAAATCGTCAGAGAAAGAGACGATATTATAAAAGACAGATTCGACCATACCGTCGAGAAATGCACAATACTCGATATAAAAGAACCGCTCGGCCTCGATGAATTTTTCAGGCGGGCCGCAATCGCCATGTCCGGACAACTTAAACTGAACTCTTCGGTCTTATTCGACCTGCTTGTCCGCAGAGAAAAGGAAACGAGCACGGTTCTAAACCCCGACCTGGCGATACCCCATATTATTATCGACGGAGAGAAGACTTTTGAAGTCCTGCTTGTTCGTGCACGAGAAGGTATCAGGTTCTCGCAGCAATACCCTTGTGTGCACACGGTATTTGTTCTCGTAGGAACCAGGGACGAACGAAATTTCCATTTACGTGTGCTTTCAGCCATTGCTCAAATCGTTCAGAATCCCGATTTTGAGAAAAAGTGGATGACCGCAAGAAATGAGCAGGCACTTCGCGATATTGTCCTTTTAGGGACACGAAGGCGGGAGCAAAGCTCTAATATTTTCTTTCCTGACTGATATTGGCAGCATTCATGCTCGATTTGGTTTCCGGCGGCAGGTTTTAGATGTAGTCAATACCTTTTAAGAAGTGATTATGTTATTTTCCCCCTGTAATTGATCCCGCCCGGCCAAGCTCGACCAATCAGAATTTTCGCCTGTTTTTGCGGCTACACCCTGCTGCGCCGCCGGCCAAGAGGCTTGAAATCTGACCCCAAAGATGTGCGTTTGGCCCCCTGCCGGGAAGTTTTTCGACCGAATTGTCCCTTTATCCGTGACGCACTAATACAGCCGCCGTCCACGTCATTTACAAAATGCAGAACGCGCCAATGTTGCCACGGCAGACAGTCTGTTAATTCCTCGGCTTAAAATACCGCTGGCGGACCCGGCCGCTGGTGCGAGTGGCCTCACTGCGTATGTCATGCAATGCACTCTTGAATGCGGTCAATTCGGTCTTGGAGGTTTCGTAGTTGGCCTTCAGCGTCTTTATCTCACTGTCCTGGCGCGCCTTGATTTCCATAAGGCTTCTGTTGGTGGCCTGCTGGTCCTCGAGTTGACCTCGCATGTCGGCCCCGCGACCGTCGGCTTCTGAAAGCTTATATCGCAGCACCTCTATTTCCTCACGCACGCTGTCGAGCTCTTTCTCGAGTATGTTCTTCGTAGTGTCACTGGATTCCAGACTGTCGGCCAGCTCGCGTACCTGCTCATCCAGTTCCCGACGCATCTGCGTAAGCTTATCGACTTCCTCGCGCATGTGCTCGATATCCGCCACCTTATCCTTGAGATTCATCACTTGAGCCTCAAGGGCCATCTTTTCGCCTTCCAGGGCCTTGGTATGTGCCTTCAAAGAGGTCATCTCATCAGCCTGTGAGTTGCGCTCCCTGGTAGTTGCCTCCAGCTGCGGCCGCATTTCCGCCGCCTGGGTGGCAAACTTGTTTCGCTCTTCCTCGGCAAAGGCGATGTCCTCACGCAGCTGCTCGACAAGCGCCGCCTCGGCTTCGAGGGAACTGACCCGGGCTTCAAGGTGTGCCCGAACAGCGGACTCTTCCGACAGCTTCTTATGCACGCCGTCAAGTTCGGTCTCGAGCACCTCTTTAAGCTTGAATGCCGTCTCAACCTGTCCTTCCAGCCCCCTGACTATGGAGATTATGCTGGCCCGCTCCTCTGAAACATCGGCATAGTCTTCCATCCTCATCGGGGCATCCTCTACCACACGACCGGCCGATTTACCTGTGCCGTGACCTCGCCGTGCCGTATCGCCGAACTCCACAGCGTCAAACGCAGCAAGTACAGCCTCGTCCACACCGCTGGCTTTGGCGCCGCTATGCGAATGGCCCCGCCCGACTTCTCTGGTCCCCGAACTGGCTGTGTCTGTTCTGCTTGCTTTTGTGTTTTGTTTCCGAGTTTTTGGCATCAGATGACCTCCTTAACTTATGTTAACGGTCTGCGCCCTGTGACCTTCTCAAAACTGAATTCACAATCGAAATCTGCATCTTGTGAAACCAATTTTCATTATATTCTCGGCACCGGTTTATCAGCCCAGCAACTCTTCCTTCCACCAACCGTACCATCTGGCAACCAAACGCTCGAGGGCTTTTTCGTCCGACGGCAGCCGGGAACCCATCTTCTTTCCGGTAATTTTCTCTATGGCCGACAGAATTACCTTTCTGGTTACCCTGTTGGGGTCTTTAAGACGCTCAATCAGCGCCGAAACCACGTGCCGGGAACCCAGGTTGCCCAGCACCTCGGCAACAGCACGACGAACCGTAGTACTACTATCGGCCAATAGCGGCAGTAACTCCACTGCAAGTTCTTTTTGGCCCAGCCAGCCTATACAGGTGGCGGCCCGCCGCCGGACCTCTTCATCTTTATCGGACAACATACGCAGCAATATCGGCGCACTGTCGGCCTGGGCCAGGCGATATACCCCCCACACCGCAGCCAGCCGTACACCGGCCGCCGGGTCGGTCAATGCCTGTTCGATAGTCCCCAGCGATTCCTTCATCCCAAGACCGGTAAGGGCCTTAATACACTCCTGGCGCACCTGTGCCGATGGTTCGCTGGCGATATGGGCAATAATTGTCCTGATTGACAACTCATGACGCACCACGGCTATTGTTCTGACCGCGTCGGCACGTACCGATGCGTCCTGGCTGACAAGCTCAGAAAGTGCTCTAATGAAGATTATTTTGTCCGTACCTCTGGCAAATACTGCAGAATCAACTTCATCCAGCGCCACTTCGACAGCGGACGGTCCGTAACTGGGAACCGGGATTTGAACCTCTGCCTGTTCCTGCTTTTCACTTATCTGCTCCTGCCCTGCGGCCTCATAGTCCTCGACTATGGACTCCAGCTTCTGCTGTGCCTTGTCCATTTCCGTTTCCTCTGCTGGGCCTGGCACGAGCTTGATATCAACTTTTGGCGCCTGGTCCGACTCTGCGGCTTTTGCCCGGTAAGCCTTCTTTATTTGGCGCTTGGCGACGACAAGGTCCTGCTGCAGCATTGCCGCCTCGGCCTTGACTTGGTCTTCATGCTTTTCGATTTTCTTGACCTGATTATGTACTTTCCCGATGTCGCAAAGCAAAGATTCCTTCTCCGTTTGCAGGGCCTTCAGTTGTGATAAAAGCTCGGACTGTGATTGTTCAGCCTGTTTTCGTGCATTGGCAAGCTCATCGCGCGCAGAGGCAAGATTCGACTCCAGCGCAGTCACCAGCGCCCTGGCTGCACCCTTCCTGGCGTCAGCTTCCTCGGATGGTTCTTCCGCTGCGGGCCCTTCCTTTTTGGTTCGCAGGCCGATTTGTTTAACTTTAAGCGGCGACACCTTTTCAGCCAACCGCCCAACCATTCCTCTTAGCGATGCCGCGCCGCTGGTTCCGAAGCTCGTAATCTTTTTACCCATAACCACCGAAGTCCCTACAAAAGCGCCGGCACGCCTGGATGCTGCCCCAACGATTCCGGAAGTTTCTTGTTTGTTGCTGCCCATTCTCTTGTACTCCTTTTATAAATCAACCCCCCGATTTGCAGGTCGATACCCCGCAACACACAAGTTACGTATGCCTCTGTCCCTGGGACCATAGACCAACCGCTTGTTTTCGTAATCCTCTTCAACTTTAAGCCCGGAAATCCTTGCGAAATCTTAAAACCCCGAATTACCTGGTTCAATGTTCTGTGGCGCCTGAAGGCTTGGCGGCGGAGATGTGGTAACCGGCGGCAGAGAGCCTTCAGGTGCTGCTTTGGCGTCTGTGGAGGCTTTGGGGGTAGTACGGCCGGACTTCTTTGGTTTCACTACTCGTGTCTTGGTTTGCCCGGCCCGCCTTTTTTGGCCCTTACTGCCTTTCTTTGCACCAGGCGCTTTCGAAAGCTGCCGCCGCAATGATGCAAGTTCCGCTTCCAGCGAAGCTATACGCTGGCGAAGTGCTTTTCCCCGATCTGTTGCCGCTGGCTTGCTTGCCAGGCTGGCGACCTTCTTGCCCGTGGCCGCCACCGCTCCCACCAGTGTGCCGGCAAATTTGGATATGCTGCCTACCACCGCCGCAGCATCCAACTGGTTGCTTTGTCGAGCCGCCATACTATTATCTCCTTGATTATAGATTTCATTTAACCGTTTTTTGCCGCCGAATCCCAAATAGTATAACAGTTTTTATTCAAACGGCGATACCCCGCTTTTGTTGTCGCTGCACATACAGGCCCGTTATCTTTTTCCCGCAGGCGCACGCCAAATCCACGACCCGTATCGTGTATCACGGCAAACCGTCTGCTCTGTTCTGTACCGAATATCAGGCACCTGCCTTTGCGGCACGAGCGGGGCGCGTGGCGTTCTCGTATCCCTTCTTGAAGCCTTCTTTTATCCCTGTGCTAAGACTGTTGCTTTTTTTACAAAGCGTCTCCAGTGCATCGGGACATTTCCTGTGAATAATCTCCATACCAACTGCGCCCACAAATATGCCGCCTATCATAATCCCCAGACTCTTCAGCATAGCCTTTTCCTCTCTTCTAAAGTAAAAACCTGTTCGCCCAACGAAAAAAAATGTTCATTTAAAATATAAACTTTGTTATTTATCTTTAATTTTTGGGCTGCCCGGCTTTGGCTGGCAAAAGCGGTCAACTAATTGTTTCGCTGCTTTCTCTATTTTCTCGACCAGTTCGGGCCTGCTTGCCCGCAGAAACTCGCTGCCGACGGCCCCCAGCACTACACCAAGAAGTGCCAATCCGAACAATCCCATTTTCAAACTCCTTTTAACCCCCGCGAAATCCCTTTGGCAATGTTGCCGCCGCACCTATTTTGGGCCTTAGCCTTAACAGTCTGAAATGCCCACAAATTTTCTTGCCTCATGCTCACTTCTTGATTCACTTATACTCACCTGCCGGCTGCAACACCAGCACCGGCTGGTCGATTACTTATACTTTCAAGCCTTTTACCCGGACCCTGGGCTTTGTCGCGATTTTACGCAATCGTCCGGGGTATGTCAAGAATGCCTCAGCGCTGCAAAACTTTTATTTTTCGATAGTTCCGACATTTTGTACCACCCTGTTGCGGGCTCAAAACCGGCGCTTCAGGCAGCCTTTGCACAGAGCTTTTTACGGCCCGTTTCCCCGACCGTACCGCCGGCAAGCGGCGCAAACCGCTGCCTGGGCTTTAGTTATCTCTTATTACGAATATTATCGGCCGAAATAACCGCTGCCCTTGAGCAAGTTATTTTGCAATGTCTTTGTGAAATTGTTCTTTTTCTCAAGACAGCGTAATCTCTTGTCCGATAATACCTCTGACAGTTACCCAAACTGGCCAGCGCATTTTTACCTTAATAACCGCGCTCACTTGTTCGATAAATAGAAGAAACTCATAGTTATGGATCAAGACAGCAATAACGAAGTTTCATCTGCCGTTGAGAGACTATTAAGCGGCGCCATTGACAAGGTAAAGGCCAGGGCCCAGGAAACGGAAAAGGCCCACCTTGAGGCTGTGGCAAAGTTCAAAACCCAGGCCCAGGCCCAGGCCAAGGCACACGCCGAGCAGGTTGCCAATATAAACCTTTCGACAAAAATTGACGGCCTTCTGGCTGATGCCCTCGCAAAGCAAAAGGCCCGGCTCAAAGCCGAGTTTGCCGAAACTACGGCACAGGCCAGCGCCCAGGCCGAAGAAAAGGCAAGAGAATACGCCGACGAAATTACAAAAGTCAGGGCCGACTCCGAACAGACTATAGCCCAACAGAACGCCCAGGCCAAGGCCGCCGCCGAGGAAGCTATAGCTCAAATCAAGGCAGAAACTGAGCGGACAATAGCAGAGGAAAAATCAAAGGCCCAGGCTGAAACCGCACAGGCAAAAGCCGAAGTCGAAGAAAAGGCTAAAGCCTTCATCGATACCGCCAACGGCATCAAAGCCGAAGCCGAACAGGCCATTCAAATGGTCAAAGCTGAGGCTGAAGAAACCATAGCAAAGGTCAGAGTACAGGCACGGCACGCCGTGGCAAAAGTCAGGGCCCATGCCCGAAGCAGTACTGCTGGCGGTGTGGTTCCCGGACAACCGGTAATGGCGGTGGGTAGCGCTCAGGGTCAGCCCGTTTCTGCGGCCATCGCCAGAATGGGTCAATCACCCGCGAACCTGCCCGGCGAGCACCCTATGACACCGGCCAAAGAATATGCCGGCGGACTTTCGGCTATGTGCGCTGCGGACGTTATGCAAAAAGAGACGGTATGGGCAAATCCTGACGACAGTGTCCAGCAGGCCCTGGACAAATTGCAGCAGAATCAGGCAAGCTACCTGATGGTTGGACGAGACAATATGCTCGAAGGAATTGTCTCTAAGTCCGACCTGACCGGTGCAATCAGTCCATATCTGCGTCCTATGTTTGCCAAATGGCGTCGGCCGCTGGATGACGCCACGCTGCAGATAAGAATCAAATGGATAATGAGCAGGCCGGTTCATACGATAAGGCCCGACACCCCGGTTTTGACGATAATGAATCATATGCGCCAGTTTAATGTCCTGTGTTTGCCCGTCGTGGACGCGCAGGGCAAGGTCCAGGGCGCAGTGCTGGAAACCAGCATCTTCAAGACGCTGTTGAAACTGAAGAATTCTGCCGCTCTCCCGGCCAGTGCACATGCAGCCGCCCAACAGCCGCAGCCTGCCGGCGTATAGCCCGTTGCTGTGTCCTGACAGGAAAATTCCAGCGCCGTCTCCCATCTGCCCTTATCCCCGAAAGGCGTTTCTTTGCCCGAATCAATTCAAATCTTGACATTTGCCTTAAAGCTGCTACACTTATACCTTGTGCCTGTCAGGGAAGGGGGCAATATACAGGCAGCCGCACGTAGGGACGCGTTTGCGCAACAACACCTGAATAATCTGCATTAATGATGCCGGCAGCCTTGATTCTGGTTGTGACCGAATTTCGACCTTATCGGGTAACAGGTTTTTTGAACTTATCGCTGTCGCAGGCTTTTGCACCGGGTCTAAGGATGGTGTCAGTGGTTTATGGATTGGCCAAATGGATGATATTATAACCGCGCACAAAAAAGTCGAGCAGGCCCTTTTGCATCTGACTGCCGTTGCCGAGCACTCCAACGAGGGCGTTGCCCTCATTGACCTTGACGGCGCTATTAGATTTGTTAATACCGCCTGGGCAGCCATGCACGGCTGCAACGGATCCGACCAGCTTGTTGGAAAACAGTTCGGCATATTTCACACCGAAAAGCAGATGAAAACCGACGTTGTCCCTTTGATTGAGGAAACCAAGCGCAGAGGCAGACTCGAAGGCCCTGTTGAACACGTCAAAAGTGACGGAACGGTCTTTCCCACGCTTACGAAATTAGTCGCGGTAAAAAACCGGCACGATGAACCGCTCGGACTTATCGTTTTCGCTGCGGATATCTCCGAGCAGGAACGCACCAGGCAGCAGTTGAGACAATACCGAACTGAGCTTGAATCTATGCTCAATCAGCATAACTGCCGGCCGCAGGCCCCTGATGCGGACTGTCCCCCTGAATCCGACCGGTCCCAGGCCGTCACGCCGGAATATTGCCAGCTGCAGCAGCAGTTCGACCGCCAGGCGGCGGAATTAAAACAGGCCAATGAGCAACTCCAGAGCGAAATTGCCGGACGGAAACATACAGAGGAATGCATTGTACTTCTTGAGGAAAGACTGCACAACATTACCTCGATTATTCACAAGCACCTGTGAATAAATCACGCCTTGTTGCTGAAAGATTCGAGCCGCCTTGGCTGCGCGTAACTGTCAGCTGTGGAATGCGATGCAGATTCCACCGGCAATACGGGTATGCTCACAGCAGTCTCTGTGCCGCAAATGGCGCTGCTGCCGGTAAGTGCCTGGAAAATATCGAACGTCGTCACCAGACCCTGTATCTGACCGTCGCGGTCGGCCACCGGCAGGCACCTCTGGTTCAACTGGCGCATGTCTTCGAGCATGCCTGTCAGCGGCGTCTGTGGTCGTACCGTCCTGACCGGGCTGGTCATCACCCATTTTATCTTGATTTGAAGCGTTGCCTCGTCCATCGGCCCACGCCATTTTGAAAACATCGGCTGAAGGTAGGGACTGACCGCCGATGTCAAATCCGATTTGGATACTATCCCCTCCACCATACTGCCGGACCCCACCAGTACGTATCCCGTATTGTACTGTCGCATCGTCGCCAGTACCTGCTGGACGGTGTCTTCGCCGCTTGCCCAGGCTACATCTGTTCGCATGATGTCCTTTGCGCATATTTCGCAAGCTGCCTGGCCGATGTCACTGACACAGGGCTTTTCGGTTATCGTCCCTGCCTCGCTCGGTTTTGGTATATTGACGGCCAACGGGCCTTTTTCCTGAACCTGTTTTGTTGAAATATGTTGTTGGTTCTCGGCCTTTATACAAGGTTCATCGGCGGTTTGCATACAACTGCCCGACCGCGCCTGTGATTCCAGCGACAAAATCGCTTCCAGCTCGCTTTCAGTTTCGCTGTACTGCTCGGCTTCCCAGTAGTCCCTTTCCTGTTCTTCGGCCTGGGCTTTTATTCTCGCTACCGCTTCTGTGGCCTGTGCCTTGAATTGCGTCAGCTGTTCCTGGTAAGACTTAATCCTTTTTTCGGCTTCGGCCCTTAGCCGCCCTTCGGTCTTGGCCATTGCCGCCGCCTGCGCCTTGTCGCGTGTTTCGGTGTCTAATCTCGCCTCAGCCTGCCGCAGCGCCCTTGCATAGGCCTGTGCCTTTTCTTGTGCCTGCGCCAGCGTTTCAGCCTGCACCTGCAGTTTTGCCTGCGCGTTGGCTGCACCGATTTTTTCCATTTTTATTTTCAGTTTCCGTTCAGCTTTGGCCTGGGCCTTTGCTTTTCTTTCCGCTTGTACCTGTGCCTTTCGTTCAGCTTTTGATTGGACTTTGGCCTTTGCCTCATTCAGTTTCCTGACTTGTTCTTCGGCACGGGCCCTGAGTTTTTCCTCCAGTTGGGCCTTTTCCTCGGCCTCGACTCTCAGTCTTGCCTGCGAAACGGCCTTTGCTTCCGCTTCAGCACGGGTCTTGGCCTCGCCTTTGGCGAGCGCAACAGCTTCCTGTCGGGCTATATCGTATTCCCGTGCCTTTTCGTCCGCCTGTTGGCGGGCGCGAATCTGGGCCTGTGCTTCGGTTTGTGCCTGGGCTCTGCCGATTTTTTCCAGCTTTATTTTCATTTTTCGTTCTGCCTTGGCCCGGGCCTTTGCTTTTCTTTGAACTTGTGCTTTGGCTCGTCTTTTCGCTTTTGATTCCGCTTTAATCCTGGCATCGGCGTATCTTCTTGCCTGCTCCTCGGCCTGTGCCCTGAACATGGCTTCAAGCTGCGCCTTTTTCTCGGCCTCGTTCCGCAGTTGTCTCTCTGAGATGGCTTTTGCCTGGGCTTCAGCACGGGCCCTGGCCTCTGCTGCTGCTTGTGCAAGGGCCTGCTGCCGGGCTACATTATATTTTTGTACCTTTTCTTCTGCCTGTTGGCGGGCACGCATCTGGGCCTGTGCATGGGCCTGGGCCTGCGCTCTGCCGATTTTCTCCAGCTTTATTTTCAATTTTCTTTCAGCCTTTGATTCGGCTTTGGCCTTGCCCTCGGCATACATCCTGGCCGTCTCCTCGGCCTCGGCCCTGTACCTTGCTTCAAGTCTGGCTTTTTTCTCTGCGCGGACTCTTGCTTTGATTTCTGCGGTTGTTCTTGATTGTATCAGGTCAAAAACCGCTTCGTAGGATGCAGTTTTTTCCTCAGCCTCGATGCGGGCCTGTTTTTCAGTTTTCAGCCTCGCCGGCATTTGTGCCCTGGCCTTTTCCCCGGCCTTTAACCTGTGATTGAATTCAGCCTCGGCTTCGGCCTTTTCCCTGCCTGCTGCTTTGATTTTTTCATCCGCCTGTTTTAACGCTGCGGCATAACCAGCGGCTTTCTGTTCAGCCTCGATTCTCAGGGCAGTTTCCTGCCGGGTTTTTTCTTCTGCCTGTTCTTTGGTCTGGGCAAAGTGTTCAAGCTTTTTCTCGAATTCTCCTTTGGCTGCCGACAGCCGTTCTGAAGCCTCGGTCTGGACCTTTTTTAATTCTACTGCATAACTTGTTACCTCTTTTTCGGCCTGGGTCCTTAGTCGGGTTTCGGCATCAGCCTGCTCTTTCGCTGCGCAAAGCTGCTCGGCTTTTTCTTCAAGTTCCGCCCTGACCTTTTCCAATGTCACCGCAGATTCGGCCTTGACGGTTTCCAATTGTTCGGTGAGGTATTTGACCTGTTTTTCCACCTCGGCCCGCAGTTTTGCCTCGGATTGGGTCTTTTCCTGCGCCTGTTTTAGCACTTTATCCTGTGACCTGGCCTTCTCTTCAAATTGTTCCTTAATTTTAGCGAGTTTTTCATCAGCTTCATACCCGGCGTTTTTTAATCGCTCGGCATAACGGCTGATTTCCTGCTTGGCCTGTGCGGTAACCTGTGTCTGACTTTGAAGTTTTGCATCTATTGCGGCCTTTTCCTGTTCGAGTGTGTATAACCTTTTTTCCACCTCGGCCCGCAGTTTTGCCTCGGATTGGGCCTTTGCCTGCGCCTGCTGCCTCAGTTCGGTCTCGATTTGCACCTGCGCCCGCACCTGTTCCAGCGCCTCGGCGTAGGCATTTGCCTGCTCTTGTGCCTGTCGTCTGAGGTGTGATTCGGATTCGGCTGTCTCTTGAGCCTGTCTGCTCAAATCCTCGAGGGCGCGGACTTTTTGTTCGGCTTCGGCCATTAGCCCGGCCTGGAATTGCGCTTTTTGCTCCGCTTTTTCCGCCGCCAGCTCACACTGCCGGGCCTTCTCCTGTGCCTGTTGTCTTGCCCCTGCCTCCGCCTGCGTTTTTGCCTGGGCGTCGGCTTTGCCGATTCTTTCAATTTCGATTCTTGCTTTTCTTTCAGCCTCGGCCTGGACTTGGGCCTTCCTTTGGCTTTCGGCCATGGCCCTTGCCTCGGCTCTTGCCTGTTTTTCCGCCAGCGCCTGGGCCTGCCTTTCTGCCTTTGTTTGTGCCTTGACCTGGGTGACAGCGTACTCTTTGGCTTTCTGTTCGGCCCTGGCCCTTAACTTTGCCTCCAGATGGACCTGTTCTTTGGCTTGGCTCAAATCTTTTGTCTTTTCTTCGAATTCCACCCTGGCTTCGGCCAGCTTTTGCGCAGCCTCAGCCTTGACCTTCTTTAATTCCTCAATGTAACTTTTGACCTGATTTTCGGCCTCGACCCGCAGTTTTGCCTCGGATTCAGCCTTTGACTGTGCTTTGGCTGCGCTGTGCTCGAAAGCTGCCAGTTTGCGTTCGGCCTCGGCCCGCAGGCGGCTCTCAACGGCTGCTTTTTTTTCCGCCTCTGCCCGCAGCCTTGCCTGCTCGGCGGCCTTAGCCTCGGATTTAACGCCTTTCTTGCCCATACACGATGGGTCAAGCGGCCAGTGTCTCCTGCCGCACAGGCTGCATACTGGTATGAATTTATCGCTTAATGAAGGCCCTGGTTTGTTCATCGCCGAAGACTGCTGCTGTTTATCTTCTCTAAGTGCGCTTTCGGTGTCTTCGGCACAGGGTTCGAAAGGCCAGTGCTGACCGCCGCATCTTTTGCATTTCGGAGCCGTTCTCTGGCCGGAAGTGCTGCCGTCAACGTTCTCAACGCCCTTTGGTGAAGGCCTTGCGATTTGTGATTCCGGCCCTGTTTGCGGTGTTGTCATTTATCACATTCTCTGCCTGTCAGGTATTATTGCCCATCGGTCTTTAGTCTTTAGTCTTGAGTCCTGAGTCTTTAGTCTTTGGTCTTGAGTCTTTAGTCTTATTATCACCTGATGATATTGGTCAGCTCCTGCAGCATGTCGTTGGCGACCTTGATTGTCCTGGCGTTGGCCTGGTAGCCGTTTTGGGCCTTAATCATGGCGATAAACTCGTTTGCCTCGTTGACGTTGCTGGCCTCCAGCGTACCGCCGCGGATGGCACCTGCGCCGCCGGACACGCCCTTGGTGGCCACCGCATCGCCGCTGTTGGCTGATGAGGTGTAATAGCCGCTGCCCTCGCTTTTAAGACCCGCAGCATTCTGGAAAAGCGCTATCTGTATGGTCGCGATGTTTTTCTTGACGCCGTTCGAGAACAATCCTATCACCAGCCCTTCGTTGTTAATCGACACACTCGAAAGCGTGCCTGAGCCGTAACCATCCTGTTCCCTGACCACCGCGTTCGAGGTCCCTGCTACGCCCGTGGCAAATTGTGTAAGACCGTCGAATTTACCTACGGTACCCAGGTCCACGGCGATGCTTTGCGGATTTAACGTATCGTGCACAAACGTTATTATAAAATTGGCAGTGTCTCCAATTCCCGCGTCCAGCCCCGCGTAAGAACCGTCGATAGCATTGAACTGAATACCGTCGATTCGGCGGTTGGCCATCGTTATTTCGCTGATGTTTCCGGTAACGGAGTTCAGTACCATATCCCAGGTATTGTCCGTCTCTGTTCGCACGAACGCACCCGACAGAACGTGCGCCCCGCCCTGAGAATCGTAGATGGTTATATTGACGTTTTGCACTTCATCTCCGCCTAAGGCCAGATATTCGAAATACCCCGGCATGGTCAATGTCCCGTCGCCGCTGTAGCTCATCCGCAAGTCCGACTTGCTGTACCCCAGGGCCGTATCCGTTATCACGATTTGACCGTTGGTTAACGTTGCTGTCGCATCCCCGCCCAGCACGCCCTGAACAGCACGACCCGTAGTTGTCTCGGCTACTGTTGGTGTAGCCGATGCACCGCCTCCTGTTGTCAAGCTGGAAGCATCTATGGTTATCATGCTTACGTCCTGACCAGCCAGATCACCTGCAAACGTGATGACTATCGGATTAGCTGCACCTATAGGTCCTCCCGCCACACTAACATTACCGTCACCGATTGTACTTAACAGTTCCAATGCATCCTCAATAGCAGTGTCGTCGGCATCTGCCGCGATTGCAGCGGTTGTTTCGCCCATAAAGGTCAAGGTATATGTTCCGCCGTCCGGCTCATCCGTAGTAGTAATAGTTTGTACTTCGTCCACTGCTGCTGTACCCTCATCGGTATTCAGCCAGGTGAGTATATCATTTATCGTTGTTGCCCCGTCGATGTTCATTGTCAGGTCAACGGCCGGGTCTGCGGCCGCGAAGGAAGTACCGTCCGGCTTGTAACCCGAAAAAGTTATTACCCCGGCGGTCAATGTACCCGTGTACTGGTCGAGGTCCCCTAACTGCGTGGTTCCGCCTGCCAGTAAACTGCCGACTGTGTATGTTATATTCGACCGCAGCTTCTGCACCTGCGGCTCTGCCATGATTGCGTCGGCGCTGAGGTTGCCGCGGACTATCATCTGTGATGTGGCGCTTGCCGGCAGGGCCGCATCGTAAGGAACACGAATCCTGCTGTCGCCGACCGCCTGGAAACCGTCGGCTTCGCCCTCCGAGCCGATTCGCTGTACAAGATAGCCGGTAGAAGGGTCAACCAGGTTGGAATTTGCGTCAACGCCGAACGCCCCGGCACGTGTATACAGGTTCTGCGCGCCGTCGGTCAGTACAAAATAACCCTGCCCTTCTATCGCAAGGTCCAGCGGATTGCCGGTATTGACGATATTGCCCTGCGTCATATTCGAGGTTATCCCTGCTATACCCACGCCGCTGCCCATCTGCTGAGGGTTGGTTCCGCCGATGGTGGTCGTCGGCTGCGAGGCATTCTTGATGGTTTCGCTCAGCAGTTGTGAAAAGACTATTCGGCCTGCCTTAAAAGCCGTGGTATTGATATTGGCCAGGTTGTTACCGGCCACGTCAAGCATCTGCTGGTGGGCCTGTAAGCCGGTAACTCCTATCGACAGTGAAAGACTCATTCTGTTTCTCCTTTCTTAAGCCTTCCCCGGAATATCTCAATTTATCAGCATCGCTGCACCCTTAATTAACCGCCGCCGCTGCAAGCGCATCGGCCGGTATTTTGAATTCCTGTGCAACCATTGTGCCAAATTACGTTCTTTTTTCCTGGCGGGAAAGCTAACCTCTGTTGCATACAAGCCTTAAAAAAAATTAAAAATTCGTCAATTACCCCAACAACCTCTTGTTGCCGACTTTTCGAAAGGATAATAAATAAGAATTTGCCTATACAACCGGAAATTCCTGCCGCCCCGCCCTGGCGTGCAGAATCATCACCGACCGCCTTAACTTTTGTCTGGCTATATCTTCACACGACCGTATAATACGGCCCTGGAACTATACAAAAGGGAGGTTAACTGATTATGAAAACCTTAACTGCAGTAATCGTTCTGTGTCTTGTTGTCGGCTGTCAGCCGGTGTCGCCTGTTTCAATCGAAACTGCCGCACCCATTAAAACCGTCACCATCGACCAGAACCGCGCCTTTGTGGTCAACGGCAGGCCTTTTTTCCCCATTATGTCCTGGGCCCAGCCCATAAAGAACTTCGACAAACTTAGCAGCGTTGGCATAAATACCTTCTGCGGAGACCCCGGCGCCGCCAAGGCCTATTGCGACGCAGGCCAGGCCGCCGACAGGTATGTCATAACACACTTTGACAAGACCGTCGCCGGCCATCCGTATCAGCTCGGATGGATTCACGGAGACGAGCCGGATATGCCCGCAAAAAAGCAGGATACCGAAACCCGCACTTCCAGGGCGGATAATGTCCCCAGACGCTCAGCCGAACAATTGGCCGACCACTTTCAACGCATCAAAAGCACCGACACCTCGCGCCCCGTTTTTATGACGTTTACTTCACATTTTATGAAAGAGTTTAACGACAAGTACGACCAGGCCGCCAAGGACAGGATTTATCCTGAATTCGTTAAATACTGTGACGTCATCGGCTTTGACACATACCCCGTCTATGGCTGGAACAGGCCGGACTGGCTTGACTATCCCGGCAGGGGCGTCACGCAGCTTCGCGCCATCGCCGGCCCGCAAAAACCGGTTTATGCCTGGATTGAAACACACAAGGGAAGCAGGTGGGTCACCTACGAAAAGCAGCTTGATGTTCTGCCCAGGCACACCCGCTCCGAAGTGTGGCTTGCCGTTATTCGCGGCGCTACAGCCATAGGTTATTTCACCCACGCCTGGCGCCCGGAGTTTACCGAGTTTGCCCCCACCGAACAGATGCAGCAGGAACTGAAGCGCCTCAACAATCAGATTACCCGTCTTGCGCCGGTGATTCTGTCGGCTCCCGCAAAAACAGAAGTGTCAATCAGCATTGACGGCGATGTCAAGGCCGACATTATGGCCCGGCGGTTCAAGGGAAGGCTTTACCTGTTCGCGGTTAATTATGACCCTGCTGAAAAAAGCGGCACCGCAGCCTTCAATGTCCCGAACCTCAAAGCCGGTACGAAAATTGAGGTGGTCGATGAGGACCGTTCGCTGAAGGCCCAAAAGGGCTTTTTCACCGACAGCTTCGACCCCCTGGCAGTCCATATTTACAGGCTGAAATTGTAAACCGAACCGGCTCTATGTTGCAAAACTGCACAGACAACAGTTGTCTGCGACAAACAGGGGATGTCATAAAATGATAACTCAATCGCCTGATACTGCCCCTCAAACTGAAAAAGTGCTCATCGAGCTGATTCGTAAATCAAGCGTTTCGGCCAGAGTTTCGACAGTTCGCTCACTTACTCACACGGCCATGTATCTGTCACGAAGGGCTATTCAACGTGCCAACCCTTTGTTCAGTGAACGGCAGGTAAATCTGGCTTTTGTTGCATATCACTACGGAAAAGACCTTGCTGCTCGCCTTGGCTTGTACATGGAACAGCACCGGCTATGAACAGACCTGACATAATTGTTGCATTGGAAACGGCTGTCGGGTGTTTTGAAAAGCTTGGAATAGCGTATTGCATAGGCGGGTCTGTGGCAAGTTCTGCCTATGGCATAGCCCGGGCGACGATGGATGTTGATTTAATTGCCGACATCAAAATGTCCCAGCTTAATCCCTTGGTACAAGCTCTCCAAACACATTACTACATCGATGCTGAAATGGTCGCAGATGCAATTCGTAGAAGCGCTTCGTTCAATCTGATTCATCTTCAGACCATGATCAAGCTCGATGTTTTCATTTTAAGGCAGCATCCGTACCATTCGGAGGCGTTCAGCAGACGCAAACCGGATAGTTTGGATGCAGAAAATTCCCGCACCTTTTACATATTTTCGCCGGAGGATATTATACTCAGCAAACTCCAATGGTATCAGCAGGGCGGCGCAGTGTCGCAACAGCAGTGGAAAGATGTCGTTGGTGTCCTGAAAGTTCAGGGCGATAAACTGAATTTCGAATATCTCAAACACTGGGCTTCAAGGCTGAATCTTTCTGATTTGCTGAACCGTTCATTTGATGATGCCGGTATGACGGAAAACGCATAACAGCCCGTTATCGGCGGATGGTAAACATTTTGCCCGGGCAGCGGCGCACCGTTATCTGATGACCTTATTTCGAATGAACCAAATCGCCAAGTTCCCGTTTAAGTATGTTATCTTTGGCAAAGGCATTTCCAAGATGTTGTCTGAAACCTTCGGCGAAGCCTTTGCCTATTTGGGCACCTCTTGTTCGGGACATGTCCTTCATAAACTCAACGTACCTGTCCACACCGTGATGCTTCAAAAGCCAGTCTCGCTGGCTTTTGTGACAGCAGAGCATTTGCTCTTTAACGCTCATAACTGGGCTTATATCAACAAGAATATCCGGTAAAATCTGTTTTCCGAAAATATCTTTTCCCTCAAACGCATCGACATAATACAGGTATGGTACCGGCTCGAAGGCCGGGGCACCGGGTGTTTCTATATTTACCATCCCTGCTGAAAAACACGCCGTTTGCACAATCCTGCTGGTTGTCTCGTGGTCAACCATATAATCGCAGGGACTTGGCGCAAAAACAATCTGCGGCTTGACATGCCGTATCAGCCGAATTGCCTTCACAAGTGTGTTTCTGTCGTACATTATGAATATATCGTCACACTCCAGACAGTGGTAGCTGCCGCCCAAAAGCTTCGCTGCATCGGCTGCTTCACCGCGACGAACTTTGCTGATTTGCTCTGGCGGCTGTTTTGCCGAACCACAATCACCTGCTGTCATCGTTGCTGTGTGTACTGCCCAGCCCTTTGCCGCCAGAAGTGCCAGCGTGCCCGTACAGGTAAATTCAGCGTCATCCGGGTGCGCCATCAAACTCAATACGTTTTCTTTGTTGTTTTTATGCACCGCTTCTTTTTACAAAACCTTGTTCATTATTTCCGCGGGACACTCTTAGCCGTAGAAGCCGCATTCATACGCCGCATCATACATAGCGATAATATTCTCGACAGGCACACCGACCTGAATGTTATGCACGTTATTGAAAACATACCCTCCACCGGGCTTTAAGACTTCCATGTTTTTTTGCACCTGCTGTCTGACTTCTTCAGCCGTTGCGAACGGAAGTATATGCTGCGCGTCGATAGCGCCGCCCCAGAAAACCAGTTCTTCGCCGAATTCGGCTTTTAGTTTTGCTGGGTCCATATTTGCGGCGCTGATTTGAATGGGATTGAGAATGTCGATTCCGTTATCCAGCAAATCGGGTATATAGCTCATACACGCCCCGCATGTGTGGTACCATATCTTTGCCGGCGTCAGCGACTTTATGTATTGCACCAGCTTTTTCTGTCTCGGCTTGACGATGCTGCGATAAAAACGCGGTGAAAACAACGGCCCGTCCTGACCTGCAAGGTCGTCACCAATCATCACCACATCCACAATATCACCCACTTCTTTCATAAAGCCGGTATGATAGTCCAGCCAGAACTGCAGCGTCCTGTCCAGCACCGCCTCGCAAAACGCCGGGTTTTCCACTGTGTCCATGTACCACCTTTCAAGACCTCGCATATACCAGCCGTACTCGTAAACCACGCCCCCGATGCCGGTCGATAACGCGTACGGCGTTTCCCTGCGCAATTCCAACGCCTTTTCCCGAACGCCCGTAAAACGGCTCATGTCCTTACCGTCCGGCCACGGGTAATCATCGAGGTCCTTGACGCTGTAGTCGGCCAGCGGGTGGTGTGAAATGTCCATATAAAGCTGCTGGTCGTCAGGCATCGACCATGTCACCCCGAACTCGTCGGTAAGGTCATGCCACAGCCTGCCGTTGCGGGTATTCTGTTCTATGCCGCCCTTGAAACTGTCCGGCCCATGCGCGCATACGTACCGGATGTCCACGTGGAACCGCTTCAGAACCTCCTCGCTGGGCTTTGCCAGCTGCTGTACGGGGTCGAGCATTTCTATTTCTTCAGCCAGACCAAGATAGCCGATTAACTGCTCGTATGCCTTGCGGTGGATGCCCGTTTGGAATCCCCCGAGGTCGATGGGTACTCTGTCGGGGATTTGGTGATTTAACGCTTTCAGCACCCGTTCCCTGGCTGTCATCGTTTCCTTTTTTTTCAATTTCCTGTCATTGAATCCTGAACTGTTTGCCATTTGTATTTTCCTCATTTAACCTGCACCGGCCGTTTTATTTGCCTGCCGCCGCCAGATAGTTACCTGTACCCACGAACACAATTGATAATATTACCACTAAAATACCGCTGGTTATAATTCCAATCGTTCTTGGGCTGCAGCCCTTCCATTCACGAAAAACCAGTCCCCATATATTGCTTACCACGATAATCATCGCCATCAGTACGCTCCAGCTGGCAAAGTCATATCGCCCCATCTTGCCCCTGCCCATGCCATAAAACATAAACTGCAGGTACCATATTATACCCGCAAGTGCTGAAAAAACATAATTGCCAGCCAAAGATGCTCCGCTGCCGTTAATATAGTTCCCAGCCGTTTTATTCTTGATATTCATCAGTATGCACCACAGGAAGTTCGTTGTAAACCCGCCTGCAAAAATCACTATAAGAACAGGATTATTCGCCCATAAGGGCCTTGTACCGTTTTCCACGGCGATATCTGCAAGGGTCTTGCCTGATATGAATCCGAACGCCATGCACGCACTCATAGCACCGGCACATACGGCAACGACAAGGCCTTTGGCGAAGTTGAATTCCTCGATTGCCTCTTTTTTCTTTTCCTGCGGCAGTTCTTTTTCCTTGGATATACCCGCCCAGCCGCAGATTCCAATGCCCACCAGGCAAACCGCCACCCCCGCAAGTGTGGTCAGCCCGGATGTGGTATTCATTAACTGAACGATTGTACCGTCATATATCACAGGCACAATCGTCCCGAAAGCCGCGCAGAATCCCAGGGCGATTGCGTAACCAAGCGACATCCCGAGGTAACGCATCGACAGCCCGAAAGTAACGCCTCCTATTCCCCAAAGTAAGCCGAAAAGATACGTCAGCAAAAGTGTCCTGTCGTTTGTGTTGCGCAGTATCGAAATGACCCCCGGCACGGTAACAGCGGCAATCAGCCAGGGCATTATTACCCATGCAAAAGCGCCGTTGGTCAGCCAGTAGCTTTCCCACGCCCAGTTGCGTACTTTCTTAAAGGGTATGTAAAAACTGCCCGCTGCCACCCCGCCTAAGATAAGAAAAAAAACACCTAATACCGCCATCGCACAACTCCTTTCATGACCGCCTTTGCCGGTAAACCAAAAACTGTATTCATTCAATATCCGTCTCAAGGGAACTTGCCTGACAATAATCCTTAACGGCGTCAAGCATAACTTCACCATACTGCTGGAGCTTTTTATCCCCAACACCTTTGATTTCGAGAAAGCCCTCGACAGTAGAAGGTCTTCTGCGGGCCATGTCTCGCAGGACAGCGTCGCCAAAAACTATGTAAGCCGGAACCCCTTTTTTGCGTGCAATAATTGCCCGCAACTTTCGCAAAGCCTCAAACAGACCCCTGTCAACTCCTTCCCATGAATCTTCAACAACTTTGGACACCTTAGCCGGTTTCTGGGCAGGCTTGAGCAGACGAGGTGTGTCTTCGCCTTTTAAAACACTGCATCCCTTTTCTGTTACGTTCAGTACGTTGTATTCGCCCGTTTTTTCAAGGTAGTCCTGTCCCGTAAGTTGTTCGATCCAGTCATGTACTGTCTGCTTTGAATAATCGCCAAGCAAACCATATGTACTCAGCTTATTATGATTGTTTTCTATTATTCGCTTATCTTCTGAGCCAGTCAGTACCAAAGCGGTATAACCACCGCCAAACCGCTGGTCAAGACGGAGCACGCACGACAGGATTTTCTGGGTGATTACAAACGCATCATCGATATAGTCCAACTCGCCAAGGCACATGTCGCAAGCAGCGCAGTTATCTTTGCTGAGGTCCTGGCCAAAATACCGAAGGATCGCTTTATGTCTGCATACTCCCCCGGTGCAGTAACTGTATATTCCACTGAGTTTGATCATTGCAATCTTCTGAGCTTCCTCGGGCATATCGCTCATCAGACTTTTCCAGATTCCGTAGTCACCTCCCGAATAGAACAGACAGCATTCAGCCTCAAGGCCATCACGACCAGCCCGGCCGCTTTCCTGCTGATAGTGCTCAAGAGATTTAGGCATCCCGGTGTGAATGACATAACGGACATTGGATTTGTCGATACCCATGCCGAACGCAATAGTAGCGACAATAGTATTGACCTTCTCGGCAATGAACGCCTCCTGATTCCTTTTTCGCTCTACATCTGCCATACCGGCGTGGTATGGTGCTGCACTGTAGCCTTTGGCTGCTAATTGAACACATACAGCTTCGACATCCTTTCGTCGAATGCAATAGACAATGCCGGACTCATCTTTGTGTTTTTCAAGCACAGTACAGACCTGTTTTATTCTGTCTGTACGCCGCTGTACCTTATAAATAAGATTGGGCCTGTCAAACGAACCGATCAGTATTTCAGGGTCTTTCAGGTGCAGTTGTGCGGCAATATCGTTGCGTACCTGCTCGGTAGCTGTGGCGGTATAGGCTCCGATAGTTACATCTGGAAATGCTTTCTTCAGCAGTCCCAGTTGACGATATTCCGGTCGAAAATCATGACCCCACATACTTACGCAATGGGCCTCGTCGATAGCGATAAAGGACAGCCCGACTTTTCGAAGAACCTCGAGAAAACCGTCTGAAACAAGTCGTTCAGGGGACAGATACAGAAGTTTAAGCTCTTTGTTGTGTATCCGGGCGAAAACAGTTCTCTGTTCATCGAATAAAAGCGAACTGTCGATACGTGCTGCAGGAACACCGTATTCCGTTAATGCGTCAACCTGGTCTTTCATCAAAGATATAAGTGGCGAGACCACAACGGCAAGCCCCGGCATTGTTACAGCCGGTGCCTGAAAACAAAGCGATTTGCCGCCGCCGGTCGGAAGAACCACTATCGAATCAGTGCCCCGACTGATACACTCCATAGCCTGCTTCTGCAACGGCAGAAAACCGTCATAGCCCCAATATTTAGTCAGTGCTTTTTGAATGTTTTCCATCATAGACAACAATACCGAAAAATGTAAACTTGTCCTCGAGCACAGCGAAGGAACACAAAGCGCAAAATTATAGCGTAAAACGCGGAAGTTTTGAACTTTAAACTATGGCTTTTCGCTTTAAGTTTTCAGCTTTATAGTGCCGGCGGCATAAAGCAACAAACTTGCCCCCGTGAAGCTTGTGCCTGCCCTCCGTAGTCCCTAAGGGACGAAGGAGGGTCTTCCGACTTCTGATTTCGTTCACGAGCGACCAGCCACGCTTTTCTATCCGCTCTACGCTGCCTTCTATCCGTTACCCGCTTTCCGCTATTCGCTGCCCGCTCTACGCTGTCCGCTATACCCTACCCGTTCCTCGCGGCCTTCAAAAAGCAGTAGCCTGCGAGCGACCAGTCACCAGCCCCGAGTCACGGTTTTCGTCAATCATTTCCGGTGATAGCGCGAAAAAAAATGGCATAAAATCGCGTTTTTTTGTCGTTTTGGCTCAAAATCCGCGCGTTTTTGTAATTTTGGCATCATTTTTCGCGTGTTTTTTCGAGTTTTTTTTGAGGGAGGACGGTTTTGATTGAGGCCAAATCGCCGTTTTCAGGCCAAAAATGCCGTTCGACCCCCCAAAAACAGCCGAATTTTACCCCAAATTTTGATTGTTCGAAATTTTCTAACAGCTTTTAGTTGCAATTGTCTGGCGGAATGCCGCTTTTGCAGGCGATAACACCTGCTGGTTTATGCTTTCATCGCCTGGGCTAATTTCTCGCCGTTGGCGTCTATCCACCGGGCCTTGCGAACTATCATTTCCAGAAAATTCACACCGCTTAGATGCCCGAAAAACCCCGTCGCTGCTATCGGCAGCACCGCCTCTGCTATGATGGTCTCTATCATCAGCGCAGGAAGTGATTGCAGATGGCAGTCCTGCAGCTCGATAACCTCTCGATATCCGTTCAGAAACTGTATCAGCTTTGCCTGGTCCAGGTAGTCTGGCCAATCAGCCGGGTTGGGCCTGTCGCCCACAATTGAAAACTGCAGCATGCCGTTGGCAAGGTCCGTTACCGCAGGTGCAATTCTCAGTGAATCAAAATCAACCACCGCAACAATGCGGTTGCCCGAAAACAGCATATTACCCGGATGCCAGTCGCCATGCACGACCTGCCGTTGCCATGAGTCGAACCCAAGCTCGTTTACGTGAATGCTGCAGTCATTATAAAGCGTCATCAGTGTCTCTGTGAGATTGAGTACCTTTCTATCCGGCTTTTGTCTGCTCTCACAGGTCCCCGACAGGGCCTGCGGCGTGGACTTGAGATATTTGCGTACCGAATTGGAATCGTGGAAACCTGTACCCGACGGCTGCCATGGGAATTGAAAATCATTCAAACACACGTGAAATTTGCCCAACTGCCGACCTGCATCAATGGTTTCCTGGGCCGAACCGCCATACCGACAGCCCTCAACAAATCTGAACACCTCGTAAACGTGATTATCCAACTGCAAAACCGTACTGCCTTGCTGCCGGCCGGCAAGCACGGCACTTACCGGGAAACCCGCATTGGCCAGATGATTTTGTACCGCATGGGCAAAACCGACCCGCTGGATATCGTCCTTGCCTTTTGCTCGACGCTTCAGCAGAAACTTGCCCTGGTCGGATACAACGACCATTTTGGGCGCACCGCTGTTGCCCGCTGACAAGGGGTAAGACTGTGAAACCGTACCCACCTGGTAATGACCAAGTACCTCGGCTAATTCGCGTTCGGAAAAATGTGTGCAGCAGCCGGCCATATTCTTTTCACAACAACCGCGCAATCAGCAAAACAATCGTCACAAATGAAACCACCAGTGCCGCGGCAAGAACAAACGTAACAATGCGATAGCGCGAAATGGCTTCCTGTGTGTAGGACGGGTCTTCGGATTCCACGGCTGCACCCTGCTCGATTTGCTCAAGCGCGGAAACATCGAACCTTCTGTGTGCACGAAGCGGAGGCTGTCCCTGTGCTAAGGCCTCCAAATCAACCAGCAATTCCTCAACGTTATTGTAACGCTCTTCCCTGCGCTTGGCCATCATCACCTCAATTACCTCCGAAACGCCCCCTGAAAGTGATGTGTTTATATGGTCCGGCGGAATCAATTGTTCCTTCAAATGTCTTCTCATAACTTCCGCAGGGTCATCAGCCATAAACGGCACACGACCCGTCACAAGGTGATAGAAAGTCGCTCCCAAACCGTAAATATCCGCCCTGCCGTCGATGTCGATTCTGCCGCGAATCTGTTCGGGAGCTATATAATACGGTGTGCCGTAGGCCTGTCCTGCTTCGGTCCTGGCGGTCTCGATGTCGGTTGTTTCACGCGCCAGACCCATATCGGCCAGCTTGACTACGCCGGCGGTATTTATTATTATGTTCTTGGGCTTGACGTCACGGTGAATAAGCCCGCAGGCGTGTGCGTGAGCCAGCGCATGAGCAACCTGAATAACAATATCCAGCGCCTCCACTTCGGAAAATACTTTCCCTGCCGCAAGGTCGTCGTGCAGGGTCTTGCCCTCAACGTATTCCATAACAAAGTAGTGGTAGCCGCCGGCTTCCCCGACGTCAATCGCCTGCACGATATTGTTATGGTTGAGTTTTCCCGCAGCCTGGCCCTCCTTGTAAAAACGCTGAACGTAATCGGGATTTTCGCTGAACCTCTTGGGCAGGACTTTAATGGCCACGGTACGGTCTAAACTTAACTGCTCAGCCTTGTAAACAATCGCCATGGCGCCGGCGCCGAGCTTGCCGAGAATCCTGTAGCCTGGGATTTGGTGTACGGCTGCTTTGGTTTCCTTGAAACTTACCCGCAGTCTCTCAGCCTGGGTTTCGGTAAGATAACCGAGGCTAATCATAAGGTCCCTGAGAGTCACAGGGCTGATTTTGCGACGTGATTTCAACTCCTCAAGCGACCTGCGAAGTTCGGCATCGGTGCAAAGTCTCTGCTCAACGGCAAGTTTTCCGAATATAGTGTCGTAATTTGTGTCGTTTGTCATAAACTATTCGCGCCGGAGCGGCTGCAACCTCTAAGTATAAAGGCCGTTATCAATTATAGCAGCTTCTGTTGAAAAAAACCATTTTTTTTAAGCGCGTACTTTCAGCCTTTTTGAAAAATCGGCACTATCCAGCCGGAAGTTTAGCGATTCCTGTAAAATCCAGCGATTTCAAGGCAATCGTCGGGGGCAGCTCAAAGCAAGCACAGAGCTGGTTCAGCGGCCGGCCAATTGCTGAAGTTGAACAATAGACCGCAGGTTCGCAGAAAAGGCTTTATTATTGCTCTACTTTCACCTTTCTACTGCTCACCTGCTGTGTTGGCCTTCGGCCAACGGAGAGGGCGGGATTCGCTGCGCGGCTTGCCTTCGGCGTGTCAAACCCGCGTACTGATGCTGCGCATCAGGCGTGTTCTCATCCCGCCTGCACCAAAGTAAACAACTCAACGGAGAGGGCGGGATTCGAACCCGCGGTGCCCAAAAAGGGCACACCGGTTTTCGAAACCGGCTCGATCAGCCACTCCGACACCTCTCCTTGAATAGTTAAGTGCTTATCTCATAGAAGTTTATAACAATTCATTGTTGTTGACTTTACTAAGTGGTACAAAAATCAGGCGCTAAACTAGGCGCGCTCTGTTTATCTCCGATCTTCAGACGCACTACCAAGCACGCGCATTATATTGAGCAAATTCAATACAACTATCATCTATTCCTGCGTAATAGATATAGAGAATTTTATTCGGCTCGATATAGGACGCTCTTTAGGCTGACTGTCTACCACATAGATTTTTTCACTTGTGAATTTGATACCCAAATCAAATTCGACACCTTTATAGTTATCACTAGCTAGCACTGGAAAACCGGGTACGATATCTCCTTCCTTTCCTTCTGTGATTCCTTTTCCGATAGCCTTTATGACTGTTGTAACAAATTGTTGAAGCTCCATAATCTTCTCCTTTCATAGTTTTTTGTTAATCACCACGCCATTTTAACGATTGCCTGTCGTAATTCAACATCAAAGAGTATAGTACTCGATACTTTGAAATCAAAGAGAAAAACTTGTTAAAAGTGCCCTGCGTCCTTGTATATTACATATAGGATACTATCGAATCGCTTAAGTTCGCTTGTCCTGTCAAATCCTCGTTGCACATATTGCAATCTGGAGAGCTCGAATATGAAGTCTTATTAGGTTAAATTGAGAGTCAAAGCGCACGATTCAACGCTTTATTGATAGTTGGATAAGTCTTAACTCCTTGACTTGTCGATAGTTATGTTCGAAAAGAGCCGGTATCTTAGACAGAGTCTTTGATTTATTAGCTCAAAAACAACCGATTCGAATAGTAAAAGGCGTAAAAGGCTGTGTGTGTGTGTGCTGTATATATATCAACACCCTCTACCTTTTACACCTATTACGCCTTTTATACCTCTTACTCTCCATATCTTTTGCTATTACTCTCCAAGGCACTACCAAAAACGGTGTTTCTTTGGTTATGAAATATACTTCAACAGGACGTCTGACATAAATTCCTCCACGAATTATTTTCGATTCGATAACGCCTTCTTTTTTTAGTGTGACTAGGTTCATTCTCATATTTTTGGGATACATACTGAAAAGATCAGCCAAAAATCGTACAGTAAACTCTTCTGCGTTTCCGACACGTTTTTCGGAGTATTTGCGTTTCATTATTTCAATGATATCTCTCTGTTGACTGGACAGCGAATAATGTATACCTTGGATAACTTTAATCAAGGCGATACACGCATACTCATAGTCTGTTTGGTTAGCTATGATACTGCCATGTTTTGTCGTACGCTGTTTTTGATGCAGTGCTGCGCTTGCAGCTATTATATCCAAAAAGCGACCGAAAAGTGTTCTGTATTTTCTATCCGAGATGAATGTAAGCGCTAGTACTTCTTTGTATGGAATCAAAACACGAACTTGCTTTAATTTAGATAGAGCGTTTCTTATTTCAACACACTCAGGCGATATGTAATCAATGTCGTGACTGCTTTCTTGACTTATTTTAAGTAGAATTTTCTGTCCATCGCGTTCTTCAATATGACAAATAGCAAAACGACGTTTCGTTTGTGCTTTCATATAAATATCTGCCATAGTAAGAATAATGGGGGGTTTTCCGCCTGATCTAAGATCCTCGGCTATTTGTTTGGTACTTGTGACGGTAGATATCTTTTCTTCTGTGCCGGATATGTTTTTGAAATCATCGCAATTCAATGTGCTGATTGGAATATCCTCTACATAGAGGGCTTTACATTTCCATGTCCAACCTTCATGACCGCTTAGCCAGTGTTTTAATGCTGTAGGTGAAATTGACGACCGGGCTATAAAAAGGTCCGTAGGTAACAGTTTTCCAACCGCGCGTACAATAGCGTCCTTGCCTTCGCCACTGTCACTGTGTACGATAACATTATAACTAGCTGCGCGGGAGTTTTTTACCAGCCTTCCTGAGATGAACAAAAGCAACGATAATATATCATCTCTTGCTTCTGATACTGTGTGTTGCACCTCATTTATGAGGATGTTCATCAAGTCAGGATTTGTCAGTAGTGTTTTGGTTTTTTTCGCTTTCATTTTTCGTGTCCCTTTTATAAAAGACAGGGCGACACAATCGAAGTAAGGGACACGCTAACTCCAACTGATCGCCGCTGTCTTTATTTGTATGTTTGTTTTGTAAATGGTTCATTGTGTCCCTGTTTTTTTACCTTTTTATCTTTTTATCTTTAGTATCAGCATACCAGAATACTTATTCAACGCTGATACTACTTTAGCCAAATCTATGAAATAGTTGTCTAATTGTTTCTTGATAAATTCATACGTCGTTGTGTGCAAAGGATTTAACGCGCTCGCCAACACGCCACATTGGTATTAAAAAGTATCAGTATAACCACAGCAATATGTTACCTTCTTAATATGACAGAAGACTTGATGAGTTTATTAAACGCGAGAACGCCGTCTCAAATAGCAAAAACTTTCGCCGTGTTAGAAAGGAACACTATGGGCAATGAAAATAGAAAACGTGATGGCCGTAAAACAATATGCTTTCGTATGGACCTGAGCATGTTATATCTGCTTTCTGTACTAAAGACTTTCTACGGTTATGAAACAAGAAACAAGCTTATGCCCTTTATGATAATGTCTACCGCGTTAGAAGTGGCATCGCTCTCGCCAAAGACAGAATGGACAAAAACACAAAAGCAATCCTTCAAAGAATGTAGAAAGTTCGCTGCTGAGTTCGGCCAAGCTTTAGCGATTACTGCCGCTAAGCGTGTATTAAAAAAGGAAAAGCCAGATTCTAAAATGACTGTTCAAGAATTAAGCAGTCGTATAAAGAAAGAACTTACCTTGCAAAACAAGAAAGTCTGAGGAATACTATGTGCGAACCGATCAAAATAGAAGATGGAAATGTTATTTATTCTGACGATGAACTATATCCTATTGCAAAAATGAGCGCTGCTGAAATAGATAAACTGGCTGACAATCTTAAAATGATCGCCCTCTTCTTCGCGAAGACTGCGCGTAAAAACCTCATATTGAGTAAAATAGCAAAGGTAGATCGACGTCTTTCTGCTGTTGAGAGACAATATAAAATTGGTGATTACGAAACAGGTCTTCGTAAAAGTATCATCGCTCAAGACGAAACTGAAGAACCAAAAAAATGGCCCTCCTTGAGCCAGAGTCAAAGTACGTCTCTTTGAGTTAAAGAATTATTTGAAATTTTGAAATCTTGAAAGTTTGAAAGGAATTTTAATATGAGAGAACACAACAGTTTTACAGGACAGTTTTATGAGTCCGATAGGATTGAAAAAAGTCGTACGCTTGCCGCCATTGATGTCGATGAAATTTCGCTGGTGAACAAAGCCGCCAATAAGAAGAAATTCCTCTTTTTCAAATCCTCTGAGGAAGGCTCCTGTATTGACCTTCTTAATACGCTAGAAGCTGTTGAAGACAACTACAGCTTAAGCGAAGAAGAAAACGTACACATTGAAAAAGCACTTAAAGTGCTAAATACTATAGAATCAGAAGATGTCGAAGCACTGTCAAACGTAATACTGCTTTTGTCAAAATTGATTGATCCTGACCAACAGGACACTGCTGTAAGCAAGGCGTCCGATGCTTTATGGCCGAGTTTTTCAGCGTCGTCTCGCAGAGTTCAGAAAAACGAAGTAACCGATGAAACTATCTGGCCTTCTTTGACGGGCGCGATGTCAAGTATCTAATAATGAAAGTATTTCAGCAGTATAATACAATGAAAACAGAAATACTGGCTTGCTTAGCGGTTCTTGTTTTGATGTTGATGTTGGTGTTGTTGATATTCTAAGAAAATGAAAACACTGAAAAGACACAAGATAGATCTAAAAGATACTGAACAAGTCGAAGACGCATACTGGGATGATGATTTACACTGTAGCAAGAGTCAAAAAAGCGATATCCTTCATGCACTCTGTAGGCAGGATAAGGAAAGAGCAAAACATCGAAGACAATACGAAAGACAACAGAAAAAAAAACAAGGAGATAAAAACAATGCCTGTATCAAAAAAGACAAAGACAAAATCACAACTTCTTGAAAGTATTGAAAACCTGAGTATAGAAGAACTGGCGCGTTTAGAACTACATCTTCTTCCTGTAATAAAAGCACGAACGGCGATGATGGATTTTGCTTTAGTTCAGATTCCCGCAGACAACGAAGAATTGCTTCAAATAGGAAAAGCACGCTCGCTTCTTTTAGACTCTGATACTCAAGAAGACAAGGATAAACTCAACAAATTGAATGAGAAATTAAACGAAATCAGAAAAGCAATCTCTAATCACATTGAAAAAAGAGTGCAATTAAAAAATGCTATGGACACGGCAAATCATCGTTTTGCAAGGCATTATTAAAAATATGGCTTTTTCAATTTTCTTTCATTTGTGGATGGAGCTATCGGCCGGGTAGTATGATAGCTCCATCTTCTTTTAAGCTTTTAATCTTCTAATAAGAAATATGTCTGAACGATCTAAAAAACGAACTACAAAATATAAAAAATGCCCCTCTTATAAGAAAGCCGAGCGCAAGGAATACGACTCACAGAAAAATTGGAAACCGCTACTTGGAAAAGAAAAACTAAAAACACACCGATTGGAAATGAAAAAAAAGAAAGCCGACTCTCTTAAGCCGGCAAAAGTACGAATCCAACAGATCACCGTAGAAAGGGATCTGGCTAGCGGCCGTTGGCTACCAGGATGCGCTTCACAAAATCCTTTAGGACGTCCCACACTCGGCACTAACAGATTAGAACTGCTTCTCAATGCCGTTCGTCGCGTAGAGAGTCGTGAAAATAAAAATCTTCTTGAGTATTTTATTGAGCGCGCTTTCGACGATGATGGAGTACTCATCGCGCTAATCAAAAAACTGCACCATGATCTTGCCGCAGTGCAAATTTCCGCTTTAG
>DATKWV010000192.1:0-4131 GCA_035529405.1 Sedimentisphaerales bacterium | reverse complement strand
GAAACGATTTTTTCCGCCTTTTTGGCATCGAACCTTGCCGGCGCGCCGTTGCTGAAAACTGTCATTGCGTCAAGTTTGCAGGAAAGTTTAAGTGGATTCAGTTTTACACCTGCTGAGCCGACCGCACAGACAATCCTGCCCCAGTTGGGGTCACCGCCGTTGACAGCGCATTTAACCAGGGGATAATTTGCCACAGCCCGCGCAGCCGTTCGGGCATCGGCTTTCGTGGCCGCACCGGTTACAACCACCTCGAACATGCGCGTTGCGCCCTCGGCGTTAAGCGCCATTTGACGTACCAAATCATCACACAGTGATACAAGGGCATTCAGAAACTTCTCGTATGACCGGGATTGGGAAACTATCGGGGTATTCCCGGCTAACCGGGAAGCCAGAATAAAGGCACTATCGTTTGTGCTCTGGCAGCAGTCAACGGTCAGCCTGTTGAAGCTGTTATCGACAGCCGTTTTCAGCGCCTTATTCAGCAGGGACTTACTAATAACGGCATCGGTAGTAATGAAACACAGCGTCGTTGCCATGTTCGGTGCAATCATTCCCGCTCCCTTTGCTGTACCTGCTATGGTTACTGTCCTGCCGGAAAGCGAGATTTTACGCACAGCCTGCTTGACCTTCGTATCTGTTGTCATTATGGCCTTTGCAAAATCCAGGCCTGCTTTGGGCGAAGCTGAAAGTTTGCCTGCTGCTTTTTTAATGCCTGCCGTAACTTTCTGTATAGGCAGTTGCCGGCCGATTATACCGGTCGATGCGACAAGGACATTTTCGATTTTCGATTTTCGATTTTCGATTGAAACTTGACGTGCAGTCTCGGCACACATTTCTATGGCATCTTTGATACCCTTTTGGCCCGTGCAGGCATTTGCGTTGCCGCTGTTGACGACCACTGCCGAAACCGTTGGGCTTTTAATATGGTCTCTGCTGACAATTACAGGTGCTGAGACAACTTTGTTGGTGGTAAACACAGCCGCTGCCTGTGCACCTGTGGGGCACACAAGTAAAGCCAGGTCCGGTTTGCCCGATTTCTTAACGCCGCAATGCAGCCCCGCAGCCAAGAAGCCCCTTGGAGCTGTGATGGTTTTATTAACCATAGCCGGAAGTTCCTAAAATTGTTTGTGCAGGCAGGTACAGTAACCAGCCCTTATTTTACAAAAACATCAAGGTTATTATCGACTATCAACTCAACACTTAAATAGCAGTTGTGTTTCTGCAGCGGCGGTCTCTGAGAATCCTCGGGCCGTTGCCCAGTTTACCGGCGATTGCCGTGTCCCTGAAATCGGCCATCGGGTCGTAAAACTTTCTGCTTAAATCAACCGTGTTGACCATAAAACCTGCCCGGTTGCTCCTTAGCTGCCGGACAATGCGCCCGTCCGGCTGAATAAAACATGAAGGATACGGCGAATAATAGCCGCTGGAGTTGGCCATGCTCACCCAGAAATGGTTGGTTGCAGCCCTGCACTGCATAGACTGACGCATTATATGGCTGTGTATGCTCGGGCCTTTCTGCCGGGCATTATAAAACGACTGAAAAATGCACTTTACGCCCCGCTGGTACAGATGACGGTAAATCTCCGGAAAACGCAGGTCAAAACATATCAGCAGTGAGCATTTCACCCCGTTAAGCTCAAAAATTACAAACCTGCCGCCAGGTGTCAGACGCTTCAAATCACCGCCCGTACAAAACCTCTTGTCATAACGGTCGACAATTTCCCCTTTGTGGTTTATTAAGTACAGGCTGTTGTGCGGCCTGTTGGGCGGCGTTAATCTGTGCGAACTGCCTAGCACAACCCAAACGCCAAGCCTTGCCGCAAGAGACATAATCTTTTCGGTTTGCTCTTTCAACAACTGCCAGTCAAAGCCCTCAAAGCTTGCAAAATCCGTACCGACATAACCGCTCAGCGCGCATTCGGGAAAATGAACAACGTCAGCTTTTGCTTTTCGCGCTTTGCGCAAAAATTCACAAATCTGCCGGCAGTTTCGCTTTATATTACTGCTGACGGCAAACTGACATGTAGCAATTTTCAGATTTCCGGCATTCACTTGTTCGGCTCCGCGCAAGAACAGTACAGCCCCTGACTTTATTTTCGGTTATCAAATGGTGTGCACAGCCTGTTGGGCTACTTCGACAAGCTGTCAAACCTTTCCAATATCTGTGCATGCTCCGGAATATTGCCGAACTCCGCAAGCCATTTCCCGATGTATTCGAAATCAATTATATCCTTATTCTTGGCCAGAATACTCTTGACGTCCTCTTCGTCCACGGCCCTGCCTGCGACCATCTTGTGAATAATAACATCCTCACAGGATGCAAACTGCACCGGATAACCGTCTATCACCACCTGCTTTGCCTTTCTGATGGCCTGGGCTTCGTAGGGGGGTAAAGGAAAAGATAAAATCCACACGTACTTTCGATTCGGGGTCTTCGACCGGCAGCACTTTTGTGTTTTCCGCAAAATCCTGCGGGTTTTCGGTCAGTTCTGTCAGTTGCAGTTTCTTACACACGCCTTCTATCGATTCAAATTTATCCGTGTCCACGCCCAGTGTGATCTCGATGTCCCGTGTTAGTCTCGGCCTGCCATATATTAAAACGGCCTGACCGCCTATAATCATATAGGCAATTTTGGCATCGTCCAAATGCTCGGCTATCTTTTTAATCAGCTTCTCTATCATACTCCTACCCTGTTTATCGCCCTGGCAATCCTTAAATCCACCTCCAGACCTTCGAGGATGTTGTCGCTGCTGATTGCACCTAAAGATACGGCCTCCTTGTGGAGCATCTCATAGATAGCCAGGGCCTGCTCGTAGGAAAGCTTTTCTTCGGCATCCAGCTTACGATAAAACTCTTCCAGTTTCGGCCGGTTTCTTATCATCGTTGTTTTGCCCAAATAAAAACCGTTATCTCAGCCCCAGCGCTTCATCCAGGCCGAACATGATGTTCATATTCTGAACAGCCTGGCCGCTTGCGCCCTTGACAAGATTGTCGATTGCTGAAAAGACCACAATTGCACCTTTTACAAAGGCTGCAAAAACGTGGCATTGGTTCGTACCTGCAACATCCTTGACAGCAGGTGCCGTACTGCATATCTGCACAAACGGCTCGCCGGCATAAAAACTGCCGTACAATTCCAGCAGTTGCTTGCCGGTAACCTTGCCCCTGGGCTGACAATATAACGTCGAAAGTATGCCCCTGTCAAAACAGCCCACGTGAGGCTGAAAGAGAATCTGTACAGGACCCTGCGCGATTTGCCCGGCGATTTGTTCCATTTCCGGCATGTGACGATGCGTGCCGATGCCATAAGCAAAAAGGTTCTCATTCATATTGGGAAAATGAAATTTGCTTGAAGGGTTTTTGCCCGCTCCCGAAACACCGGTGACGGCATTGTCAATAATTGACTGTGTGTCGATAAGCCCTTCCTTCAGCAGCGGTGCCAGCGCAAGCAGCGCACCGGTAGGATAACAGCCGGGATTGGCAACAAGGTCTTTACCTTTAATCTGGTCCCTGAACAATTCCGGCAAACCGTACACGGCAGTTTCCAGATTAGCCTTATCCGTGTGTTCAACGTCGTAGAACTTCTTATAAACATCGGGGTCTTTCAGGCGATAGTCCGCGCTGAAATCAACGACCTTCAGGCCGGCTTTGAGTATTGCCGGCACAAATTGCATCGAGACCTTGTGCGGCAGACAGCAAAGTACAACATCAGCCGATTCGCACAATTTGTCCATATTCAGCGGCTCTATCTGCATATCGCAGCGGCCCCTGAACCGGCCAAACACTTCCCCTATCGCCCCGCATTCCTCGGGCAGGGCCGTTAAATATGTCAGCTCGGCCCCGCTATGTCGAAGCATAATCTCAACCGACTCAGCACCTGTGTAGCCGCTTGAACCTATAATCGCAACTTTTATCATTTTATCTATCCTTAACAAAACAGCCGCGAAGATGATTTTCTCGGCGGCTGCTTTAATGACATCAAGAATGTTTTTAGACTAACGTTTCGAGAACTGGAATCTTTTCCTTGCACCCGACTGCCCAGGCTTTTTACGCTCGACCATCCTGCTGTCTCGTGTAAGGTAGCCGCCGTCCCGCAGGGTCTGAACATATTTTTCATCGTAATTCTTCAG
>DATKWV010000191.1:0-9399 GCA_035529405.1 Sedimentisphaerales bacterium | reverse complement strand
ACAAACGCCTTCTATATTCGCGCACTGGCATTGGCGGCAAAGCAATACCCCCTTGTCCTGGGCAGGCTCGACGGCCACAACATCAGAATCCCCGACAATATCAACGTCGGTTTTGCGGTTAACGCACCACAGGGTCTTGTAGTGCCTGTAATAAAGCGGGCTGATACAAAATCCCTGCCCCAGACAGCCCAGATGGAAAAACTGCTTACCGAAAAGGCCCTCAGCAACAAACTGACACTGCAGGAAATGGAGGACGAAACCATAGCGCTGAGCAATCTGGGGGTTTATGGTATTGACTCATTTATCGGTATCGTGCCGCTGCCGGCAAGCACCATTCTGGCCGTCGGCAACATCATTCAAACCGTTGATGCCGAAAAAGGCAATTTACAGCTTCGCAAAAAAGTCAGCTTGACATTGGCCGCCGACTACAGGGTCATAGATTATTTCCTTGCTGCGAAGTTTTTAGGCCTTATAAAGCAGCTTCTGTCAAATTTTCAGCAACTGTTGTAAGGCACCGGAATGTGAGGCGGTGTTATGGTCGGTGTGTTACTGCAGCGGTCCCTGTGCAGTTTCAGCCTGTGTGGGTTCGGGAGATGGTGTCCTGACAGGCGGTGATGAAAAAGACCTGATTTCAATTTGATGCCGGCTTTGCTGTTCCCGTGGCGGTGAGGCAGTTTGTGACTGATTACGTATAAACTCCGCCACTTTTCTGTAGTCCTCGGCGCCGTGACAGTCCGGCTCGTACTCGAAGATGGTCTTTCCGTAGCCCGGTGCCTCGGCAAGTTTTATGTTCGGCCTGATGTGCACCGGCAGAATCTGCGCCTGGGCCCAGGCACAGGCTGTAGACCTGGCTTTTTCGAGGAAATGCTCGATATCAGCCTTGACTTCGTTCGGCAGAGACGCCCTGCTGTCGAACATGCAAAGTAAAATCCCCGTTACTTTCAGTTTCGGGTTGATTCTCTTATTGACTATATCGACCGTCTGCAGCAATTTACCGAATCCCTGCAGCGCCAGAAAATGCGGCTGCAGCGGAATAAGTATCTCATCGGCGGCGGCCATGGCATTGAGTGTCAAAAGTCCCAGCGACGGGGCGCAGTCTATAAAAGCGAAATCAAATTTATCGGCGGCGGTACTGAGCGCCTGCCTTAAGATAGTTTCCCTGGCAACCACCGAGACCAGTTCGCTTTCGGCACCCACCAGGTTAATGTTGGCCGGCAGCAGCCAAAGGTTCGGGCGTACCAGCAGGATTTCCTGTTCAAATTCGGCAGATTGAGTGATGACTTTGTATGAGCCGGCCTCAATTGTCTCGGTGTCAAGGCCCAGGTGAATCGTCAAATGCGCCTGAGGGTCCAGGTCAATAACAGCTACTCTACAACCTGCACAAGCAAGCGCAGCAGCGGTATTGACCACTGTAGTGGTCTTTCCCACTCCCCCTTTCTGGTTCAGCACTGCGATTGTTCTCATACGACCAACCCGGTATTTGGACTACCAAACAAGAGCAAGTCAGCTTAATGCTGATTCTTTAACCTGTTCAGGACTGCGTCAAGCACGCCGTTAACAAATGACGGTGACTTCTCGGCCCCGAATTTTTTGGCCAGCTCTATAGCCTCGTTTATCACCACCGGCGCCGGGATTTCGGGACAGAACTTCAACTGATAAACGGACAATCTGAGAATACTCCTGTCAACCGGCACCAGCCGGGACAACCGCCACTTTAACGCCGAACCGACAATAAGTTCGTCACAGGCCGCCAGGTTCTCCCAGGTTCCGGTTGTCCAGTCTGCGGCAAGGGTGCGGATAGAATCGTCCGGTTCGTTCTCAATAAAAAACTGACCTAAGTATTCGAGCAAATCAGGGCCCTGAACATCGAGCTGATAAATCGCCTGCACAGCTAATTCTCTGGCCCTTGTTCTTTTATCCACCTGCAGGTCCTAAAGATACATTAGCGATATTTACTTTTGCTGTGGTCGTGTTAAACAGGACTTTTATCAAATCTGCTGCAGGACATTGACCGTTTCCATTGCTGTAACGGCAGCCTCGGCACCGGCATTGCCCATTTTTGTTCCGGCTCTTTCTATGGCCTGCTGGAGGCTGTCACAGGTCAATATGCCGAATATGGCAGGCACCGCGCAATCATAATTTATCTGCGCAATACCGCGGGCGACCTGCTGACAGACATAATCGTAATGGCGGCTCTGGCCCTGTATTACCGCACCGAGGCATATAACAGCGACGTATTTGCCGCTTTGCGCCAGTTTTTTTGCAGCGATGGTAATTTCACAGGCGCCGGGAACCCACACAACCGCTACCTGCTCCTCGGAGGCCCCGTGACGTTTCAGTGCGTCGGTTGCGCCGTCGAGAAGCTTGCTGGTAATAAATTCGTTAAACCTGCTGACAACAATGGCATACCGGCCCTTGCCGGCCGTAACCTGACCCTTAATTTGTTCTATCATATTCTTTTTTCTCCAAAAAAACCTGCTTGCAGCCGGCAACTATTATAAGACCGTCGCTGTTGATTTTCCAGAAAAACAGCAACCCTGCACTGCAACATTATAACACAACGACCGCTAAATACAAGCTAACTTCTTGAATCGTAACAGGTTATAGTGCATATCGCCAGCAGAATTTTACTTCGGGCAAAAAACTTCGATGTCACGAGAAAAAACCCTAACCCATGCCCTTGCAGTGGCCGAAACGCATTTGGCACGTGACTTTACTCGCATAACAGGCTCGAATTAGCGATTTCAAGAGTAAAACAAGTATATGGCTTTCGAAAGCACAGCATTCAGCCCCTACGAAAGAGGCGAACTCAACGCCAAAAACGCGTATGAGCTTTATGAAAACGGCCAGATTCCACAGGCCCTGGCTGAGCTTGACGCGGCGCTTGAGATAAACCCGGCCAACAGCGCATGGCATTTCAACAAGGCCCTTACACTGGACGCGATAAACAGGTTCGAAGAGGCCATAACAGAGTATGAGGCTGCGCTGCAGTTGTGCGGCGACGACCTGGAAATACTAAATTCGCTGGCGGTGGACTATACCCGCGTGGGCCAGTATGACAAGGCTGTCGAAACCTTCGAGTATATTCAGCAGCTTGAACCGGCTTTTGAACCGTGTTACTGCAACAGAATCATCACTTATACGGAGATGGGCAAGTACGATTTGGCCGAGCAGATGTTTTATCTGGCACAGCAGATAGAGCCTGATTGCGCGCTGTGCTTTTATAACATCGGCAACAGCCTGTTTGTCCGCGGCGAATACAGAAAAGCCGTCAGTTGCTGGCAGAAGACAGCAGAACTTGAGCCTAATCACCCGCAGATTAACTACCGAATCGCACAAGCCTACTGGGCTATGGGCGATGCAGAAAAAAGCCGCCGGTATTTCCTCGAGGAGCTGCGTAAAAACGCCTCCGATGTCGATGTTATACTGGATTTCGGCCTTTTTTTGCTTGAAGTCGGAGATATCGAATCGGCCAGGGAGAAATTTCACCGGATAATCGAAATTGAGCCCGATTCCGCACAGGCGCTGTTCTATTTAGGCGAGATTGCTTTTAACTGCGGCGATTACGGGCAGGCAACGCAGCTTTACGACCAGGCGCTGGAAAAAGATAACACACTTACGGGCCCTTTCTACAGAATGGGTGAGTACGCCCTGATGAGAAAAGATAAAAAACAGGCTAAATCCTACCTGGTTTCGGAGGTAAAAAGGGCCCCGGAGGACATAAATGTACTGGTATCGACAGGGTCGTTTTTTCTGGCGATTGGCGACCTGCGCTATGCGGCACATTGCCTGCTCGGCGCCGTCGACATCCGGTATCCCGTGCCAAAGACTCTGTGTGGTCTTTGGGAAAGTTCCACTATGGAAGGTACAGCGGAACCATCAACCCAGGAGTCTGTCCAGGCGGACGCCTACTATTACCTCGGCCGTATCAGTGCCGAAAGAGAACGGCTGGAAGAAGCAGCCGAGTTTTTTGCGCACGCCCTGGACATCAATACTCAGCACATTCCCGCCTTAAGGGATTCGTCTGTTGTTTACCTGGCGATGGGTAAACTGGAAAAAGCGGCGGAAAGAATTAAAAAAGCCGTGAGCATATCAGACGACAAAAACCTGATGTGTCTGTATAACAAAATTCGCGCCGCTGCGCTGAAAAAGACAATTACCGGTTTTTTCAAGCGGCTCAAGCCTTGATTTGACTGTAGCGCCTTTCCGGCATACTCGACACTGCAGGCCCGTCCACAGATACACCCGGCATTAAACCATTGCCCCCCTTACAGTCCGTTCGGCACAGGAAATGCTTACAAAACAAGTTGCAGAGTTTTACTAAATACGGTAATCTATCACCGAGGTCCGGACCGGCCGAGTGGCGGAATGGCAGACGCTGGGGACTTAAAATCCCCTGCCCGTTCAGGGCGTGTGGGTTCGAATCCCACCTCGGCCATTGTCACGGCCGGGACCTGGTTATACAGCGCAAATCATAGTTCTTGAATTTGATATGACGTTATCCGGTTTGCAGGAGGAAAATATGGCCAAAAAAAAACCTGAAATTACAAACGTAAGCAGGCCCAATCTGTATCGCGAAATGTTCCCCTACAGCGCATTTCCGATGGTGGTTTTCGACAACCAGCGAGTCGATTACGACATCCCTAAGGATATATGGATAACCGACACCACCTTTCGCGACGGTCAGCAGGCAAGACCTCCGTACACTGCCGGGCAAATCCTCAGAATCTATGATTTCCTGCACGAAATAGACGGCGACACGGGCCTTATTCGGCAATGCGAGTTCTTTTTGTACGCCGAACGCGACAGAAAAGCCGTGGAACTATGCCAAAACCGCGGTTACAGGTATCCTGAGATTACAGGCTGGATAAGGGCTGTCGCTGCCGATTTCAAGCTTGTGGCCGAGATGAAGCTTAAGGAAACGGGCATTCTGACGTCTGCAAGCGATTACCATATATTCCTGAAATTGCGGATGACAAGAACAGAGGCGCTTAACCAATACCTTGACATCGCCAAAACAGCCCTTGATAACGGCATTGTCCCCCGATGTCATTTCGAAGACGTTACCAGGGCCGATTTTGACGGCTTTGTACTGCCCTTTGCAGCGGCGTTAATGAAGCTCTCGAGCGAATATAACATGCCGGTAAAAATCCGTCTGTGCGATACGCTCGGATTCGGCCTGCCCTGGGCGAAAGTAGCTTTGCCTCGCGGCATACCAAAACTTGTCCACGGTCTGCGGCAAATCGGCGTGCCCGCTGAATGGCTCGAATGGCACGGCCACAACGACCTGCATAAAGTACAGGTCAACGCTGCAACAGCCTGGCTCTACGGCTGCTGTGCGGCAAACAGTTCGATACTGGGCGCCGGAGAACGTACAGGAAATCCGCCGCTGGAAGGAATGGTCGTTGAGCACGCGCAAATAAAAGGAATTACAAAGGGGGTCAAATATGCGGCCATAACCGAACTTGCCGAATATGCGAGAAAGGAACTCGGCTTTGAGATTGCGCATAACTATCCGTTAGTCGGCAGGGATTTCAATGTTACCAGGGCCGGCATACACGCCGACGGTCTGCTCAAGGACGAGGAAATATACAATTGCTTTGATACCAATAAACTGCTCAATCGCCCCGTAAAAGTGGCCATTACAGACAAGACCGGGGCTGCCGGCATAAAACACTGGATAGAAGACAAGTACCAGATAGAAATCGCCAAGCACAATCCGTACATAACCAGAATAAAAGACAAAATTGACGCCGAGTACGCCGCCGACAGGGTATCGGCAATATCCGACGAAGAAATGTTCGCCTGGGTAGCCGAAGTTTTCGGTAAGAATGTGCCGGCTTTGAAAAACGACCCCGCAGATAACAGCCGGCCGCAAGCTCAGGAAAAGTGAAACAAAAGAAAAATCATGCCGCCACAAAAAATCAAAGCCGTGCTGTTTGACCTTGGCGAGACGGTGCTCAATTACGGGAAGGTCAATGCCTCCGGGCTTTTCCGCCAGGGCGCGAGGCTGTCCTATGATTTTCTGAAAAACTGTGCCCAGCAGCCCGGCAGTTTCGAGTACTACTGCTGGCGAAATCTTATAGCGTTTTACTTACGCCGATTGATTTCGCACATAACGGGAAAGGATTTTAACGCCCTGCTTTTGCTAAGGAGCGTAGGCACAAAAAAACGCATTCAGCTTAACAGGCAGCAATGGAGACAGTTCGCCTGGCTGTGGTATGAACCGCTGAGTAAAGTCGCATCGATAGAACTCAATCTGGCTCAGACACTGGGCAGCCTGAAAGAAAAAGGCCTTAAGCTGGGTATTGTGTCAAATACCTTTGTGCACAGCAGCTCTCTCGAAAGGCATCTTGAACAGTTAGGTATATTGGATTTTTTCACTGTCCGGGTCTATTCTTATGAGTTTGATTTTCGCAAGCCCGACATTCGCATCTTTAAAATTGCCGCTGAAAGACTCGGCGAGACACTGGAAAATATACTCTTTGTCGGCGACCGTATCGACAAGGACGTCAGGCCCGCGGTAAAAAGCGGCATGCCGGCGGTTCTGAAAAAGGCATACACCAACGCCGGCAAAAGGCTGCCCAAAGGTGCCTGGCTAATCGACCATCTGGCGGAATTGCCCGAACTTATAGAAAAAATCAATGGCAAGAAAGAACCTTAAACTGTCATTCTCAGCGCAGTGGAGAATCTCAATTATGCGAAGATTAATGACAATTATCGTAACCGCAGGCATTGTTTGCGCTGCTAATTGCGACCGGCTCGAAGCGGCCGAGACGAAGTATCGTCGCCTGACCGCAAAAGACTATATCGACAAAATGAAGGCGGGCTGGGTCGGTCAGATGGCGGGTGTTGGCTGGGGCGGGCCTACCGAGTTCAAATGGCAGGGCACCATAATCCCCGAAGATAAAATGCCGCACTGGAAACCTGAAATGATAAACCAGTTTAAGCAGGATGATATCTATGTTGAAATGACGTTTCTGCGGACACTGGAACTCTATGGCCTTGATGTCTCTATCCGCCAGGCGGGCATTGATTTTGCAAACAGCCGGTACCAGCTCTGGCATGCGAACGAAGCCGGCCGAAGTAATCTGCGAAAGGCGATAGCGCCGCCGGATTCAGGACACCCACACTTCAACAGCCACGCCGACGATATTGATTACCAGATTGAAGCGGATTTTTCAGGGCTTATCTCCCCGGGATTGGGTAATAGTGCTGTGCTGCTGGGCGAGAAATTCGGTCGGCTGATGAACTATGGCGATGGTCTTTACGGCGGCCAGTTTGTGGGCGGAATGTACGCCGAGGCGTTCTTCGAAAATGATATCAGAAAAATTATCCGTGCAGGACTGAAATGTATCCCGCCAAAAAGTCAATATTACCAGTGTATCACTGATGTGCTTAAGTGGTACAGGCAAAATCCTGATAACTGGCAGGAAACCTGGTGGCGGATTCAGAAAAAATATCAAATAAATTCTGACTATAGGCGGTTTTCCTGCAATAACAATAACAGCGGCTTCAATATCGACGCAAAGATAAACGGTGCCTATATTGTTATGGGGCTGCTGTACGGCCGAGGCGACCCGGACAAAACGATTATCATTTCCACTCGTTGCGGACAGGACAGTGACTGTAATCCTTCAAATGCTGCGGGGATTTTGTTTACAACGATAGGGTATTCGAATTTGCCGGAGAAATTTATCTCCGCAATTGATCCAAACGGCAAGTTCAGTCATACGCCGTACAATTTCCCCGGGTTAATAGAAGTCTGCGAGAAACTTGCGCGGCTGGTAGTGGAAAAGGCGGACGGTCGAATTGAAAAGGATAAATATGGTCAGGATGTTTTCGTCATTCCTCTGGGGGAAATAAGGCCGAGCGAACTACAAAAATCCTGGCAGCCGGGCCCAATCGCAAACAGCACTTTCACAGAAGCTGAGATGGCAAAAATCAGCGGCGGGAAAGAACCTTAAACTGTCATTCTAAACGCAACCTGCGGCAAAACCGCAGGCCAAATAATTAGCCCCGCGTTTTACGCGGTAACGAAGGATGGGTACCGGAGGCCGTTTAGCCGGAATTTATTGGGGCCCGTAAGAAGCCCTCTGTACTCGAAATCCAAAGACTAAACCTCATTAAAAAAATGAATCCACAATGTAAAATGCCATTTGACCAATGAGCCATTTGACCTTTTATGCAAAACAAAGCCAATTTCTATACCAAAAAACCTGCTGACCGCTTATAATTGCCCAAAAACCGGAAAGAACCAGCCGCAATGACCCTGGATAGGAATTTTCTATGAATAAAGATAATACTGCCTTTCAGAAATGTATTAATCCTGACTGCGGAAAAGAATTCTCCTGCAGTGAAACGATTTTCAAGTGTCCGGCCTGCGGCCAGCTGCTGGATATATGGTATAACTGGGACAGGATTGCACTGCCGGAAAAACTCAGCGATTTCGGTAAGCGCCGCGCAACTATGGACAATCCGCTGGATTTTTCCGGCGTATGGCGGTTCCGGGAACTGCTGAACTTCTGCGACGATAAATACAAGGTAACCATAGGAGAAGGTCAGACAATATTACAGCAGAATGACAACGTAGCCAAATATGTTGACATCAAACCCGGCTGCCTGTACCTGCAGTACGAGGGGCTTAACCCTTCCGGTTCGTTCAAGGACAACGGTATGGCCGCTGCCTTCAGCCACGCCATAATGGTCGGCGCCGGCTCATGCGCCTGTGCATCGACAGGCAATACCTCGGCATCGATGGCCCTGTACGCCCATAGTTGCGGCCTGAAGGCCACGGTGCTGATAGGTTCCGGCCGAATCGCCTTCGGAAAACTCAGCCAGGCAATGGACTACGGCGCACAAACCATCCAAATCCTCGGCGACTTCGACGATTGTATGCACCAGGTACAGGCCGCCTGCTCGAAACTGGGCCTTTACCTGCTGAACTCGTTAAATCCCTTCAGGCTCGAAGGCCAGAAGACCATAATGTACAGGATTATTGAGCAGCTCGGCTGGACCGTTCCCGACTGGATTATAGTACCCGGCGGCAACCTCGGCAATTCCAGCGCGTTCGGCAAGGCCTTCTACGAACTCAAAAAACTGGGACTAATCGACCAGATACCGCGAATGGCAATTATCAACGCTGCCGGCGCCGATACACTTACCGACCTGGTCAATAACAAAAAACTCACCTGGAACAACGGCCACGTCAACCAGTCAATAATCGATGATTATTATGCAGACTTAACAGCCCGAAACTTTTCGCCGCACACCTGCGCATCAGCTATAGAAATCTCCCGGCCGGTCAACCTTAAAAAATGCCTCAGGACGATTGATATATGTAACGGCCTTTGCCGCGCCGTAACCGACGAAGAAATTTGCGATGCAAAGGCGGTGGTG
>DATKWV010000190.1:0-7801 GCA_035529405.1 Sedimentisphaerales bacterium | reverse complement strand
GGTCTGCTTCGCAGGCTCGGCAATGATAGAGGGCACCGCCGGGCTGGCAATGTGGTGATTATTGTTCGGCTGCTGATTGTGCGATTGTTTCGTAGATATTTTTTGGCTTTCTGAAGATGGCCTCGACTTCGTCACGCTGGGTTTGGGACTTATACCCCGTCTTTCTTCTGTTTACCTCAATAAGCTTGTCAATCCAGTCAATCATATATTCAGCGTCTTGTTTGAATGCGATGGGCTTGTCATCGACGAGAATGTAAACGGGGCTGCTGTGCGCCTGGCGCAACCGGCCGTCAGGGGCGGTAAAAATTGCCCTTGCAGCAAGCCAGCCGCTGTGCTGCGGGGTTAAAGAGAAGTCTATTTGCTGTTCGAGAATAGGTGATGGAATTTTATCTTTTAATGAAATTGTTTTGACCACTTTTCCATTATGGATCACTTCCAGTGAATCCACAGGCTGGATACTGTGTAGTTGTGCTTTTGCCGCAACAGGCTGAGGTTTTTTTGTGGAATATTCGATTGTCGAACCGGTATCGAGACCGTTCACGGTCAAAATAAGCATAGGGCCGCTTGTTGCGAAGGTCCGGCCGGCACGAATGGCCTGCAGGTAGTTGGCTTCGGTAAGAGGCCCGGCCAGCTTTGCATAGGTTCTGTTGTATCCCAGCGGTGCGGGCATAACGCCCATGGCCGTGCCGCCTGTGGCTGCCAGCTTGAAACCGCAGTTCAGAAAGCGATAGTAGGCAAGATTTGTACTATGGAACAGTTCGTCAGGGTCGCCCTGCAGGCCCGGGTCGATACGAACCATTCCGCAGCAGATGGACAGGGTGGCGTTTCTATGATAATGATTGTGACAAAGCTGAACGGAATCGAACAGCCCTAAAGCCACACCAACGACATTCTGGGCCCAGATGGGTTTGTCGGTGTCAATAACGCAGTGCGGTGAGGTATCTTTGGCCTTTTGGCCTAAAGTCGCATCGCAGGGATAGGGGCTTTTCGCGGGAGGAACTTCAAGCGGGTCGGCCAGGCCTAAAAGGTGTAAGGCCCCGAGCGATTCAAACGGCTGGCCGCCTATACGCTCGATTTCCTGATTGCGCAGCGTAATCAGATGCTCGGCGTCGGCATAGAACGCCGGGCCTAAAGGCCATTGGGGCCAGGTGTCAGGCCGAGTGACGCCACGTGTCCAGATATTTTTCTGGTGGTTCCAGAATGTCAACACGGGCTGAAAATTTATGTCATCAGCCAGGGCTGATTGCCTGAGAATAGTGAGGTTGTCAACACCGAAATGGCAGTGTATATCGCAGGAATACCAGCCCCGCTGGGCCATGTTAATCCACCTCTCGAGCGTCAGTTCCACGTGAGTTGTTTGATTTGGCTTTACGAAAACGGCCTTCTCAAGAGGCAGGTATTCCTTTCCGCGTTCGAGGTGGATGGTAATTTCACCCGGCGGCACGGTCATAACGAAATAACCGTCGCACGAGAAACTCTGGTCTTTTTCGTATGGTGTGCAGGATTTGGTCAGCGGCTTATAAAGCTGTTGCCCGGCGGCGGTGACCCAGGCACGACACGGCACAGAAGCGGAATCGTTGGGTTCGTGGACCGTCACAGACAACATGGCACTTTGGCTCTGCGCCAAACAGGGAACAATCAGAGTTGTTACTATGGTGATTGCGGTTTTTAAGATGTGCATGGGTTTTCCGGCCTTTCTTTCTGCTGTGGTTCTGTTGGAAAGTGTAAGCGGTTTTGGGCAGGCGTCAACTTTTTTTGATGAATTTGGCGCTGCCGTATTGACCCGCGGCAATAAGTAACCTATACTCCAGGGTTTAATTTCTCTGGCTTAATGAAAGAACCGTAAAAATGCCGAAACAAAAAACCCATAAGGGTCTCAAACGCAGGGTAAGAATAACCGCTACAGGCAAGGTCAAACACAAACGCAGTTGCGGCGGGCACTTAATGAGCGGTAAAAGCGGCAAGCGGCGAAGACGTGTCAACAGTTCTGCCATTATGACCGCTGTAGCGGCGAAAAAAGCAAGGACGCTGCTTTAAGCAAATAAACAGTCGTCGGTAATCTGCACCGCGAAAAGGGTATAGAAGTGTCTTTTCGGGTGCACAACAGACCTGCTTCTCGGCGTGGGCTGCGAAAATCGGGATTTCCCGTGAATGCAGCCGGACCAAATCAGCTGCCGCCAGCAGGCTGTGATAAGTAACAGGTTTAAGGAAAGGAAAGCTGATATGCCAAGAGTTAGAAAAGGGGCGGCGCGCCATCGCGCAAAAAAACGCATTCTCAAAGCGGTCAAGGGATACCGCGGAGCGGCAGGCCGGCATTACCGCCAGGCCAAGGAAACACTTGTAAGGGCAACGGTAAACGCGTACACCGACAGGAAACGCCGCAAAAGAGATTTCAGAGGTCTGTGGATTACGCGGTTAAGTGCGGCCTGCCGGCAAAGAGGGCTGCGTTACAGCCAGTTTATTAACGGCTGTAAAAAAGCGGGAATCACCCTGAACCGCAAGATGCTCAGCGAAATTGCCATAGCAGACCCGGCAGGTTTTGACGCGATTGTCAAAGCGGCACAATCTTCGGCGGCATAATGTGCTGAAATCTGCGGTAAATCTCGACGGCGGAGGCTCGAATGCTCGAGCAGTTTGAAAAGATTGGTAAAGACGCGCTTGCTGAGCTGCAGCAGGTCACCGATGATGCGCAGCTGGAGCAGTTCCGCATAAAATACCTCGGCAGAAAAGGAGAAATTACCGCTATGTTAAGGCGGTTGGGTGAGGTTCCTGCAGAGCAAAAGCGCCAGGCGGGTCAATTGGCCAATAAGATAAAAGGCGAGGTTACCGCGGCGTTTGAGCAGACCAAAAGCGAACTGTTAAAGGCGCAAAAGGCCAAATCGCAGGAGTTTATAGATATTACCCTGCCCGGCCTGATACCCGATATAGGCAAACAGCATGTTATTACCCAGACGATAAATGAATTGCTGGAGATATTCGCCCGTATGGGTTTTTCCGTTGCTTACGGGCCGGAAGTTGAAGACGAATGGCACAATTTTATCGCGTTGAATATCGGGCCTGAGCACCCTGCAAGGGACGCTGCGGACAATTTCTATATTGACGATAAGATGCTGCTGCGAAGCCAGACATCAACGATTCAAATCCGTGTTATGGAGCAGACAAAGCCGCCTATACGGGTTGTTGCGCCGGGGCGTGTGTATCGGCCGGATACGGTCGATGCTACGCATATGTATATGTTTCATCAGCTTGAGGCGCTGGTTGTCGATGAGGGTGTCAGTATGGTGGATATGAAAACGACCATCGACCAGTTTATCCGGGCGTTTTTCGGCCAGGATACGAAGTGGCGTTTCCGGCCGAGCTTTTTTCCGTTTACCGAACCCAGCGCGGAGGTGGATTTGCTGCTGGCCGGTAAGGACGGACGTGAGGACTGGGTGGAGATGGGCGGCTGCGGTATGGTTGACCCGAACGTTTTTGACGCAGTGGGTATCGACAACGAGAAATATACCGGCTGGGCGTTCGGATTCGGCGTGGAGCGGCTTGCGATGAGAAAGTACGGCATTACCGACATTCGGCTGTTCTTTGAGAACGACCTGCGCTTTTTACGGCAGTTCTAACTGGGGCGTAATAAAGAATAAGCAGGCTTATCTATAAGAAGGTAATTACTTCGGTGTTTTGTTGTCCCTGTACCATTGAATGGTTGCTTTCAGTCCCTGCTCGAAATCGGTCTTTGCCTCGAAGTTGAAAAGTTTTTTTGCGCGTGTGGTATCGAGACATCGCCTGGGCTGGCCGTCCGGTTTCGAGTTGTCCCAGCGGATTTGGCCGGTGAAGCCGGTGACAGCGGCGATTTTTTCCGTAAGGTCCTTGATTGTTATCTCGAATCCGGTTCCGATATTTACCGGCTCAGGGCCGTTGTAATGTTCGGCAGCCAGTACGATAGCCTCAGCGGCGTCGGCGGCGTAAAGGAATTCACGTGAGGCCTTTCCCGTACCCCAGCATTCGATGTAATCCTGCCCGGCTTCAACGGCATCGACGCATTTTTTGATAAGCGCCGGTATTACGTGACTGCTGTCGGGGTCGAAGTTGTCCCTGGGGCCGTACAGGTTTACCGGGACAAGGAAAATCGAATTGAAGCCGTATTGCTGACGATAAGCCTGGGACTGAACCAGCAGCATTTTCTTGGCTAAGCCGTAAGGAGCGTTGGTCTCCTCGGGGTATCCGTTCCAGAGAGCGTCCTCTTTGAAGGGCACGGGCGTAAACTTCGGGTATGAGCAGACCGTACCTATAGCGACAAACTTTTCTATGTTTCGCAAACGGCCCTGCTCGATAAGCTGCACACCCATCATCAAATTTTTATAGAAGAATTCACCGCCCCGCTGCCGATTGGCGCCGATGCCGCCGACAGCGGCAGCTAAATGTATGACGATGTCCGGCTGCATACGGTCGTACATCCGGCACACGCCGTCCATCTGCACAAGGTCGTAGTCGCAGCTTCCTGGTACAAGTATGTTTTTGCAGCGGCGTTTTTGCAGTGCCTCCACGACATAACTTCCGAGAAAGCCGCTGCCGCCGGTAACGACGATTCTTTTATCGGTGAAAAGGTCAGCCATTGTTCTTTTCCTCGTGCTGGTTCCACATTTTTTCCTGCTGGGCCAGTTTCATATCGGCATCGGTCATCATTTTTGCCAGTTGCTTAAAGGTTACGGTTGGCTGCCATTTGAGCACTTCTCTTGCCTTGCCGGCGTCACCGAGGAGGATATCGACTTCTGTGGGGCGGTAATAATGGGGGTCGATTTCGACGTAATTGTTCCAGTCCAGGTCGAGACGGCCGAATACCTCATCGAGAAATTCACGGACCGAATGGGTTTGGCCGGTTGCGATAACATAGTCGTCGGGTTCGTCCTGCTGAAGCAGAAGCCACATAGCCTTTACGTAATCGCCGGCAAAGCCCCAGTCGCGTTTGGCATCGAGATTGCCTAAATAAAGTTTGTTCTGCAGGCCGAGCTTTATGCGTGTGGCGGCGCGTGTGATTTTCCTGGTGACAAAGGTTTCGCCGCGTCTGGGTGATTCGTGGTTGAATAGTATGCCGTTACATGCGAACAGGCCGTAGGCTTCGCGGTAGTTTATGGTCTGCCAGAAGCTGTAAACCTTTGCACAGCCGTAAGGGCTGCGGGGATGAAAGGGGGTATTTTCGTTCTGCGGCACCTCCGAGGCCTTGCCGTACATTTCACTGCTTGAGGCCTGGTAAAATCTTGGTGAGTTTTTCATGGTGCGCAGGGCCTCAAGCAGCCGCAGTGTCCCGAGTGCATCGGCATTTGCGGTATATATGGGCTGGTCGAAACTTACCTTCACGTGGCTTTGGGCGCCGAGGTTGTAGATTTCATCGGGGTTTATTTCGTGGATGATATTTGCCAGGTTGCCGCCGTCCGTGAGGTCGCCATAGACAAGTTTCAGTGCCGGGTTCTCATGCGGGTCCTTGTATAAATGGTCGATTCGGCCGGTGGAAAACGACGAGCTGCGGCGAACAATGCCCCAGACCTGATAGCCTTTTTCCAGCAGAAGCTCTGCCAGGTATGAGCCGTCCTGGCCGGTTATACCGGTGATTAGCGCCTTTTTCATAATAAGGTCCCATCCCGTGTTTATATAGAGTTGCGATTGTTCAGCGGCAGATAATACCATTGCCGGAAGGCAGAATCAAGGTGTTTAGGATTTTTGTGAGCTTTATGCCGGCAAGTATTGCTAAACTTAGCGTTGACATCGATGTTAAGGGTTCTTAGAATTTGTACAATTGCGATACGGGCAGTGAGGATACGGTTATGGGTCTAAGAGGGGTCGTTCTGGCAGGCGGCACGGGCAGCCGGCTGATGCCGCTTACAAAGGTCACCAACAAACACCTGCTGGGTGTCGGGCAAAAACCGATGATTTACTACCCCATCGAAAAACTTATAGCGTCCGGCATCGAGGAAATACTTATAGTAACCGGTGTTGACCACATGGGCGATGTGGTCAACCTGCTGGGGTCAGGCAGGGATTTCGGGTGTCGATTCACCTATAAAGTGCAGGACCAGGCAGGCGGTATCGCACAGGCACTGGCACTGGCGGAAAATTTTGCAGATACCCACCTGCTGGCGGTGATTCTGGGCGACAATATCTTTCAGGCAAACCTCACGCCATATACCGAACGGTTCGTCTCCCAGGGCAAAGGAGCAAGAATAGTGCTCAAACAGGTCAATGACCCGCAGCGGTTCGGGGTGGCGGAAATCACCGACGGCAGGATTGTCCACATTGTGGAAAAAGCAGACAAACCGCCGTCGGACTATGCTGTTACGGGAATATACTTCTATGATACGACTGTGTTCGATATTATTCGCACGCTTAAGCCGTCCCGCCGGGGCGAGCTTGAAATCACAGATGTCAATAATGCCTATATCCAGCAGGGCCGGCTTGAGTTTGATATACTCGACGGCTGGTGGACCGATGCAGGGACATTCCAGTCACTTGGCAGGGCAAATGAACTCGTTATTCAGGAACCGCTGAAATGAAAAAACAGGTTTTGCAGTTGAAAACAGTTTTCGCTGATGAGGGCCTGCAGATTCGAAGCTCCGGCAGGGTCATCGAGGGTGTAGGCCTGCGCCGTGCGAAAGTCATGGTTGACGAACGGGGCCGGCTTGGCGAGATAATGCGGGCCGACGATGCGTGGTTTGAAAAATTCGGCCAGGTGTATTTTACCACCACATATCCGGGGGTGGTAAAGGCCTGGCACTACCACAAGAAACAGACAGACCATTTTTACGTGGTCAAAGGGACTGTCAAGGTCGCGCTTTACGACGGCAGGGAAAATTCATCCACGAAAGGTACGGTCAATGAGGTTTACCTCGGTGAGCATTGTCCGGGGCTGTTGAGGATACCGGCTGGTGTCCGGCACGGCTGGATGTGTGTGGGGCACACGCAGACTTACATAGTAAATGTAGTGTCTGAAATGTACGACTACGACAATCCGGACGAGTTCAGGACAGACCCTCACGATAACGATATCCCGTATGACTGGGCACGCAGGGATGGGTGAGGAAAGAATTGTCATACCGGGCGGCAATGGGATGCTGGGAACTGACGTGGCGGCGGCCTGCAGGGATTATGGGTTTTCGGTAACGGCACTTGATTTGCCTGATTTTGACATCACAAACGACAAACAGCTTTCCGAAGCCATTGCAGGCGGTGATATTGTAGTCAATTGCGCGGCATACACGGATGTTGACAAGGCCCAAAGTCAGGCACAGTCGGCATACAAGGTCAACGCTGAAGCGGTGGGACACCTTGGGCGTCTTGCTAAAAAGAAGGGTATATGGGTTCTGCATATCAGCACGGATTTTGTGTTCGACGGCAAAAGCGGCAGGCCCTATAAGGAAACCGATGTCCCTAACCCCATAAACGAATACGGCAAAAGCAAGCTGGCCGGTGAGCGGCTGCTGGTTGAAAGCGGCTGCAGGCACTGTATAATGCGCATCGAATGGACGTATGGAAAGGCCGGCAAAAATTTTATCGGCAAGCTGCTGTCGGCAGCCGGGCACCGCGGCAGGATAAAAGTGGTCGATGACCAGGTGGGTTCTCCGACAGCTACAACGCAGGTTGCCGAGGCAATATGTACGCTGCTGCGCAAGAAGCCCGAAGGTCTGTATCATTTTGCAAGCAGCGGGTATGTCAGCAGGTTTGGAATGGCGAAGTTTGTTTTCGAGAAGATGAACATATCCACCGGTCTGGATGCCTGTAAGAGCAGCGATTTTGCGGCTGCTGCGGCAAGGCCGTT
>DATKWV010000189.1:0-9193 GCA_035529405.1 Sedimentisphaerales bacterium | reverse complement strand
CTCTATATACTTTCGCTCTTTTGACAGTGTTGGTATAGCTGTATTTCAGGACATGACCTTGGGGACAAATGTAACAGTCGCCAACAGAATCATATTTAAAATGCGATTTATCAAAAGGGGCTTCTTTTTTTTCTTTATGCGCCTGTTTCTTTGAAGGAACAACAACTTTAATACCTTGCTCATCAATCTTTTCAAGTTCGTCAATACCGGAATAACCGGCATCTGCACAGGCGGTCTGACACTTTTTATCTAATGTCTCATTGGCTTGTTCGACCTGTTCGGCAAATTGATGAATATCACTATTCTCGCTAACTACGTCACTATTGACAATTAGACCATGTTTCTCATCAACTGCCGACTGTACGTTATAAGCCGAGTGGGAGCCATGCACACTATACATTATTTTACAGTCAGTATCCGTGGTATTAGTCGATTTCTTATCTTCGGCTTTAAGTTCGCTGAGAATGTTTTGAACTTTGGATTTAAGTGCATCCTGATCCTTGAGTTCTTCTTTCATTTTTACCAGCGATGCCTGATCCTTTTCTTTTCTGTCAGCAGCGTCACAGGCCGAAAGAATCTCTTTTATGCGTTTGTCTATATTCTTAAGATGCCTGTCACATCGATCTTTTGTCCATGTGTTCTTGATTGACGCATTGGCTCGGATTTTGGTCCCATCAACAAACAATGTATTGCCTTCTATCAAATCCAACTTAATGCAGAGCCGGGGACATTGCTTGAGAACTTTCCTTAAGGCTGATTTGTTTTTGCGTCTGAATTCGGCAATAGTTTTATGGTCAGGCTTTAATCCGCCTGTAAGCCAGATAAACGAAAGATTGTAACAAGCCTCTCTTTCCAGCTTACGGGTGCTACGAACTCCGTAGGAATATCCATAGAGCAGCAATTTGAGCATGATTTGGGGATTATATTGAGGACAGCCAACCTTGTGAGGTTCTATCTCGATGCCCAATTCAGCAAACTCCAACGAATCGACGAATACATCATAAGCTCTGACAGGTGCATCTTGGGGTATGTACTCATCGATGCTTTGCGGAAAAAGTGTTCTTTGTTTACGATCTCCATACCGATATGCCATAAGCAAATCCTTTCATTTCTAAGTTGGACTTTAGCATCCTGCTTCCTCTACTGCATCAAGAAGTTTTTGCATTGACGCAAGGTACTTTAGTAAGGCCTTCTTCCCAGTTGCGGTTAATTTGTAAGTTGTTTTAGGTCGTCTTCTCACAAATGCCTTTTTACTCTTTATGTATCCAACCTCCTCTAATTTCTGTAGATGAATTCCTATGCTCCCATCTGTAACATGCAAACGTTTCTTAAGCGTCGTAAAATCCAATTCTCCGTCTATTTGTAGAGCTGTCATTGTCCCCAGTCGTATAGGGCCGTGGACAGCTGTGTCTAATCCATTAAAATCAATTATTGGCATTTCTTCTCTCGTTTGTTTTAAGTTGAAAGGTTTGTATACAACCCATTGCAATTCCACCGATAATTAAAGCCAGGCAACTGTTTAGAATCACTATTTTTGAAGTCGTCCAAACCAGGAAAGAAATCCCTAATAGTATTATTGGGATACTTCCACCAAGGTAATATAAGCGGCCTTTCATAAATATCGCCAACAGTACACCAAAAACACCAAGCATCAAGGCCAAACCAGCACCAATAGCTGTTGTGTCAAGACCTTTGGCTCTTGCCCAGAAAATGTAGGCTCCTGCAACCAAGCCAATTGCTATATTACTGTAAAACGTAAACCCGTATTCATTCCTTTTAGCAGATGACCGGCCGGTACTTTTTCTATATCTAAACCTTAGGTAGCCCAAAATCCCAAGAAGACCAACAAAAGGAACAGTAACCCAGAATGGGGTTGGTTTATTCGCTACGTACAAATAAAACAAAATCCAGATTCCTGTTATAGGGTATAGTATTAAGTTCACCAAAACAGAATCCCAGGCAAATGGCAATTCAAATCCTACCACTTCTTTGATTGTCTCAATATCCTCTTTAACTTGCTCAATATCACTCTTACTCATTTTTCAAATCTCCTTTCAAATATCCCAAAAACAGATCATTATTTACTCTGATTATCAGATTACTCTAAATGTTAGAGTAAGTCAACAAAAATATAATATTTTCCTAATTTTTTACGAGCAGTAGGCAAATACTGTAAGCACTTGTTTATAACAAGGTTAGAAACATATGCTTTTTGCAGGCGTTGGAGTAAAGTATAGCGTTTGGTGAGCTTGCCCCAATAATCTTACGGCTATAATCAGACTGCGCTTGGTTCAGAAGTCACCAATTATGTCTGTTATAGATTTAAACTCGAATGTAGAATTAGTAAAATCTTAATTGTGACACAGCCTGATAAACCGGATGGCCTGCCATGAGCGAGCGAAGCGAGTCGAATGGAGGCGGGGGGATTCGAACCCCCGTGCCGGGATGTTTCAAGACAAGCTTCTACATGCTTAGTCGCTTTATTGTTTTTTCGCGTCATTATCCGCCAAACGACAGGCTGATAAATCGGCTATTCCGGTGAATCTCGCCGAAGCCGGCCCGAAACCACCGGCCCGGCCAGTCCGCTGGCTGACGCCCTTACCGAATCCGCAGACAAAACCCGGCAGGACGGGCCGCTAATTAAGCAGCCATTCGCAACTGGTAGTTGCCAATTAATATTTTGTCGGATGATTAACCAGGCCAACCGACATCCTGGACATGCCACGTGTCTATCCTTCACCCGGTCGAAGCCGTTCGCCCCCTTATTCACTTTTAAAAAGAAACCGCGTTTTTCAGCCCAATGGGCCTTAAAAAACCCACCCAAACCTTAATGTATTTTATCGTCCTCTACGCTGGATTGCAAGAAAAGTTTCAGATTTGCCGGCGGCAGTTAAAGCTGTGAAATATGGCGCGCGCCGTCGGCTTTCCGCCAACTGCGAACATTCTGCCCAGCCAGCCGTCGAAAAGGCCTCGACAATGAATGTGCATTACCGGATTTTGCCGACCACAAGGCTGGCATTGTGCCCGCCGAAGCCCAACGAGTTGCTCAGGGCCACATCGACTTTTGCGTGCCTTGCCTGTTTGGGTACAAAATCCATTTCAAGGTCGCAGCGAGGGTCAGGATTGTCCAGGTTGATGGTAGGGGCAATAACCGATTCGGTGATTGTCTTGCAGCATACAATAAGCTCGATGGCCCCGGTGGCGCCAAGTGAATGACCCAGACAGCCTTTTGTGCTGCTTACGGGAATTTTATAGGCGTGTTCGCCGAAAACGCTCCTTATAGCGGCGCTTTCAGCTATATCGTTAAGCACGGTACCGGTTCCGTGCGCGTTTATATAACCGACGCTTTCCTTGTCCACGCCGGCCTCGTCCAGCGCAACAGCCATTGCCTTTGCGGCACCGGCACCATCCGGAAGCGGTGCGGTTATATGGTAGCCGTCATCAGTGGCGCCGTAGCCCAAAAGCTCAGCGTAGATATGTGCGTTGCGTTTTTTGGCGTGCTGTAACTCTTCGAGGATTAATATGCCGGCGCCTTCGCTTAGTACGAACCCGTCCCTGTCTTTATCGAACGGCCGGGATGCACCTGTGGGGTCATCGTTGCGGGTACTAAGCGATTTGGCCGCACAGAATGACGCAAGCCCGATAGGTGTAAGGGCGGCCTCCGTGCCGCCGGTTATTATGATGTCGCTACGGCCTGCCATAATATTGCAGAAGGCTTCGCCGATGGCGTGACTGCCTGATGCGCAGGCGGTGGAAATGCTCATATTCGGACCGCTCAGACCGTACCGAATCGCAATATTACCGCTGGCGGCATTGCTCATCAGGCGAGGCACACAGAACGGTGATACTTTGCGGGGGCTTTTCTCGAGCAGCCGTATGTGCTGTTCCTCGATTTCCTTTATGCCGCCGATACCGGTGCCGACAATAACGCCCACACGAAACGGGTCCTCCTTCGAGAAATCCAGACCGCTGTCCTCGACAGCCTGGGCGGCGGCGGCGACGGCAAACTGGGTGAAACGATCCATTCGTTTGGCGTCACGCTGGTCAACGTATTTTGTTACGTCGAAATTCCTGATTTCGCCGCCAAACCTGACAGGATAATCTGCGGTATCAAAAGACTCGATGAGGGAAATACCGCTTCTTGCCTCACAAAGCGCAGAGAAGAGGTTTTGGACGGATTCGGCCAGGGCGGTAACACAACCCATGCCTGTAATAGCAACTCGCCGTCTACGCATAGCAGCTTATTCGGCACCCTTGGCCCTGGATTGTGCAGCCTTGACGATGTAATCGATTGCGGCGCCGACAGTCTGGATTTTCTCGGCTTCCTCGTCCGGGATGCTCATACCAAACTCGTCCTCGAACTCCATAACAAGCTCGACAGTGTCCAGTGAGTCGGCATTCAAATCGTTAATAAATGAGGTTTCGCGGGTGATTTCGGACTTGTCTGTTCCCATCTGCTCACTTATTATCTCTATAACCTTTTTCTGTATTGCCTCAACATCCACTTCGTCAGCACTCACTTGCTTTGTCTCCTTAGTCAAACATCAACATGTTCATTAGCCTGTTTCGAGCGGCAGTTAGAATCCGCAACGACGAACCGGCAAGCGTTTATCTGCTGCTGCGCCAAGCGCTATTTTGGGCACATATAATATCGGCCTGCCGGCGAATATACAAACACTATTTTCGCATTTTTTTTACATAGCCATACCGCCGTCAACGCAGAGTACCTGGCCGGTTATGTAGGCCGCATCATCACCAGCCAGAAAAGCAACGGCCTTAGCCACGTCTTCTGCTGTGCCCATTCTGCGCAACGGTATGAGCTGTTTGGCCGCTTCCTTGACGGCATCGGGCAATTTATCGGTCATTTCGGTAGCGATAAAGCCGGGCGCTACGGCGTTTGCGGTTACGTTTTTCCTGGCAAGCTCGCGGGCGACGGTCTTTGTCAGGCCGATAAGGCCGGCCTTGCTGGCGGCGTAATTGCTCTGGCCGGCGTTGCCGATGACGCCGGAAACCGAGCTGATATTGATAATCCTGCCGTACTTGTTGCGTATCATCGACCTTGCGGCAACGCGGGTGGCGATAAAGGCCGCCCGAAGGTTGACGGCGATGACCTTGTCAAAGTCCTCGTCGCTGATTTGTATAATCAGGCCGTCCCGCGTTATACCGGCGTTGTTGACAAGGATGCCTATGCCGCCGTGCTCGCCGGCCAGCGATTCCAGCACCTCTGTAAACTGGGTGGTATCGGTAATATCCACGCAGCGGGTCTGACAGTTAAAGCCGGCCTGTGCGACAACGTTCTGCAGTTCCTCGAGCTGGGCGGCGTTTATATCCAGGCCGGCAACAATCCTGCCCTGTTTGAGCAACTCCAGCACAATGGCCCTGCCTATTCCCCTGGCAGCGCCGGTAACAACGGCAAGTCTTTTTTCGGACATGTTGTTAATCTCCATACTAACATAACTGGTCAGCGGTAGAACAGGTAATTGCTTCGGCGACTATCGGCACAGGCTCAGCATCTTTATCCAATTAACCAAACTTGAATAAATCTTTCGGCAATTATACAGAGCGGAAAAGAAAAGTAAATTGGTTAATTGGTGAGTGGTTAATTGGCAGTTTCTCGACTTGCTCGACAGCGCCGGGTACGGGGTCCGATTGTAACCCGCAGGTATTACCGGCTGAAGTGCTGAGATTTTTCACGAAACCGCATTTTTCGGTAACAGTCGAGTCATAGAAAGACCATTTGGCGATAAGTCTTGAATAAAGGACTTAGCGGCATTAAAATTGTTTATATGACAAGAAGGCGGCCAGGCGGAGGAAAGAAACGCAGGGATAAATTCGAGCCCGTCAGCAAGTATGTCCGGCCCGCAGAAAGAGGTTTAAAACACCGGACATTCAAACAAAGAACAGCCTTGCCGGCGGTTCTTATTCTGTTGGTGACGGCGGCGGTTATCATTGCTCATTGGCCGGCCCTTTCGGCTCAAGCCCTGTCTTTTGACGACAACCAGTATCTGACGGAGAATTACCTGGTTCAAAATCCAGGCTGGGGTTCAGCAAAGCGGTTTCTTCTGGAAATACTCGAGCCGTCCACCGTCCAGGGTTACTATCAACCTCTGGCAATGATTAGCCTGATGGCAGATTGTGCTGCCGGCGGCACGGCGGACAACCTGATGCCTTTTCACCGCACAAGCCTGCTGCTGCACGCGGCCAACACGGGATTGGTTATTATACTCATATATATGCTGTTCGGTCAGCCGGTAATTGCAGCGATGCTCGGCCTTTTGTTCGGCCTGCATCCTATGACGGTTGAAACTATTGCCTGGGTGGGAGAGCGGAAAACTTTGCTGGCAGCATTCTTTTGCCTGTGCTGTCTAATCAGCTACGTGCGGTATGCGCGCAGCGGAAGCTGGAAATGGTATGTGACGGTGGCGGTACTGTACGTACTTGCCCTGATGTCAAAACCAACCAGTACGCCGCTGCCGGTACTTCTTCTGCTGCTGGATTACTGGCCCCTGAACCGGCTTTCGAGGCGTTCGGTTCTGGAAAAAGTGCCGCTGCTTGTGATAGGAGTCATTTCTTCGGTGATTACGGTCGTCTCGCAGGGGCGAACAGCGTCGGTGACCATGCCGGAAAGCAAGTCTCTAAGCGAAAGTATCCTGATACTATTTCACAACATTGTTTTTTACCCGTACAAAATGCTTTTTCCGCTGAATCTTTCATCCCATTATCCTGTACCCAATCCTGTGAGTATAGCTGAGCCAATGGTTTTTTTAGGCGTTGTTGGAAGCTGCATTCTGGCGGTGGTACTTTTGCTTTCGCTGCGTCGCAGTCGCTGTTTGCTGGCGGGGTGGCTGTTTTTCTTTGTGGCGATATTCCCGACCATGGGGGTGATAGGTTTTACCAATGTGATAGCATCCGACAAATTTGCCTATCTGCCGTGTGTGGGCCTGCTTTTGCCTGTTGGCTACTTTCTGTCCCGGGTTTGGGCAGTGTCAAGTCTTTCTGTTTCGGTGAACAAGCGGGCTGTGATTTGTATGACGGTATGTGTTCTGGCAGTTTCGGAAGCATTTGCCACGCGAGGTTATCTGCATCACTGGCAGAACAGCGAAACGCTGCTGAGACGTATGCTGACTCTAAGCCCGCAGGCCGACTCACTGCATAACGGGCTGGGGCTTTTATTGTTCAACGAAGGCAAAACAGATGAGGCTGTTAAGTGTTACCGCCAGGCGCTGAAACTAAACAGTAATAACGCAGAGACGCATAACAATCTCGGTATTGCCCTGGCAGCCAACGGCAAGGCGGATGAAGCTGTGGCACATTATGAAAAAGCCAGGCAGCTGCGACCGAACTATCCGGCCACACATAACAATCTCGGCAACGCACTGACCCAGCTTGGAAGACTTGAGGAAGCCGTAATTGAATACCGCAAGGCACTGGAGATTAAACCGCTGCATCCGACAGCACACTACAACCTTGGAATAGCTTTTGAAAAGCAGGGAAAGCTTAAAGAGGCAGCAGAGGAATATACAGCAGCGATAAAAATCAATCCGGGATATGCACAGGCATACAATAACCTGGGTAACGTTCGAGCCGCACAGGGAAAAACAAACGAGGCCATCGCCGCCTACAGAAATGCCGTAATGGTCGATGCTGATTTTGCCAGCGCACACTATAACCTGGCAATAACGCTCACGGAGCAGAAAAGGATTGCTGAAGCGATAACAGAGTACCAGCAGGCCTTACGCATACAAGGCGATTACTTTGATGCACATAATAACCTGGCGGTACTGCTTTCACAAAATGGCAGGTACGAGGAAGCGGTAAAGCATTTCAGCGAGGCAGTAAAGATTCAGCCGGGGGACATTGATACGTATAACAACCTCGGCGTTACGTATATGGCAATGGGTAAGGTCGGTCCGGCGATTGCGTGGTTTCAGCGGACGCTGCAAATTGACCCGGGCAACAGCAATGCCCACTTTAACCTTGCGGTAAACTTCGAGCGGACAGGCAGGCTTGAGCAGGCCGTCGAACATTACCGGCAGACGCTGCGCACAAATGCCCAACACCAACCAGCCCGCCAGGGACTGGAAAGGATATTGACCAAAATGCAGCAGCGCTGAAAAAATGGGTCGGCAATGCCGAAAATCGCAAGGTCGCGGTTTTCAATGTTATCGAAATTTCATTATCTGGTTGCCGTTTCATCCAGCAAAAGTACCATATTGCAGATTATGGCCGAGCAGTTGCGAAAATACAGGATTTTTATCAGCGCCGCTGAGCCCAGCGCCGATTCTCATTGTGCGGGCCTTATAGCAGCCGTTAAACAATACCGCCGGGACATTGAATTTGTAGGTGTAGGCGGGCCCAAGATGTCGCAAGCAGGGTGCAGGCTGCTGGAAGATACCGCAGGCAAGGCCGCTATGATATATAAGGCTTTTGCGCATGTGGCCAGGTACTATGCGCTGATAAGGCGCATAACCGCTTATCTAAAAGCCAGTAAGGTCGATTTGGTTATAGTTTGCGATTCGCCGGCCTTCAATTTTCATATCGCCAGGGCCGCCAAAAAACTGGGCATAAAGACCATTTTTTATGTCGCGCCTCAGTTATGGGCGTGGGCCGGCTGGCGAATCCGAAAACTACGGAAATGCTGCGACAGGCTCTGCTGTATCCTGCCGTTCGAGCAGGAATGGTTTTCCAAAAGAGGCGTAGAAACGGTCTTTGTGGGCAACCCGCTGCTGGACGACCTGTACGGCTGCATAGGCGATAACTTTAAACGATACGCCGATTTTGATATTAGAATCGCTAAAATTGCGCTTATGCCGGGTTCGCGGCTTGCTGAAATAGCCGCACTTTGGCCGCAAATGCAAAGAATCGCTTTGCGGCTGAAGCAGAAATACCCTCGTATGACTTTCACGGCTGTGGCTGTTGACCAGAAGAAACTGCAACTACTTAAAGCTGCTGAAATTCAGGGTTTCGGCTGTTCTTATACTACAGATGGTGTTTATGCCGCTGCCGCTGATGCCGATTTTGCAATCGTAGCAAGCGGCAGCGCCACTTTACAGGTTGCGGCGGCCGGCTGCGCTATGGTTGTATTGTATCAGTGCAGCAGAATATTGTGGCACCTGATAGGCCGCTGGCTGGTGAAAAGTGATTACCTGTGCCTGGTCAACATATTGGCGCAGAAAAAGTTAGTACCGGAATT
>DATKWV010000188.1:0-24460 GCA_035529405.1 Sedimentisphaerales bacterium | reverse complement strand
TGTCACCCACAGGAAATCGAACCCTGTCCAGAAATTCAGTATTACAAGCGCCGGCATGGTAAATATCACGCCCGCAGCCAGTGATTCGCCTGCCGAGGCCGCGGTCTGCACGATATTGTTTTCCAGTATGTTGCTGCGCTTAAAAAGCCTCAGCACCCCCATCGACACCACCGCCGCAGGTATCGATGCCGACACCGTCATGCCGGCAAACAGCCCAAGATACGCATTCGCCGCCGCCAGAACCACCGAAAGCACAACTCCCAGCACCACCGCCTTGACTGTTATTTCCGGCAAAGACTCTTTTGAGTTATTCATCCGTGAATTTTTCCTTCAAACACGTGTATGTTGAGAACAAAACATTCGATTATTTAACAAACTCATCTACGAAATATTTCGGCGTTAGCGGCTGGCCTGTCGCCTGTTCAATAATATCGTCCCAGCGATACAACGACCCAGGCTCAAAGATTTTTCTGCGGAGGAAATCTCCGGCTTTGCTGTGACCAACGTAGCTGACATCCTTATCAGACTGAAGTTCAAGAACATTGAAAACAATATAGTAATGCAATTGAGATGCTAACAACTCACCCAATACATAATTATGGTAGTAGCAGGGTGCGATGGTAAAATGTATTTTGCCGGCCCAGTCCGGTTCGTCTCGACCGGGCGGCTTGTTCACAAACTGGTACTTGGAAACCATCCGCCACCATAGTGAATTCAAATCCTGTTCGGGGTTTGCGTAAAGCTGCTTTTCAAAATTGTACATCACCATCGCCCAGCGGACAAATATGAGTTGTTTCAGCTGTGCGTACCTGCTGCTGACCTTGTCTATTTCGAGCCTTTGTTCGTCCGACAATTTTAGCATCTGCTGCATCCACGCTCCATTTCTGCTGAGCCGCCCGAACAGCATCGCAATCGCTTCCGTGGTAAAAATATGCGCCGGCTCTCTCAAAAGGTAAGGAACATTGATGTCGTGATACTTATCATAGACCCCATGCCCCAATTCATGCAGCATTGTCTCCATCCAGTTTTCATTATTTTTAAGGTTACATAGAATCCTCACATCCCCTTCCTTGTCTATATCCGTGCAAAATGCGTGAGGGTTTTTGCCTTCACGTTCGTAAAGGTCGCTGTTGGCAATTATGGAATCCACGCCCAGGGCAATACCATCATAAAATTTTATCGCCAGTTCCCTGACATCTTCATCTTCATAATAGGTGTCTAAATTCAACTCGTAAACAAGCGGAGTTTCCTGAAAGAACGGGTCGTGATAATGCCACGGCATAAGCTGATTAACTTCTACCCCGTACTTATCTGCTAAAATAGCGTCCAGTTCACTCTTGAGTTTCCTGAACGGCTCGTTGGTCAATTCATAAAGTTCGTTGAAAATGCGGTCCAGTTCGTCAATGTCCAACTCGCTGAGAGTAAGCGAAAGCGTATGAAAATTCTCGAAACCGACCTGTCTGGCCGAACGATTTCGTAACTTCACTAATTCTATAAGGTCGTCGGCCGCCACCGCACCGACTTGTTTGCTGGCAACCCAGGCCTGTTTGCGTTTGACCGAATCCGTTTCGGTTTTCAAAATCTCCTTAATCTCGTTAACAGTTACCTTCTTGCCTTCGATAGTGCCCCGGAAAGTGCTGAAATTCTTCTCTATCTCTGTGCCCAGCTCTACAATTTCCTTTAGAAGCAGGGGGTCTATCTGGTTCGCCAGATAGGCGTTATATAACACGTCCAACTGTCGCGCAAGTTCAGCGTCCTTTATCCGGCTCGACTGCTTCAGACCTTTAAGAAAAGCAAACTCCTGTGAATCAGTGTATATTTGCCGAATCTGCAGCTCGAGTCGGCTGGACTGGTCGTAATCGGCCGCATCGCCGCTGTTTGCCGCCTGCCAGTATGCAAGGCGGGCCTGCTTAGCCACAGGCTTGACCTTGCCCACGTGGGCCGAAATAAAATTCTTTAGCTGCCTTTCTTCTGTCCGCCGCTCACAGCCAAAACACAATGTGATTATTGCAAACATTGCCGCTATCGTTGTGCAAATCCTCATATAATCGGCTCCCTTTAAATACCAGTTTCCTTTAGTTTATTATCTGGCCGCAGGCAAATCCGCCTCTAAGCCGTAAAGATTTTACTGTTATATGCCGTTGTTTCAATAATTGTTTTTTCTTTGCCGGCCCGGCTTTACACACACAAAACCCCCAGCCTTATGCTATAATGGTATCGAGAAGGGATGATGGCTAAATGTTGGATAAAAAGCACCGATTCGACAAAAAAGCCAAACTAATTTTTACTCTTCTGGTTTTGGTCGTCTGCAATTGCACGCTTGCCGGCCCAGATGATTTCAACATCGACGGCGTATTTGAGGTGGCCCTTGACCTGCCGAGGATACTGTTCCTGCTGAAACGTGACCCCAACGGTTTGCCTTTGTTATATGAGGGCAATTTTGAACTTAACTGGGCCTTTCTCGACACCGGCGCCTCCGGTATATTGCTTTCACGGGAAACCGCCGATTTGCTGGATATATCAATCCACCCCGATGCCCTCTACGCGGATGTCGGTATAGGCGGATTGGAATTTTTCGATGTTTCCGAAGCCCTCTACATCGGCACTGATGATTTTCAGGACCCAGACCCCAATGACCCGGAACAATATATACTATCGGGACCTTACAGACTGCAGATAAACCAGACCTACGCCGGTGACTGGCCGGATGAACCCCTTGATATTCTCGGAATGCCCGTTATGGCAGGAAAAACGGTAGTAGTTGATGCCGGTGCTACTAATCGGCTTGAGTATTTCTCCGCCAACATCCTGCAGCCGAACGACCCGGCGATACCCGAAGTCGATTTTGTCGTACCGCTGAGATTCGAAAAATATATTATGCCAAAAGCGCCGGAAAACATTCCGCCTCTGCCTGTACTTGCTTACAATCCCGTTATTGATAATGTAACCGCAAGGTATGGCGCCCAGACCGTTACCGGCACCTGGGTGCTGGACACCTGCGGCACTATCAGTCTCATATCCGGCCCACAGGCCGCACAGTTAGGACTGACCGACACCGATGCCAATCCCATTATTACCCCAGACTTCATTCTGCCCATCGGCGGAATCGGTGAAGATGTAAATATTGCCGGCTATCAAATCGACGAGTTGATAATACCAACTCTAAGCGGCTACAATCTTATTTTCCAGAATGCCCGTATCGGCGTTGCAAATATCGAAATCATCGACGAATTCACCGGTGCTCCCATCATTCTTGACGGCATTTTCGGCAGCAATTTCCTGTGCGCCTCAGCCAAACTCCTGGACGGCTGGCTTATCGACCTGGCAGCCACGGCCTTTGAAAAAATCACAATCGACACCCGAAGAGCACTTTTGGGCTTTGACGTAAACGATATTTATCCCCTCCCCGCCTGTCACGACAGCATCCGCCCCTATGCCGACCTTACGGGTGATTGCAAAGTCGGTTCTGCCGACCTTTACATACTTACAGAAAACTGGTTGCGCAACGACTGCGGTTCCAGCAACGATTTTTGCAGCCGGGCCGACATTGACAAAAATGGCAGTGTCAACTTTGCCGATTATACTCTTTTGGCCAAACAATGGCGGTTATTAGCCTATTACCCTGTATGCGGTATCCCCGGCCGGCTGTGGCCCCAGGGTGACTTAAACCACGATTGTGCCTTTGACATGCGCGATTTGCAAATACTTGCACAGGAATGGCTTAATACATGCTCGGCGCTCAACTACAACTGCCGCGCCGCCGATACCAACTCGGACAATACCTTTGATTTCAGCGACTGGGCCGACTTTGCCGCTCTTTGGTAAGTCTTGACTGTGGCAGTTGTATGTTCACTCAGCCGCAACCTATTGTTTGACATTATGGCCGATTAAAAATATCATTACGCCCGGTTCCTATATCACTACGGACTTCAAAAAATGACTTTGCTGCTGGACTTTTTATATCTGCTCGCAGGTTTGGCTATGACGCCTACTGTTGTGTACCGCATGGCCAAGCATAAGCGCTACCACACCGGCTGGTCTGAAAGATTCGGCGCAGTAGCCCGAAAAGACCCGCAAAAAAAGTGCATCTGGCTGCACGCTGTCAGTGTCGGCGAGGTCAACGCCGCAAACAGCCTTGTAAAAGAGCTTGAAAAAAAGTTTCCGCATTTCGAAATAATTATAACCACCACCACAGATACCGGATTTGCGCGTGCAAATGCCATTTTCGCCCCCCGACTGCAGGTATTTTACTTTCCCTTTGATATTTCCTGGATAATCAGCCGTGCCTTCAGCCGTATCCAGCCATCTTTGTGTCTGCTGATGGAGCTGGAAGTCTGGCCCAATTTCGTAAGGACTGCAGCAAAACGCAACGTACCCGTGGTTGTCGTAAACGGCCGAATAAGCGAAAAAAGTTTTCGTGCATACAGGCTGCTCAAACCGGTTATTAGAAGAATTTTTGAAAACGTAACACTTATTCTTGCTCAGACCGACCAGTACGCCCAGCGTTTCGCCCAAATCGGCTGCCCCGCCGACAGGGTCATTATTACCGGCTCGCTCAAATACGACACCGCCCAGATACAGGACAAAGTCGAAGGCTCGGATGAACTGGCGGCTGAACTTAACATAAAAAACGAAAAGCTGTTCGTCGCCGGCGGCACGGGAAACGACGAAGAAAAGATAATTATCGACGCCTACCGCCAACTGCAGCAGCACGACCGCTTCAAGGATTTACGGCTGGTAATCGTACCTCGCAAACCCGAGAGATTTAACGAAGTGGCGCAATTGATTCAGCAGGCAGGTTTTGGCTTAATACGATACAGCAAGGTAAAACAGCAACAGACCCCGCATAAAACCGACCACCGCACGATTATTCTCGGCGATACAATGGGCGATTTAAGAAAATTTTATTCACTTGCAGCGGTAATTTTTGTCGGCAGGTCGCTTGTGCCCATGGGCGGCTCAGACATGGCCGAGGCCGCCGCCTTAGGCAAATGCACCATATTCGGCCCCCACACATCCAATTTCAAGCAGACCGTTGACGCACTTCTGGCCGACAAAGGCGCTATCAGGGTAACAGATAAAAATGCCTTGTTAGAGGCTGTGCAAAAGTGTCTTACGGAGCCGTCTTTTGCCGCCGCTACTGCACAGGCAGGCCGCGAAGTTATCAGAAAAAATCAGGGCGCCACCGCAAGAACGATAGACCAAATCGAAAAATTCCTAAACCCCACCTGATAAATAGACACGGCCCGGCAATAATATAAAGAACGGTACGCATTTTTAAAGTGCCTTTTTGTCGAGCAGTCCCAGTTCTTTCATCCAATCTTCGCAGCGTTTGGGCCAACTTGCGATGGCCTGGCCGTGCTCCTTTACCGCACCGGTGTTTTGTGTCTGTCCCATTCCGAAACCATGCGGGCCGTCCTGGTAGATGTGCAACTCGGCAGGGACGCCGGCCTTCAGGCAGGCTAAGTAAAAGGCGATGCTGTGTTCGGGGCCGACCATAGCGTCATTACTGCCGTGGACAAGGAATGTCGGAGCCGTTTCGGCAGTGACGTGCCTGTCCGTAGAAAGGTATTCAAGCAGGCTGGCGTCACCGTCGGGACCAACCAGGTTGTCTTTTAGTTTTTCACTCCATTTGGCTACCGTGATGCCGGGATAGACGAGAATTACAAAATCAGGACGACAGCTCAGCTTGTCTATGTCGTCTTTGGGTTTATATGACCTGTTTTTGTAATGAACAGCGGTTGTCGATGACAGGTGTCCGCCGGCACTGAAGCCGGCTATACCTATCTTACCGGGATCGATGTTCCATTGTTTTGCTTTGGCCCTTACGAAACTTATCGCTCTTTGAGCGTCCTGAAGCCATGCGGGATGATGGTAGCCGTGCCTGGCAAGACGATATTTCAGTACGATACCCGTCACACCGATGGAGTTGAGCCAGCGTGCCATTTCCTCGCCTTCGTAACCCATCATAAGACTATGGTAGCCGCCGCCGGGACAAACTATGACACAAGTGCCGACAGCTTTGTCTTCGGGTGCAAGGAAAACCGTGATGGAAGGTTTGTCCTGGTCGGCATCGCCCAAAGCACCCGGCGCAGCTTCAGGCCAAAGCAGAAATGTTTCCTCATTCCTGGTGTCAGTTCCGGCAGCAGAAAGTGCCGAAGTGGTAAAGATTGCGATGAGAATAAATACGAAGGCGGTATGGAATTGATTTTTCATCTGCGATTCCCTTTTTATCATTTTTTCAGCCTGTCGGCGACGGCTTTAATATGCGCCGGGCTCGTTCCGCAGCAGCCGCCTATAATCTCCACGCCGGCTTGACTCTTTCAGTCCAAATGCTGCAGATAATATCCGGCCCAGATATGGTTGACGTCCAAATCGACAGCCTTTTTGAGTTCACTTTCGGCCTGAGATTTTTCATACTTACCCATATACCCCAAAGCTGTCATATAATGCGCCGACGCTTTGCGTAAATGGGGTGGTTCACCTTCGCCGAACTTCGAGAAGAAATCCGTCTCATCGGCTTCACTCAGCTTTGCCTTACCCAGTGTGATGAGTCTGTCAAATATAGAGTCCGCAGGACGCCTGACGGCAGATGCCTTTTCTGCCTGCGCCAGTTTCTGCAAGGCCAGGGCCTTGTAATATAAATACTCGCTGTCTTGTGTTTGCTGCCGGGCGGCCAGTTTGAAAAAGCTCTCAGCATGTCCATTTTCCCCCAGCTCCTGATAACAAAGACCTGTCAGGTAATAAATCTGGGCATTTCTGATATACTCTTTATCGCGCCCCACCTGGTGATTTTCCGGGTATTGGTCCGCAGCCATAAAATCCGCAACAGCCAGGCCGTACCGACCCTTATTATAATAAGCCAGGCCGCGAAGCAAATGCGCATCAACGTATATGTCATGAAGCCGCCTGTTGGCCTCCTGTGCAGGGAAAACATTACTCGAAAGAAAACCGATAGCCTTGTCATATCTGCCGCCCTGCACCAGCGCAATAATCTCCCTGACAACGGCCAGCTTATTCTTTGTCAAAACCTCGTGATTGGCCTCAAGCACCCTTAGCCGTTTTTCTATATTTGTCCCGTTTCGCTCGTGGAGAAAATCAAGCTCGTAATAATATCGCCCGTCCTGCGGATTATGTTTGATGGCGTTTTGATAACTTTCAATCGCCCTGGCGATGTCATCCATCGCATAATAATAGCCCCACCCCAGATTGCGATAAGCAATTGCCAGAGATGGCTCACACTCGATAGCCTTCTTCCAGGCAGTCAGTGCCCTTTCAGCCTGACGGTCATAAAGAACATTGCCAAGATAATAATATGCACGCCCGTCATCGGCATTGCAGCCGATTGCGTAATCCAGTACATCGATGGTTTCCACCCGGAAAGGAAAACAGTAATCTGTCGGACACCGCGAGGCACTTGCCAGAAACTGGTTTGATTTCTGCCGGTCATTGTTCTTATGGTAAAGATACGCCAGATAGTAATGGATTATCGGATAGCTGCTGATACGCCCGGTTTTCTTTTCAACTGCCGACGTCAGCAAATCGATTGCTTCTGTATTCAAACCACAATTCATATAATCGGCTGCAAGCTCCAGATATAATTGCGCATCGTCCCGCATAATTTTGTCGAGCTTTTCGGATTGTTGCCTCGCTTGTTTCCTGCGATGCATCGCCGCAAGAGCCAATTTAACTTCATTTCTCGCCAGAAAATCCAGCGGGTCAATCTCCAAAGTACCCTTGGCTGTCTTCAGTGCCTCTTGATGTCGTCCAAGCCGACGCAGAATTGCGCTTTTTATACCCAGCGCCCTGGTATTAACAGCGTTTGTCTGCAGTGAATTATCAATTAAATCCAGGCCCTGGTCGAATCTGCCTTTGCGGCAGGCAATCTCAGCAAGCTGGTAATAAGCCGCCGAGCGAAACGTATAATCCCATACCGCCCTGTACAAATTGTCGCAGGCTTCATCGAGCCTGCCCTGTTTTTTCAATACCAGACCCAACTGGTAATATGCTTCACAATCCCGCGGCCTGGTATAATCTTCGGCCATTCGCTTTATAGCCGTCGCAAACCTGTGCCGGGCCTGCTGGTATAAACCACGACCCGCAGCGTCAAGACCAAGCTGGATATTACATCGAGCGTCACACGGGTCTCGCCGCAGCGCTTCTTCGAAGTAGTCGTCTGCTTTCAGCCGTGCATTATGGAACTGCTTGACCCTCAAACCTGTCAGGTACAACTGCTCATTCGTTTTAATGTCAGCAGGAACGGCGGGAGGCTTTACCGTCTCCGGCAATTCATCGCTGACATCCACTGTCACGGGTCTGTAGCTTATAAGCTTGTCACCCGATTCGGCTGTCAGTGAGCATTCGAGGTCGGCTTCATCAATCCCCTCGCCCATTTTGACTGTCTGTACAAACGGCTGTGCAGGTCCGATGTCTGTTACTTTCTCGAACAGCTGTTTACCTTTTGCCGTTAAAAGAACCTTCGCATTTTTGTACTTTTGGGTCGTATTGAAGCCGAAAAAGATGTCGCGGTCTTTTTTGACTTCGAGGTTAACTGCAGCTGAAAGATTGGCAGACCTGACCCCGCCGATATTCCGCAGCGGATACCAGTACTGGCTGGCCTGCTTGTGTTCGTAAGGTTTAATCCAGCTGTAATCGGGCTGATTATCCGAATAGGCCCCTGTCATCAATTCGGCGTAAGGCCCGTCCGAGTCGGTAAGTACATTGCAGTCCCATATCCTGCCTTCTTCGCCGGGCCCCCACTCCCAGAGCTTTGCCCCTGTGACTATATGATGATTACCCACGTGAACCGTACCACATTGTTTGCTGTGGTCGTATCCCGCTAAGAAACCCTCCTGGATTTCATGAGCGAATATCGAGATTGGCCGGGGATGATTCTTCCACCAGGAAACATCGACCCCTTCGTAGTCAACATCACGATACCTCCCCCGGCCGATAGGCCAATGCACAAAATCGTTCTTGGCGTGATATACCCCGTATTTTGTGCTCGGCGGAAAGAATACCTGGTAATCTTCGTTGACGTGTACAGCCGCATTTGCCCAGTAAAGAAAAGAATTATCCGTATCCGTACGGTTATACAATCTCACGTCAGCCCTTATATAGGATTTACCCGGAAATAAAGTAATACCGATACTCCATTTCATACGGTGCCGCGGTTCGATTTCACCGAACCAGATACTCTTGCTGCCGTCGGTATTTTCAACAAGAAGGTAACTGACCGGCATAAACGTAGAAGCACGATGATGATGGAACACACACCACTCGATACCTCCGGATACCCACGCTCCCAGCATACCTATATGAGCAGGTTTGATTACATGTTGACGATAAAACATTTCATAACCGCTGGTCTTGTCGGTGGCGTAAAACAGTCTTCCGCCTATTTCCGGCAGCAGGCATAATTTGATGTACTCATTTTCGAGGTAAACTGCTTTGTAGCTGACGTCCTCTTTGACGCTGGTGAAATTATCCTGTACCGGGTAGGGATAGATGACCCTCTCGGCACCCTGATAGGACAAAGGTCTTTTGAAAACAGGGTTGACATCGTCGGGATTCATCCTGTACGTGGGTAAAACAAGTTCGTCCTGCCAAATCCTGACCCTGTCGGCTGCTGAAACACCACCGGTCTGAATATATACACTCAGAACGATAATTATGAATCGTAATTTCCACGTTAAATTCCCCAAAGACATAAGTATCCGCCTGTGCCGTCTCCATTACATCAAAGAACTCGATTTACAAAAAACTTAGCCCTTTCCGGGTCTTGATGGCTAAAGTCACGGCTGCAACAAAGCCTTCCATAGCTGGTGACTTAATCTCAGGAATCTATTTTCTCAGCTTATCTGCCAATGCCTTTATATGGGCTGGCCCCGTCCCGCAGCAGCCCCCTATTATGTTCACCCCAGCCAAATATATCCTTTCCGCCGCCGCCGCAAAATCCTCCGGCGATACCTTATAAAAGACCCCCTTGTCGCCTAACTGCGGCTTGCCCGCATTAGGCTCGGCATAAACCACCGTTTCCTGACCCAGGGCCTTCACCGCTGAAACGTACTGCCTGGCCAGTTCAACATAATCATCCAGCTCCATGTTCCCGCAGTTAAATCCCACCGCATCTGCCCCCGCTGCCACCGCTTTGCCGACCGCGCTGTCAACATCGACCCCCATCATCGTCCTGAAATCTTCACCCACTTTGTTAAAGGCCATCGACACAAAAACCGGCAGCGCCGCACTGACCGATTTGACCGCTTCCATGATAATCTCCATTTCGTCGATGCTGCTGATTGTCTCGATTATAAACGCGTCCACACCTGCCCCCAAAAGCGCACCGGCCTGTTCGACATAGGCGGCACGTAAATCGGCAGCTTTTAGATTACCCAAAGGCTCCAGAAAATCCCCGCTGGGGCCTATATCGCCAAGAACGTAATGCTCCTGCCCGCCCGCACGACCGGCCAATTCCGCAGCCGTTAAATTTATCTGTACCACCCTCTTTTCCAGCCCGTGACGCCCCAGACAGTACTTGTTGGCCCCGAACGTATTGGTCAGCACCGCGTCACTGCCCGCCCGAAAATACTCCTTATGAATCTCAAAAACCACATCCGGTGACTTGATATTCAGATATTCATTGCAGATGCCGACCTGGGCACCACGCGCTATCAGTTCCGTCCCCATCCCGCCATCCAGAAGAAAAAACCCTTCCTTAATCCGTTTTTTCAAACTTATTGTCCCCAAGACCAATCTCCTTTACTCTTGTCCTTGACCCCGAAAAAACAATCGTTATTACCGTAACGTCGTCTTTATTTCGAGACTGTTTCCAAAGTCAAGGCTGCTCAACGATTCTGCCGTCGATTATTTCGTACTTATGCTTGAAACCTCGCGGCTGCGGTCTTGTAAAAAGCGCATCGTGCAACTGCTGACCGAATGTTACGGCCTTGACGGAATCCAGACTGACCGTAACACCGACCCAGTCCTGCTGCTTTTGGGCCGAACAATTAACAATCTTCACCGCTGATGGAACGTAAAATCCTTCACTGATTTTCTTATACCCACCCAGTTCTGTAATCACTTCAGGGCGGCCGTCGCTGCCTATATATTCAATCTTGCCGACCCGCTGGTTACAACTGTCTATATATACTCGCCGTTTTCTTTGGGCAACATCCCTGCTGACCAGCACATCATAAATACCTTCTTTTAATAATGACCAGTTTTCCGGCTGTGCTCGCTGCCCGGCGAAAATCGTTACACCAAAACCCTCGAGTATAAACTCAGGGCTAAGCAAATCTTCAAACTCGCCCGCCTGCGACCACAGGCCCCAGTAATAAGCGTTACCGATTTGCTCGGGCTTGATTGATATCCAGAACTCGTCCTTATTTGCGCCCAGCACGACTGCTTTCGGGTCAAAAGCAACATCGCCCTGCAGACGGACCTCTGTGGGCGGATTTACCCACAGTTTAACGGGAAAACTCTCACGGCGTATCCCTGCCCGTTCCCGGTATTGAAAAACGCACCTGCCGTTACCTCGAAAACTCGTCGCACCCGACGACCAGGACCGCAAACCGGAAATCGCATCCTTTACCGATTCAGCGCCCGTGCATACACGCACAGGAGCACGCCTCGGTGCCGCGCAGCCTCCGACAACAAACATCGCCGCGAAAAAAAACAAAATCTTAAACATCGTAAATTTCATCGCCTATAAGTCCACCTGCAATATCTGGCCGAGTTGAGAACCCAACTGTTCGGTTTGCTCGTGGTCGAGATGCGGGTTTACCACCTCTGTAAATTCATTATCGCCCACCTTCCGCAAACGCCAGACCTCCTGTCCTTGGCTTTTATCACTCGAATCGTATTTCAAACGTCTTCTTCGCATCAGAATCAACGCCAGAACAAACCTGAAGTTTATCCTTTCCTGCTCAGTTTCGGCTGCAAGCCTGTCAAAAAAAGACATCAGCATCTGGTCATCGACAAACAGATGTTTCTTTTTGTCCGGCTCTGCCAGCTTTGTTTTCCAGTAGCAGAACACTTGCGGTTTTTCCCTTTGCCAGTAGTCCGCGCAGAAATCCCGCCGCTCAAAACCGGCCTGACTTTCCACCAGGGCTGCAAAGTATTCTTCGCCGGCTTCAATCTTTCTGCCCGTACCAAAGCATTCACCGAGCGGTTTGTTTATCTGCCACTGTTCTGTCATTTTTCCGCTTTCCTGACGCTGCAAAATGCCCTAAAATACACCCACCGTTAATCAAATTTTAACCATTGGCTTATATTGGCAACTGTGACCGGCCCTATACCTTTGACCTTCTGCAAATCATCATTTTTTCCGAAAGCAGGCTCAATCTCGCTGCTGCTGTGTTGCTGCCGGTAATCTATTATAGCAGCCGCCCTGGCCATACCTATGCCCGGCAGGCTTACCAAACCGCCAAGCGGCGCATCGTTAGGGTTTATTTTACTGTCCAATGCAATATGTTCAGACTTATTAACTGCTCGAATACACGGAAATGAAAAACAAAAACAAGCCGCTGCGGCTATGCACAGGGCCGCACAGAATGCATTAATTTCCTGCCGTTTATCCCGCGATGCATTCATCACCAACAACCGAATCCTTTCCGCCGCTGCCTTAACCGACCAGATGCCTTGTGCGGCACTGAGCCGCTTATGTCCTGAATGCCAAACCACAGAACTATACTCGAAAATTTCTTACCGGCTGAAAATAACTTCTTTGAGCTTCTTTACGGTTTGAAAAGATTTTTTCTCTTTCAACTGCTCGGTCAGTAAACCGCCGCTGGCTATAACGTTGTCGGCGGCATCCGTCAGGCTCGAATATGTCACAGTATTAACAAACGATTTGCTCAGTGCTATTTTATAGAATTGACCAATCCACTCAGCCTGCTGGGCCTGGTCCCACTGCTGATGCCATATCCCTGCTGAATTTCCTCCGTTCGGTTCACAGTTTTTGCTGGGCACCTCCACCTCGGTTATATGCAGCGGCTTGGCTACGGCACTGAAGTAGTCCAAAACCGCCGATATATGCAGCATATCTCTTACATGCATACCATCGGCATTTTTGCCAAAACGCATCTGTACACCAAAGGCGTCAAAATTCATTCCGCTGTGCAGAATCATATCCATGTAAACCAGCGGAGGAATCGTGCCGCTTGTCTTGCCGTAATATTCACCCCAGGGATTGCCTATCTCGACAATCTTCAGAGCTTTTTCACTGGCCGCTTTGACCGCCATCGTGGCCGCCCGTGTCATCTCCAGCGACTGCTCAAACGTGAAAGAAAAACAGTTTAACGCGTTCAGACTGCTCAGAACTCGCCACAGCCGAACCTGGTCGCAATACCGCGTCACTGTCTTTAACACAAAATCATACGCTGCATCCCGAATCCTTTCAAAATCCTCTCCACTGTCGGCTAACCATTTCGGCATCTGTTCTTTCGCAAAACAAAGCACAGGGCCGGCGCCTATTGCCACTTTCTTTTGTGTAAGTATGTCGATGCAGTTGTCAATCACTGAAAAATCGTACTGGCCCTTCTGCTTCTCCACCTGGGCCCAGCTTATCGGTACAGTCACAAAGTTAAACAATTCACGCAGTTTTCCCACATACTGCGGCTGGTTTACCTGCCGGGGATTGACCTTACAGCCCAGGCACCCCCGCCCGAAGCCGTGCGTTGCGCTTCTTTCGGTAAAAAGCGACTCTGCCTGCTTTGCCGCAATCTTTTCTGAAAAAACTATGGCCCTTTTAAGTGATTCGTCCGCAAGTTTTGCCGCGGTCTCAGGACTGGAGATATTTTGAATTGCCCTGATAAATAAACTCTGGGCCTCGTCAGCAATATGTGATAAACCATGTATCTTGTCAAAAAACGACCATTCTTCCCGCTTATTAATTATCTGCATTAACTTGGCACGAGCTACCTCCACGTTCAAATTATACGGTTTTTCACGCTGCGGCAGACAGGTCGTAGGCAAAAGCACTTCGCCGAATCCTTCGACCGGCCAAAGCAGCGCCAGGGCTGCTGTTTCCATATTGGGTTTTTTGCACTCGATAAAACCGTTCTCGAACCGAACCTCGCTGCGACGGATTGCAATTCCGTCCGTGCCGAACAAATAGGCCCCGTTCAATGTAAACCTGTCAACGCATTTGCCGTCGTGAAATACCTGAAATCGCACTTTTACCTCTGATTATCTGAACCCATTCTTACAAATTACCGTCTCATTGGCCATAACCAATGCGTCAGCGGACAATTATAACAGATGAAAAATCGAATTCAATCTTAACTTGGTTTGCTGTCTATTTTACCGAACCTTCGAGCCTGTGGTCGGCGTTTTTTGAAAGGCACCGCCCCCCGAACGATATTATTCATAAGGTGCAATATGTGCAGAATGTACCGCTGGTCTTGTATGAGGCCGGAAAACTTAGAGGGAAACTCAGCGAATTCAATATAAGAGGTTTACGGTCAGTTGGAAGCCGTCTCGCCGGCGCCGTAGCCGCTGAGCTGCTTGGCCTGCAGCTCGTAAAGAATATTGTTTTTCTCAATCAGCTTTGCTATCAAACCTATCTGGTTAAGTATTATCTCAACAAGATTGATGTTGACCAAAGTTGATTCCGGGTTATAGGCCGGCAGTGCAACAATTGCATAACCGCAGTTTGTTTTCTCTGTTCTCAACTGCACCGCTACAATACCGCAGTCATTTACCTGGGTTACTATCGGTTCATGCCCATCGTCAACTTTCGCGCATAACTCGGTCAGAAAAGACGTGTCGATATGCAGATTTGAATATTTCTCCGAATCGCTTGGCCAGCAATTTTTCTCTTTGTCCATTATTACTATCACCGGCCCGTTCTCCGGCAAAATACCGAATATCTGCCTGGCAACCTGTTCGTTCAATACGCTCTCAGGGGCAAACAGCGAATCGTAAATATCCATTACTTCTCCTTGATTTACAACTACGGCCGGCATCAATGTGCGCCGCGACCGGCTGCCTATGTATTGCTTGTTCGGAAAAATCAGACACCAACTTACCTTAAACCATCCGTCATTGGTCTATATGTGCCAAAAAACCAAAATTATTCCTGCGGACGGTCGGGTTATAGGACGCATGCCAATGGCCCTTGTGCAAGTGGCCTTTCAGAAACCCACAGATGACTTTAACTGGGCCATTGAAAATCTCCTGCCCGGACATTCCGTAGGCCGTGCCCCCGGAGTTGTGTTGTGGCCGTAAATTCTCGTGCCTGCAATGCCGTAACGTTGGCAAAGAAAACGAACCAGCCTTATCGCTGAATCGATTTGATTTGCTGTGGGCGCCGTTTTATTGAAATCGCCCACCAGACATATTCCTACCGCTTTTTCGTTGGCCCAATTGTCCGGTGTACCCCCGCAATGGGCCCCCACCAGTTGTTCTCGCCAGCGAAACGTAACTTCTATCTGACCGTCACCGCTGTCGGTGCCGTTGCCTATGACAAAATCGTATCCCACTCCCTCCCAGTTTCGCCCCTGTGTGTGCCATTTGCCAAAAATAGTGGCATTGCCGTCCCTGGTACCCGAGTGATGTATTACTATGGCGGTCCATTTCTTTTCCAGATACGACGGCGGCAGCCAATCGGACACAATACCGGCTCCTGTCCTGCTGCCGTTGTAATTGGCCTTGCCTGCGCTCGACGACAAAGCCGCCCGGCCGCCGGTGTCGTCTACAATTTTGGGCATAGGCTCATCATTGTAAACACAACCGCCCAGACCAAACAACAGACAACCCAAAAAAAGCCTTCTTATAAACATTATCCGATTATTTATTCCTTACCTGAAACCGCTATGCTCATACAGATACGCCGGCAGGATTATCAAACACCGGAACGGCCCTGTTGTTCATTACTGTCCTTCGAATTGGCCGCGGAACGGGCGCTGTTTTTGTACCTGACCATGTGCACGCTGTTGCCCAACTCGTTAAATTCCACAACGTCCATGTAACTGCGCATAAGAAGCAATCCCCTGCCACGGGTCTTATAGAGGTTTTCGTCGCATCGCGGGTCGGGCACCTTCTGCGGGTTAAAACCCTCGCCCTGGTCGGTCATGGAAATCCCGACCTTATCCTCACTGACAGAGTAGTCTATTTTTATCTCTTTATCAGGGTCCATCTTATTGCCGTGGCTGATCGCATTCAGAAAGGCCTCTGATAAGGCCATACGCACGGCAAAAACGTCCTCGGCGCTAAAATTGCCAGCCTGCAGTTTAGACAAAATCCACTCAAAAGCCTTCGTTATTGCACCCGGCTTGCTCTCTACAATCACCGTGCGAGTTATCGATGTTTTCGACGACATATAATATACTTCAGAGCTGCCCTGAATTATCTTAATCCGGACCCTGACGCTTTCCTCTCAGCTGCCGCCTGATTTAAAGGAAATACCCGAAATGCCCCCTCACTGACCGGCAGACAAACTATCAATCGCGCTTTGACTGTTATCGTATATATCAAAAACCTTCGTCAGTCGCGTTATCTTAAAAATCTCATATATCTTCGGGTTTATATTACACAGCTTCAACCGGCCATCCTGCTCATAGACCTTCTTGCTTATCCGTATTAAAAGCCCAAGAACTGCCGATGAGAGATACCTGACGTTGCAAAAATCCAAAATCAGCTTGATACCCCTGGCCTGCTCGATTACAGACATGATGGACTCTTGAAGGGCTTTAATATCCTTGTCCTCAAGAATTTTCTCGTCCGTAAAGACCACCATTGTGGCGTTTTCAGCATAATTTACGATTATTTTGGGCCTGATAGCAACCATAATGTTCTCCGAATCGTCACTTTGAACCGCAAATCCTATGGCACAACCCGCCAGATGTCAAGCTTTTTGCGATAACTGCCAAAAAACTGAAATTTGTCTTTTTTTTAAAAAAATCCTTGCAATATACAGGTTTTTTGCTAATTATATCATTTTTCCAAGTTTTAGCACTTGGAAATGTATAAACTCTTGCAATTTCAAATAGACTGTGAATAATGATCGGAAAGCCACCTGCAGGCACAAATCCTTAGGTTGAGCGCACCCGATGGTTGGCAAATTAAGGTTTAGCACAAAAAAAACCAGGGAAAATTGTCGCTGTGCAGGTTTTTTTGGCAACAAGTTAACCCTGTGATTACGTATAATCTTTAGAAAAATACCCAAAAGGGCACGAAGAAATAAAAAAAACGGTTTTACTGCGGTGTCGGTTAACCTGGCCTGAAATAAAATGTGACTTTAATAGTTATTTACCTGTTTAAAGGAGATTGAAATGAAAATCAGTAGATCCACAGGATACGCCTTGTTGGCGGTCGGCTACGTTGCCAAGAATAAGGACCAGAAAATTATTTTATCGCAAAGCATAGCCAAAGAGTACAACATACCTTTGGAGTATTTGCTTAAAATACTCCAGCAAATGGTCAGGGCCAACATCTTGCGCAGCAAAAGAGGCCCAAGAGGCGGCTTCTCGCTGGCAAAACCGCCCAAAAAGATTTCGATGCTCGAGATCGTCGAAGCCGTTGAAGGACCTATGATAAACCAGCTGAACCTTACTGAGCAGGCGCACGGCGAAAAATTCAGCGTAAAGATCGAACAGGTCTACGATAAAGCCATCGCCCAGGCAAAAAGCGTCTTCGACAAAGCAAAGATAGCGACATTGCTGGCCAATACATAGATTAAGTTTCAAACCTCTGGTTTGACAGCGGCTGAGCATCGGCAAAAAAGGGCGGCTATAAAAAAGCCGCCCTAAGGTGGGAATGTGTGCGCATTTATCACCTTTGTGTACCATTGCTGTATATCAAAAATGCACATTACTGAATTTCAAGACCTGATCCTGAAAAAATACGGCAAGCGGGACCGCCAAAGGGGAACGCCCGCCACTTTCATGTGGTTTGCTGAAGAGGTGGGAGAACTCGCCAGTGCTCTGGCCGGCGACGACATGGAGAATAAACAGGACGAATTTGCCGATGTGTTTGCCTGGCTGTGCACGCTGGCCAATATAAACAACGTTGACCTGGAAAAGGCCTGCCGCAAATACACAGAGAATCAGGCACAAGGTTTCAAGTAAAGCTGTTATATCTCCATTGCCTGCTGTTGCTCTGCGATTTGCTCTGCGCGCGCGGTACTCTCGGCTGCCTTTAACGCCCGGTAAAAACACCAGCTCAGGCCCATTACTATCGTCATAAACACCACCACCAGAAGCACATAAGAAACACCGCTTAAGTTTTTGCGAATGTACGGCGCTGCAGCTTCGGCAACGTTGGCCTTTGATGATATCCTCAGCAGAATTACCGCCATAAAACCGCTGACGTCCAGCGTGCCCGCTATACCCGCCCATCGTGCCAACCAGGATGCCCTGCTGCTGACCGTGTTGTATCTCTCTAAAACATAATTGCTTATTAACATTGCCGCAATACCTGCTGCCGGTAAAAACCACAGCGTAATCTTTTCCAGCAAAACCAGCCTTTCGAACATCGTGGAAATCCCGAACAGCCCCGCCGCCGATAAAGCGATTACCAGTGCCGCGCCCCCCGCGAATCTGCCTGAAATCCGCAGACCCTTTTCCCTGTCCTGACTGTTTTCAGAACCTCTGCCTCCCTTAATAATACTTAGAACCACCGCAATAATCGGTGCAGCCGCCAATATCCCTACCCCAATGCAGTTATCCGCTTTCCACTGTCCTGCCGGCGTTCGCAGAAATCCGCGCCCGTTACCGATGTCATCGAAAAGCTGCCAGAAGAAAAGGGCCCCAAGAATAACCGGCACTACCATCCGAATCATGTATTCCCACCATTTCCCCACCGACCAGTCACTGCGACTATTGGCATGACCGCGCAGGCTGCCAACACGCCAAAGCCAGCCCAGAACCACACACTCCAGAAGCCCCAGAAGTGCTATACCCAGCATCCCGTTGACAAAGCCGTCCACCGTACCAAGCCAGTTGAGCCCGCCTTTGGTAACGTAAAATAAACCCAATATCAGCCCTGCTGCGCTGGTGCCGAGAAGCACTTTACCTCGCGACCAGCCTGTCTTGTCAACGATACTGGCAACGACAGATTCGGCAATCGAAAACGCCGAATCAATGCCGAGCGTAACCAAAGCAAAAAAGAAAACAAAACTAAAGTACGCCGAATAAGGAAGCTGGGCCAATGCGTAGGGAAACGCCACAAATGCCAGGCTGGGCCCGCCCGCAACCACCTTTTCTACCGGTACTGCGTGACCGGCCTGCTGTGTGGCAAATGCCATCCCGCCAAGGGTCGAAAACACCGCTATGCCTGCCACAAAGCTGGTGCCGAAATCCGCAAGACCTATTATCGCAGCATTATTATTCAAATCACTTTTACGGTGAAGAAAGCTGGCGTATGTAACCATCACACCAAACGCAAGACTCAGTGAAAAAAATACCTGGCCGAATGCGTAACGCCACGTAGTCGGCTTGGCCAGCTCGCTCCAGACCGGGTCCAGGTAATACACCAGACCCTGCATACTCCCCTCGAGTGTCAGACCCCGAACAGCCAGTATCACAAGCATCAGCCACGGCAGCGGAACAGTAAGCCACACAATCCGCCCGACCATTTTTACGCCCTTGAATATGCAGAAATATATGGATGCCCAGGAAATTAGCAACATCCAGACAATCGGCCATCGCAGCGCCCCAAGTCCGGTACCTTCCTGGTATCCCAGATAAGAATTGAAAAAGAAATTACGCGCCCGCTCAACCCCTTCTATACCTTCACCCGCCCACGGCAAGTGACCGCCGTTGAATATACCGGCTATGCTGTAGCCCAGAAAACTAAAGCAATACGCCAGTATCACCGGGTAATAAGTAACTATCACAAATCCCAGAATTATCCCCCACCAGCCTACAATCTCAAAACCCTTGTGGCACTGCCTAAAAGCATCCGGGGCCGCCCGCTGCGTATAATGCCCCAGGCTGAACTCCAGTATCATCAAAGGAATACCCACCACAAACAGCGCCAGTATATACGGAATCAGGAACGCTGCTCCGCCGTAACTGTAAAGTTTGTACGGGAATCCCCACAGGTTGCCCAGCCCTATTGCCGAGCCTATCGCCGCAAGTACGAAGCCGCTTCGTGTCCCCCAGCTCTCACGCTGCTCTTCGAGCATCTCAATCATTGCCGATTCACCCCTGAAAAAAACAAAATCGCAAGGAACATAACACGTTCTTGAAACCGTGCAGCTAACCCTATTGCACTTGCGGGTTTGTGTTTTCTCTTATGCCCAGCAGTTTGAGCGTGTCGCGCTCGATGATGTTCCGGATACTGCCCCGCGGAACCTTTGGAAGATTGGTATCGGCCAGAAGTTTATTGAAACCAAGCAGTGTTTCCATACACTCGCTTGCATTACCCGAAGGAAATCCGCTGCCGAAAAGCAGCTTATCCATCACCCCCCGCTCGTATGCCGCCACTACCAGATTGTAAACCTGCCAGACGCTGTTGGGGCTTATTGTCAGGTCTGCGAAAACGTTCTTGTGTTTGGCCGCCATCGCAAGAGTCTGGTCACTGAAGGGCATGCCCATACTTCCGATTACAATCTTCAAATCCGGAAAAGTCCTGGCTACTTCGTCAAGTAAATAAGGCTGGGAATAATCCAATACCGCCTCTGTTGCCGGACTTCGGCTGTTGTGAAAGAAAACCGGAAGACCCGTTTCCTGGGCGCTGTGGTAAAACTGCATCGCCCGGCTGTGACACGGGTGAAAACCACTGCCGCTGCAGTAAACTACAAAACCGCAAAGACCCAGCTTGTCCACCACAACCTTAAGCTTTTTGACGTCCACATCGTCGCGTCTGGGGTCCGTAAAGGCAAATCCGACCATTTTCCCCTTGTGCCTGCCGATAAATTCGGACAACTGCTCGTTGACCTGACGGCTCGATTCGGACGCCTCGGCCAAAACTATGCGAACATCGACTGTCTCCATGCCGGCCGACTGTTCGCTGTGCCCGTGGCAATCTATATGTGTGTGACAGTCAACTATCATATTAGCCTGCCTTAAGTTGTAGCGGTTTCTAATTATCAATAATCAACCACAACCGTCAAGCACAAATATCAGCCTTGTCTTTTGCGCGCGATTTTCTGCCCCCATCACAGACTTTTCTTGACCGCAAAAAACCTTCAGTGTAATATTACGGCAATATCAGCCTGTCAGGGAGAACCTTCATGGACTGCCCGGTCTGTAGAAATGCTATGATTACGCTTGAGTTGCACGAGGTGGAGGTTGATTTCTGCACCGATTGCAGCGGAATATGGCTTGATGCCGGCGAGCTGGAAATCCTGCTGGCAGACCCTCTGCAGGCAAAGATTCTGCTGGACTCCTTCAAAGTCCATACCGCTTACCCTGAAAAACCGAGGAAATGCCCTATTTGTCTGAAAAAAATGCTTAAAATCGTCGTTGGTAACGGTACGCCGCCTCTTGTTATTGACAAATGCCCAAAAGGTCACGGCCTGTGGTTTGACAAAGGCGAATTGCAGCAAATATTCCAAAAGGCAAACCTCGACAAGGACAGTAAAATCCAGGGATTGCTGCTCGATATATTCGGTCAAAACTGTGGAGATTAAAAAAATCGTCTCTAAACCGCTGTTCTTTTAGGAGAGAAAACATGACTGCGTTAATTATTGTTTTAGCTGTTATCGTACTGCTGATTATTCTCGTAATCGGCATCTATAACGCCCTGGTTCGCCTTCGCAACCAGGTTGACAACGCCTGGTCACAGATTGACGTGCAGCTTAAGCGCCGCCACGACCTCATTCCCAATCTCGTTGAAACCGCAAAAGGATACATGCAGCATGAAAGACAGACGTTTGAGGCCGTCACAAACGCAAGAAGCCAGGCCATGGGTGCTAAAACCGTCACTGAAGCAGCAAAGACCGAGGGGGCGCTGGGAGAAGCTCTCAGCAAATTCATGCTCGTGGTCGAAAACTATCCTGAACTCAAGGCCAATCAGAACTTTCTCGCTGTCCAGGAAGAGCTTACAAGCACCGAAAACAAAATCTCTTTTGCAAGGCAAAGCTACAACGACCAGGTACTGTTCTTTAACAACAAAATCCAGATGTTCCCTTCGAACGTCGTTGCCAATATGTTTACCTTCACAAAACGCGACTTCTTCGAAATAGAAGCTGCCGCCGAGAGAGAAGTACCAAAAGTAAGTTTTTAGTTCTTAGTGTTGAAATGTAGAAGAGGCATTGGCAGCACAGAGAAAAAACTAAAAACTAAAAACTAAGAACTCAAAACTAACATGTGGGAACTTATAAGAGCAAACAAGCGAAACTCTTTAATGCTGATGGTCCTGATGGCCGCGGTACTGATAACGCTGGGCCTTGTCATAGGCTGGGTGTTTTTCGGCCCCGATGCCGGCTTTATCGGAATCATAATCGCCTCCGCGATATGGCTTGTGCTGGCAATGGTCAGTTTCTCAAGCGGCGACCGGATACTTCTGGCCGCCAGCAGGGCAGCGCCTGTGACCCATGACGTCAATCCTCAGCTTTTCAACATCGTCGAAGAAATGTCCATCGCCGCCGCTGTACCGATGCCGACGGTCTATATCATTCCCGACCCCGCCCCTAATGCCTTCGCAACAGGCAGAAACCCGCAGTCCGCATCGGTGGCTGTCACTGCAGGCCTGCTGGCAAAACTCAACCGCGACCAGCTGCAGGGTGTAGTCGCACACGAAATAAGCCACATACTCCACCGTGACATACTCTTTGTGACATTAGCCGGAATAATGCTCGGGTCGATAGTGCTGCTTTCGCAGGTTTTTCTGCGCGGCATGTTTTACGGCTCCATGACATCAAGCCGCCGTAGATACTCGTCCGGCCGAGGGGGCGGACAGGCCCAGTTGGTTCTGCTGGTTGTTGCAATCGCAGCCGCTATTCTTGCGCCGATTATGGCCCAGTTTTTGTATTTTGCGATTTCAAGAAGGCGCGAGTATCTCGCAGACGCCGGCGCAGCAAGGCTGACCCGCTATCCCGAAGGTCTGGCCTCGGCACTGGAGACAATCGCAAACGACAAATCGCCCCAGCTTGCCTCCGTAAACAAGGTAACGGCGCCGATGTATATAGTAAATCCCTTCAAAAAGAAAAACGCCCTGAAATTGTCCGACCTTACAAGCACCCATCCGCCGATTTCCGAAAGGATAAAAATCCTCAGAAACATGACCGCAGGCGCAAGTTTCAACGACTATTCGAATGCTTTCGCCGCCGTGACAAAAACTGCGACCGTCGTACCTGCCGTTGCTCTTACCAAAGAAACTTTGCCCTTAAGACAGGCCGGCCCCGTGCAAAAGCAGCCTATCGAAAAACAGCTCCGTCAGGTCGGCGACATTATGCGAAGGGTAAACGGCTTTATATTCCTCACATGCACCTGCGGCCTTACTCTCAAAATTCCGCCAAACTACAAAACCAAAAAGGTCAACTGTCCAAAATGCAAAAAAATCCACAATTTATAACAGTATGTTTTCACAGCGCATCAAAAAAACGGCATCTTTTTTTATGTGCGATTCTGCTTTTTGTCAATACCGGCTATGCTCAGCCGCCTGCCGAAAAAGCCGCTGCCGACAAATGGATTGAGGAAAACGCAGCGACTCTCAAAAATGTAAATCGGCGTATATGGGAATTGGCCGAGCTGGGCCTGCAGGAACACCAATCCAGCCAAATCCTCCAGAATTTATTATCAGGGCATAACTTCAAAGTCAACTCCGGTGTCGCCGGTATGCCCACTGCTTTTGTGGCCAGCTATGGTTCAGGCAAACCCGTAATTGGTATCCTGGCCGAGTACGATGCCCTGCCGGGCGTATCACAACAAGCTGTGCCGTACCAGGCTGCCCGACCTGACAATCCCGATGGCCATGCGTGCGGCCATTGTCTTTTCGGAAGCGCCAGTACCGCCGCCGCTGTTGCAACCCGGTATGTGATGGAACAATACGATATTAAAGGAACTGTTCGCCTGTACGGCTGTCCCGCGGAAGAAACACTCATCGGCAAAGTTTACATGGCAAACGCCGGCCTGTTTGACGATTGTGATGTCGTTCTGCACTGGCACCCCAGCGATACAACAGGTGTCTGGGCAGGTTCTTCGAAAGCAATGGTTTCGGTCAAGTTTAATTTCCACGGCCTGCCCGCGCACGCCTCGGTTTCTCCTGAACACGGCCGAAGCGCCCTCGACGCCGTGGAGTTAATGAATATCGGCGCAAATTTCATGCGAGAGCATCTTGCCGAGGACACCAGAATCCACTACACCATAACCGACGGCGGCCAGGCCCCCAATGTCGTGCCGCCGGCAGCGCAGGTCTGGTATTTTCTCCGCGCCGATAACCACAGCGACGTTGAATATATCTTCAAACGAATGCTCGATATGGCCAAAGCCGCAGCCTTAATGACCGAAACCACTGTTGATTGGCATATAGATTCCGATTGTCCTCAGTTACTGTCCAACGAACCGCTTTC
>DATKWV010000187.1:0-23449 GCA_035529405.1 Sedimentisphaerales bacterium | reverse complement strand
GTCCCAGACCCGTGCTTTAAGATGGGTACTTGCAGTCAGCGCAAACGGCGTACCGTTATATACTATTGCACTGCCGGAGATGCCGCCGCCGCCGGCACGAGGGTCGCTGTTGTCGATGGTGTAATAAACGATGCCGCCGCCGTTGGGATTGACAATCGTTACTGCGTCGCTGTCCGAAACATAGCCGCCGTGCTGATAGGAGCCGTTTATGTTGAATATCGGCGCTGCAAGGCCGCTGAAACCGAGCTGACTTGCGAATATGTTCAGGATGATGGCGCGGCGCTGTGGTATCCATGTAGTCAGCGTGTACGTGTCCATGCTCGGAATAACTGCTGACAACTCGTTTTGAAGTTCTACAAATCGCTTGGTTATGCTGGATTCAACCAACGCGCTGTTATTGTAAAAATGTTTATGGACACGGTCGGCAAACATCTGCCTGAAATCGCTGTTGGGTTTAAGCGCACGATATATGCGGCAAAGAGGATAATCATCTATGTTCAGTGACCCGAATTGGCTGCTGTAAAGGTGCGTGGCCTCCATGGACATTTCCGTGTCCCACATATAGAATCTGAATATGCCCGTGTCCGAGCGTTCTGCTGCGACAGTCCAGTTATTGCGAGGCCAGTCCCAGTTGGCCGCGTACAGCTCGAGAATCAGGTAGTCGATAAATGCCGGAATGTCCAGCTTTGCGGCAACATACTGGTAATGCACATTATTGGTCAGGTCGTGGCTGACCATATAATCATGTACTGCATTCCAGGCGACCATGTCACCCTCGCGCACCTCGCCGTTAACGCTTTTATCAGGCTCGAACTGGGTAATGACGTCCCATTCCTTGTCGCTGTTGTACCATTCCTGCAGAAAGTCGGTGTCGATGCGCTCGCAGGAATTAAAGTAGGCCTTGTAATGGCCGTTGATAAAGATGTTGGCCATCATTCCGCTGCCGGCCACATACCCCATATCCTTGTGCAGGCGCCTGTACAGCTCGTCTTTTAGGAACGGGTTGTAACAGTCATTGTAGCCGCCGCGTATAACTATCGACTGGAACCTGTCCACCGGGAAAAGCGGGAAAAGGGGATACTCAAGCCTGTTTTGGCCATATATATTGCGGAAGTTCAGCATAAAACTGAATTTTTCCATATTATAAGGGCCGCCCAGCCAGTCTTCACTGTTATCGGCATTGTTGGCCCTTTTGTAACGCTGACGATGCCAGTCGCTGCCCTGGACGCGGATGCCGCAGTCAATCTGAAAGCCGCTGTTGTCGGCCGGGTAAATCAGCTCAATGGATACCGGCCGCTCGTATTCCATTCCACGCTGTATCGGATTGTTGTATTCATTCGGGTCATTGGGGTCCTTCGGAACCCACGACACCGGATACGAGACTATCCATATATATTCCCCACCTACGATAGCCATAATGCCATTTGGCTCGTACAGGGACTCTTGACCGTTGCCGACGATGGAAATCACCGGCAGTGACTTGCGCACCGCGCTGACACCGAAGAAATATGAATGGGTATCGACATTACTGGGTTTCCAGTCCGGCTTGAAGGCCCTGGCACGCAGACAGGTAGTCTGGCTGATATGAATGGCGCCCGTATATACAGGACTGCTTTCGGTCGGCTCGTTACCGTCGGTGGTATAGTGGATGACGGCCCCCTCGGTCTCGCAGGTAATTACCGTATCGAACGCCGAGTCATAAAAACCCCGGTTGTGGCTGAACTTCGTATCGGCGACAATACCCAAATAGCCCCAGTTATTTTCCTGTCCCGGGCTGGGCACCGGCATAGGCAGCCAGCTGTCGTTGCCGTCGGGGTATCTGCCATAGCTTACATCGGCACTCTGAGGCCCGAAGCTGATGCTGTCAACCACAGTGGTGCCGTCGGGCTTTACTATCGCAAGGTATTCGCCGTCTATGGAAATCTTGAAGTTGGTGTGATAATAGCCGTTGGGGTCAAGATACGGGTAATTGCCCGGATAATAATCCTGATATGTTTTTCCCGACGCAAACACTACCAGATAATCATTTGGCTCGACGGCAATACCGGCGGGAAACTGCCATTGGACAAGGTCGTCTTCATCATCGGTGAGGTGCCAGCCGTCCAGAACAACGGTTTTGTCGGTGGGATTGTACAGTTCAATCCAGTCGGAAGCTTCGCCGTTTCCGTCCAGCAGTTCGCCGTTTTCCAGCGGCGGGGTGCTGCTGTTGGAGGCCAGGAACTCGTTGATTACCAGGTACTCTTTTGCCGTCAGCCAGTTATCGGCCAGCACGCTAAAATCAGCCCAGTTTACACCATCGCTGTTGACTAAGTCGGCGCAATCGGCGCCCCAGCAGCCCGGAGCATCCAGCCACTGCTGCGAAAAACACAGTATATCCTGCCAATCGACTTTGCAGTTGCCGTCCAAATCACCTGTGGGGCAGTACTGCGCACAGGCCGAACAGGCCAAAAATATGCTTAATAACGCCGATAACAGCCATATTCCGGTAAGTCTGAACATTTTCACCCGTCCTGCCGGCTATTGAGGTTATTAATCGGGCCAACGGTCATTATTATAACAATTTAAAACCATCAAGTCAATGGTTTCGTATGTAAAAAGCCGCATATATAGTAAACACGGTCCATTAAATGCAAAATACATTGGGGGCCGATAATCGCCCCGTCCGCAGCATACTCACAAACAACCGATTCAGCAGCGTTGGGCAAAGTTAACTGTTTTTTGCAGCGTAAGGCCGATTTATGTACCGCCTGTGCGGCACGCGGAACTCTGAAACGAAAAACTGTTGGAATTGTCTGCGCTAAGCTGATATAATCTCGGAGTTGGAAAGAATCAAAGAAATGGGCGGATTACTAATAGTCTCAAACAGACTGCCGGTAAGTGTCTTTAAGCGCGGTAACGATTTACATTTTCAGCCCAGCGCAGGCGGTCTTGCCACCGGCCTGGCATCGTTCTGCAATTCACACCAGAGCAGATGGCTCGGCTGGCCCGGGATAGCGTCCGAGAGGGTCCACAACCGCCAGAAATCGCACATTTCCACCAGGCTCAAGGAACAAAACTGTTATCCTGTTTTTCTGTCTGCCGGAGATATTCAGAATTTTTATCACGGCTTTTGCAACAAAACGATTTGGCCGCTGTTTCATTACTTCCCCATGTACACCGTATACGAACAGCGATACTGGCAAAGTTACAGGAAAGTCAACAAGACCTTTTGTGATGCCGTGGTCAAAATTGCCAAAGACGGTGACTGCATCTGGGTTCATGATTATCAGCTTATGCTGCTTCCACAGCTTATCCGCGAGAAGCTGCCCGAGGCTCAAATCGGTTTTTTTCTTCACATACCTTTTCCTTCTTTCGAGATGTTCCGGCTTTTGCCGTGGCGCAGGGAAATTCTTGCGGGCCTTCTCGGCGCCGATTTGATTGGCTTTCACACATACGACTACGTCCGGCATTTTCTCAGCAGCACCACACGCATAGCCGCAGCCGAGCACTCCATGGGCGAATTGACCGTCGGCAAAAGAGTTGTCAAGGTCGATGCGTTCCCGATGGGAATTGATTACCAGCTATACTCGCATGCGGCCGAAAATCCAAAAGTCAAAAAAAGAGCGGCCGGTCTCTGCAAGAAAGCAGGTGACAGAAAAATAATCATATCCATAGACCGACTGGATTATACAAAGGGCATAATTCAGAGACTCGAAGCCTTCGATTTATTCCTGTCCCAGAACCCAGGATACAAGGAAAAAGTCACACTAATACTGGTAGCAGTTCCCTCCCGCGTCGGCGTGGAAAGCTACATGGAACTGAGAAAACAGCTCGAAGGCCTGGTCGGCAGAATCAACGGTGAACACGGAGTTCTGGGCTGGGTGCCCGTATGGTACCTGTATCGTTTCCTTGCGTTCGAGCGGCTTACAGCCCTGTATAGTATAGCGGACGTGGCCCTGGTGACACCTTTGCGCGACGGGATGAACCTCATAGCCAAAGAATTCGTCGCCGCAAAAACCGACGGCAAAGGTGTGTTAATCCTCAGCGAAATGGCCGGCGCAGCCAGCGAGCTTGGTGAAGCTCTTGCCGTAAATGCCCACGACAAACAGGCCATTGTCGATGCCATAAAACAAGCCCTCGAAATGCCGGTCAAAGAACAAATCGACCGCAACAGACTCATGCAGAAAAGGCTTGCGCGATACACTGTTACAAGATGGGCGCGTGATTTTATCCAGACTGCTGCCGTCGTAAAGAAAAGACAGCAGGAACTTGCGGTCCATAAACTCGACAGCTCAACCATGCAAAATCTCTTTAACACGTATAAAAACAGTTCCAATAGGCTGTTTTTGCTTGATTACGACGGCACGCTCGTAAGTTTTACGTCTCGTCCGGAAAAGGCCGGACCTGACAAAAAACTTCTGACTTTATTAAAGAAACTTACCGCAGTGCCGAAAAATGAAGTAGTGATAATCAGCGGCAGAGACAAAGATACACTCAATTACTGGCTTGGCGCCCTTGACACGGCGCTGATAGCCGAACACGGGGCCTGGATTCGGACAAAAGGCAGGCAGTGGCACACAGCAGAGCCGCTTAGAAACGACTGGAAGGACAGAATAAAACCCATCCTTGAATTGTACGCCGACAGGACACCCGGTTCCTGGGTCGAGGAAAAGGATTTTTCATTGGTCTGGCATTACCGCACCGCTGACCCTGAACTGGCCTCTTTGAGAAGCTGCGAACTGAAAACCGCGATCTCGAACCTGACACATAACCTCGATATCGGAGTTTTCGAAGGCAGCAGGATTCTGGAGGTAAAGAACATCGGCATAAGCAAAGGTCACGTTGCCGAGCAATGGCTGACTAAACGTAAATGGGATTTTATCTTCGCTGCAGGCGATGATTATACCGATGAAGATATGTTTGCCGTCCTGCCGAAAAAAGCTTATTCGATTAAAGTCGGTTACGGTATTTCCAAAGCACAATATAACCTCGATTCGGTAAATGAGTTAAGGTCCCTGTTAGACCGGCTGGCCAAAATGTAACAGATTGTTAAGGAGACGCTATGTTAAGACTCGAAGACTTCCGTTATATAGTGCCGGACAATACGCTGGCTGAGATTTACGCAAGGGCCAGAGGCCTTTACGGCAAGCGCATTGTCCATCTGAATGCCACCTACCAGGGCGGCGGCGTTGCTGAAATCCTTTATCCGCTGGTGCTGTTAATGAACGACGTCGGCATAAACGCCGGCTGGCGGATTTTGCACGGCAGTCAGGAGTTTTTTGAAGTTACCAAAAGTTTTCACAGCGCGCTTCAGGGAGCAAAATTCAATTTATCCGAAAGAAAAAAACGAATTTACATGCAGGTCAACGATACCTTCGCCAGATTTACACATCTCGAGCACGATTGTATTATCGTGCACGACCCCCAGCCGATGGCTTTAATAAGGGCATATAGAAAACGCCAGCCATGGATATGGCGCTGTCATATAGACCTGACCGACCCGCACAGGGAATTATGGGATTTTCTCAAAGGCTTTCTGCTCAAGTACGACCAGGTTGTCTTCTCAAGCGAAAAGTATTTCAAAGAAGACCTTCCGGTTGACCAGAGACTTATGTTTCCCGCTATAAATCCCCTTTCTGCCAAAAACAGGGCCATAAGCGACAAAACCATATCCGAACACCTGGAAAAGGCCGGCGTGCCGACAGATAAACCCGTTATCACACAGGTATCCAGACTCGACCCGTGGAAAGACCCTGAGGGCGTGATAGACATCTTCAACCTTGTAAAAACCAAAGTCGATTGCAGACTGGTTTTGTGCTACAACGTTGCCAGCGACGACCCTGAGGGTTTGAGGATGTACAACAGGGTTTACAGGAAAGCCGAGAAACTCGTGCAAAAGGGCGATGTTGTTTTCGTTTTAGGAAGCAATGAAACACTCGTAAACGCCATTCAGAGGTTTTCCAGCGTAATAGTACAGAAGTCCACGAGAGAGGGATTCTGTCTTTCGGTTACCGAGGCTCTCTGGAAAGAAAGGCCTGTGGTTGCGTCCAACGTGGGCGGTATTCCGATTCAAATCGAAGACGGCAGAAACGGATACCTTCTTGATCCTTACGACAACGCCGGCTTCGCCGACAGGATTATATATTTGTTGAAGAATCCCGTTGAATGCAAAAGCATCGGTGAAAAAGCAAAGGAAACAGTGCAGAAAAAGTTTTTAATTACCCGCCTTCTGTCCGATTATCTCTATATGCTCAACGCCATATTAGGCAAGAAGTGAAGTCGGCAATTACGCCGCGCTGGAGGTGCCGGGCAATACAACAGGCATTTTCTACATTCTTTTGTACCGGGGTCCGCCGCCGCCTTCGGGGACCGTCCAGGTGATGTTGTCGTAGGGACATTTCCTCTGGCAGGTCTTGCAGTGAAGACAGTTTGACGGATTGGCCGCCTTCAGCCGGCCGCCGATGATTTCATATACACCGGCCGGACAGAAGGTAATACAGGCACTGCCGAACTTCGGTGCGCATTCGGCCTGACATATATCCTCGTTTTGTATTTTCAGGTGGCTGGGCTGTTCTTCACGATGTTCGGTGCCTGCCATTGCTGTAAACGTGTCCTTGTCAAACTGCACGTTGTTTTTGAGCCTGTAGGAGTCGGTTGTCATGGCCTGGCAGTCTTTTTCGACGTTGAATTTCGGAAGCAGCGGCCCCAGTACCGACAGACCAAACCCCACGGTTGTGCCGCACATAGCTACTGTCTGCCGGAATTTCCTGGCTGATTTCATCTCGCGCGCGATATTGGACTGTTCGACAAGACGCGTGTATTCCTGTGCGGCCTTGCCGGGCTGTTCGAATGTGTCGGCTACCGCCTGGGCGGCCTTAATTCCCGAATCAATCGCGTTGTGAAGCCCCTTGATTTTAAGCATATTCACAAAACCGGCGCTGTCACCGAGTATAAGCACGTTTTCTTTGCCGATAGCACCGGTTGCCGGCTCTCTTGGTATGGCATAATAGCCGCCTTCGGGTATCATTTTTGCCCCCGCCTCCACAACGGTACCGCCGGCGATAAACTTTTTTATGAACTTATGCTGCTTGAAATTGGTCAGTGCGTCCTGGGGATTGAAATTATAATATTTCCAGTCGGCCCCGACTATCATGCCCACGGCGATATGGTCCTGCATACCGGGATATACGATTCCGCCGCCGAACATCCCCGGCCCAAGTACCGGTGTCCATATAGGATAGCCCATTGCGTGAACGACCCGCCCGCTGCTGAAGCTTTCATACTGCTGAGTGCTTACTTTTATAAGTTCCTTTACACCGACGCTGTAAAGCTGGGGCGACCGCCTGACAAGGCCGGCTTTCTGTACGAACTTTTCCGTCAAAAGTCCGTCGCAGCCCTCGGCAAGCAGCACAAAGGACGCATTTATAATTTCGCCTTCAACGAAGTTGTGCTGTTTGTGCCCTTCTTTGTCCCTGCCCTGGTCAATAAGCCTTACCGCTGCAGTGCCGTTTGTTTGTCCGGAAACAATATCCTCTGCTGCAAATCCTGTCAGCACCTCGGCGCCAAGGTCGGTAGCTATTTTGCCAAGCCATTTCGTCAGTTTGCTGACCGAAACTATGTAATCGCCGTGGTGTGTCATCTGGCCGAAACCGAGGCGTAATATTCTTGCAAGCTTTATTGTGAACAAAATGTCGAAAGCGAAGTTTCTGGTTAAAAAGAACATCACATTGTCTTTGTCAGCTTTTCCAGCCAGCACATCCCCTGCTTGTTCGCTGCCGCGCCATTGCGGCACAGCCGAATCCAGCAGCGTATGCAGCGGTTCGGCTTCCAATACCGCTCCTGAGAGATTATGATTACCCAGACCTGCTGCTTTTTCTATCACGCACACATCAATGTCCGGCCTTTCGATTCTCAGCTTTATTGCCGCCGCCAGTCCCGCAGGCCCGGCGCCAACTATCAAAACCGAAACCCTGTTGTAGTTGTTGTTTGACACTTCGTATTTCACCTCATGCTAAACATTTAAGGCCTGGACCAGTTCCGGGACAATGTCCTCGACATTGCCTACGATATAATAATCGCACTGTCTGAAGATAGGCGCGTTGGGGTCGCTGTTTATAGCCACGATTGTCTGCGAGTTGGCTATACCTATCATGTGCTGAATTGCTCCCGATATACCCAAAGCCACATAAAGCTTAGGTCCCACGGATGTACCCGTCTGACCGACCTGGTGAACGCGCTCGATTAACCCCTGCTCGACAGCTGCGCGTGAGGCGCCTTTTTCAGCTTCGGTACCCAGTTTTTGGCTTAGTCCCTGGCAAAGAGCGCCTACGAGCCTGTTGTAATTGTCGCGGTTCTGCATACCCTTGCCGCCGCTGACGATTACCTCGGCGCCGAAGTTTACCTGCCCTGTACCCAGCTCGGTGTTTATGATTCGCGTTGCGATATCGGAATCGGATATTTCGACGTTATGACGGATTACTTTGCCTTTTCTTGAGTAATCCGGGGCCAGTCTTTTCATAACGCCGGGTCTGGCGGTGGCCATTTGAGAGGGCGAATCCTTTGTGCAAATGGTAGCCATAACATTGCCGCCGAGAGCAGGACGTGTTTGCAGCAATATCCCGATTTGTCCCTTCCGGGAACTATCCCTGATATCAAGAGAGGTACAGTCAGCCGTTAAACCGCAGCCGAGTCTGTACGATACCATCGGCGCGAGCATTCTGCCCTGCGGTGTCGCAGCGAAAAGTACTATCTGCGGCGAATACTTTTTGATGCAGTCGGCCACAGCCTTGCGATATGCCGCGGGGTAGAAATCTCGCAAAATCTGGTTTTCAATTACGTAGATGTTATCGGCACCAGCGGCGATTAACTCTTTGGTCATCGGTTCAAGCTCAAAGCCCGCCAGACACACGCCCACTTTGGTCTCAAGGTTGTCGGCAAGTTCCCTTGCCTTGCCGATAAGCTCAAATGTGGCAGGATGTACAACACCGCCGTTATGTTCGGCCACCACCCAGACTTCGCCGGTGTAACTTGGTCTGGTCAGCTTTAGACCTTCTACCATGTCTTCAAGGGCCTTCTGGTGAAAATGGTCACCCGAGGCGGTCAGAATCTTCTCTTTAGCCGCCTGGTCAATGTCGCCGGCACTGTGGATGCCAAGCCGGCTCAATGTATCAGCGAGAATTTGAAAATCCTGCCTCTCCTTTTCCGTACCTTCGAATCTTCTATCACACCAACTGCTTCGGCGCCCGGGCAGGACATAACCGCCTGTTTTGGTGCTGTCGTTTCCCCGGCCCTGGTCCTGGCTGGCAAATGTGCTGATAAGTATCCCGGCAAGCGACCTTACATCTTTAATATGCCGGCATTTTCTCATACTTTTGCCGGGTGGAAAAACTCTTATTACACGTGTCTTTGAGCCGGCAACGCCGATATGGGCAGCCTTTATATCATCGGCGCCCCAGCGAATGATTTCCATTCTGTTGGCCTTTCGTGTGCCCGCAAACGTCGCGAACAACGGCCACTCATACTTGGCTACGGTTATTACCGCCGGCTGCTTTTTCACAGCAACAACCTGGCTGCCGCCGCTGATAATCCGGGTGAATTCGAAATGGTTGTTCCTGAACCGGACATCCGTAACATAAGCCACGCAGGCCAGGCCCAGCTCTTCGGCGATTTGCGGAGGGACCTGGGCAGTGTCACCGTCAACCGACTGCATACCCGAAATGACGTAGTAATTATCCTCACTGCTGAATATTTCTGCAGCGATTTTGCGTACAGCAAATGCCAGCGGATTGGCCGTAGCAACCGTGTCTGCGCCGCCCAGGGCCCGGTCGGTCAGAAGTACCGCAATATCCGTACGTCTGCTTAAACTGTACCGCAGCACCTCCTCAGCCATGGGCGGGCCCATCGTCAAAGCCACGATTCGGCCGTCTTTGTCATCGCTTAGCTGTCTCATATACCCTGCGAAGGCCAAGGCCTGCGAGTCCAGTTCGTTTATCACACTTGCCAGACGCGTTCTTATGAGCGTTCCGCTTTCCGGGTCGAACGCGTTATCGGTTATCTGGCTTACGTCCGGCACCTGCTTTACCAACACTATGTAGCTACTCATACAATAGTCTTTCCAATCGCTATGCCGCAAAAATCCGCTTTTGAAGGGCTATGGACACCGTTTTTTGAGTACCTTGTCCTGTGCATCGACTGTCGAGTAAACAGCATCTGCGGCAAAAACAGCTTTTGTAAACCATTTTGCCTCGAATGTCAACCTGCTTTATTGCCAGGATGTACGGCAAATGAGTGGCTTTTTTCACTTTTGCCGCTGTCGAGGGATTGTTTTTTTGGGTAAAATAATTTTTTTTGTTGCATTTTTGTAATTATTATGCTCTAATAATCTAAAGTTAAAGCGGGGATATTATTTCATCTCTCGATAGTACCTCCGGAAAAACAAAGGCAGAGATATAAATTTAGTTACTCTTTAAACAGAGTCAAGGAGAAATGCAAGTGAGTACAGGTACAGTAAAATGGTTTAATTCGAGTAAGGGATATGGTTTTATTGCACCGGATGACGGAAGCGATGATTTGTTCGTGCATCATTCGGAAATAAAGGCCACAGGCTACGCATCACTGGATGAGGGCCAGAAGGTCGAGTTCGAGGTGGGCCAAGGCAAAAAAGGCCCTTGTGCGACCAACGTAGTTCCACAATAACAAAGCAGACGACTCGAAAACCGAAAGGCCCTGCTGAAACAGGGCCTTTTTTTTATTTGTTCTTTTTTTCTCAGTGCCGCGGCAACAATGTACGCAAACAACAATTACCCCGTTGAGCCGCTGCCGTTCAGCAGGCCAAGAACCAGTTCAGGCACTATATTCATTTGCAGGCGGTAGATGGCACCCAGGTTTTCCAGAACCTGCTTTGCGGCATAAACAGTCACTTCTGCCGCCAGGTCGGCATCCGAAATGCTTTCAATCCCAAGCGCGTTATCGATATTAAACGCGATGACCTGGCTGGCACTTGCCAACTGTTTTGTTCTGCCTGCCAGATACCCTATATACTCGGCAGTTTTGGCGGCAGCGGCCTGGATAACTGCCGATGCACTCGCAGCTGCTTGGTCGGTGGTCAAATCCATGCCTTCGGTGTCGATGGTAAGGTCGCTTGCGAGAATGGTCGTAGTGAAACCATCACCAAGCGATATTGACACAGGCTCTGCCGAGGTGCTTAATAATGTATGGCCGTTGTAACTGGTATTGTCGGCTATGTAATTTATCTCTTCAGCAATGTTCTCCAGCTGCTCCTGCATTACCTGTCTCTGGCAGGCGGAGTAAATACCAGCCTGGGCCTGCTCGGCCAGCGCCGCCATTTCGGTCAGTTTTTCCCTGATAGAACATGCCGCGTATTCGAATGTCTGTACCATCGAGATAGCGTCACTGACGTTTCGGGCGTTTTGCTGACTGGATACTATTTGTCCGCGAATAAGACTTGTAAATATCGAAGATGCCGTATTTGCATCCAAACTGACGCCGGAAGATATGGTTTCTACAGAAGAGCCGATTCTGCTGTAAAAATTGCTGATAATCGTGCCGCAATAGGTAATTTGCAATACATTCGCAAGGTAAAGCATTCCCCCCCCCCCCCCCTTGCTGATTATCGGACTTTAATCGCCGAGGTTCCCCCCAAAGCAGGCTTGTATTTATAATATACGAAAAAGTGACGCTTCCGGCAAAAAGTCGGGGCCTTTATTCCCTGTGAATTCGTGACCCGATTTACAATCAATCAACCACGATTGACTTTTTGCCTTCTATTATGCTGCAGTTTTGCAATTTGATTTTAATCCCGCATTTTTTCCCTGAAAGCGCAAAGTCAGCGGGCGCAGGCAGGGCACAATCCCTCAAGCTGGACTCGCTGGCGGTGTATGACAAATTTCCTGTGTGGGCTTTTTACCAACGGTGGTCTCAATTGCCTAAGGCAGTGGGTCGTACCGCAGCTTACACAGGTAAAATGCGGGTGACATTGATTCGACGTGCAGTCTGCAGCCGGTTCGAAATGCCATGTTTTGTTTCTCAGGAAAGCCTTATGGACCATACCCCTTTCGACCAGGCTTTCCAAAATCCGGTATATTGTGACCTTGTCGGGGCTGTGCCAGCCGAGTCTGGTTATTATCCTCTGGACGGTAACGGGTTTGCCTTCCTCAAGAAGGACCGTCAATACGGCCATTCTCGGCCTGGTTTTCCGCAGGTTCGCTCTGGTCAGGATAGTGTCAATTTTTTGCCTCAATACAGCTTTCATCGATTGTGCTGGGATTTCTTTAGTCAGTGAGTATGAAAAGAATCGCGCCGCTGATAACAACCCGTCCGGCTGTCGGATTTTACGAACATAAGCGGAAAGACTATATCGCTGACGCAGCAAGGCACCCATGTAGCTAAAAAAAGCGTTACGAATATACCCATCGCCAAAGCCAGGGTCATTTGCGCTTCGGCGTTCATGAGCAAATACGATGACGACGCCCAGGTACTTATGAGAATGTGTGCGGCATGTGGAAACCTCGTTCGCGGTAAAAAGTACGCTATTAGGATTCCCAGTAAGGCTGCGGGATTAACGATGTACCACTCTTCTATAAAACCCAGATGCATTTTGCCGCCGGTATGGTGATGTTCCTTGTCTGTAAGACTTTCCTGCTCATCAGTGACACCCGTGTGGCTGTGATATACTTCTGCGTGGCTTGGAATATCCATTTTCAGCAGGTGTGAACCGGCATGAGGTATCAGCACGTCGCTGACGGTGGCGATACCGATTGAGCCCACATAACCTACAATAAATATAAGCATCAGTTGTTTTCTGCGTGTGTGCAGCCGGAACATTGCCGCGGTTACCATCGCGCTTAAGGCCACGTGCAGCGGGTGGAAAACGGCAAACAGCAGATGGCTGCTGGCGGTGCCGACGTTAGCGAATACCAGCATAAAAACAATGCCCAGCACCGCACCGGCAAGCGTGAATGGTGCGTGGTTTTTCAGTTCGATGAGGATATGTTTTGATTTTTCTGTTATCGTCATTGTCTTATAAAAGGTACAGTTGCCGCTGCGTTTGCTTTGGTTAGTAATTGTACGCAAATGCAACTCAGTTGCAAGTAGCTTTTGAATTTTTTTTCTTTATTTTGAATTTGTCGTCCTTATCATCCCCGGCGCCGGTCGGCCTGAAGCTGCGGTTTTAGCCCCAAAAAGCGGTTGCAGAACCTTCGGCGTGCGGGTAAAGTAGGGTTTCGCCCTGCCGGTTTACTCTCAAAGGGCACAAGGGCCGATGCAAAAAGGTGAGGTTTTTAACGGAAAATGAAGATTATCGAAACAATAGCGGACCTGGCAAAAATTCCGACAGGCTGTGTTTTGACCATCGGCAATTTTGACGGTGTGCATATCGGGCATCAGCACATATTAAGTGCCGCCGGCCGTATTGCGGCGGAAAAGGAGGTTGAGCTGGCAGCTATGACTTTCGAGCCGCATCCGGCGGCTGTATTGCATCCGGAAAAAAGCCCGCCGGTCTTAACGTCCCTTAAATTGAAAACCCGGCTGCTGGCAGGCTGCGGCGTTCAGTGCCTTATTGTACTAAAAGACAGTTCTGAGCTGATGCAGCTTTCGCCCCGGCAGTTCGTCGAAGAGTTTTTGGTCGGCGGTGTAAGGCCGGCTGTGGTGGTTGAGGGCGAGGACTTTAATTTTGGTTTCAACCGGACGGGTAACGTGCATACGCTGCGAAGCCTGGGGCTTGAAAAGGGCTTTGCGGTCGTGGCGATAGAGTCAAAACGTGTAAAGTTGTCGATTGGCGGCGCCGTACGGGTATCGAGCACGCTGATTCGCAACCTGCTGCAGGCCGGCAAGGTTGCCGACGCCGCTGTTGCCTTAACGCGGCCGTACAGACTTATGGGCCCGGTAATAGCAGGCGAAGGCAGGGGCGCCAAGCTCGGTTTCCCCACAGCCAATATCCAGCCGACCCGGCAGATTATTCCTGCCGACGGTGTTTATGCAGCGTTTGTGCAGATTGGCGATACCGCCCAGCGGTTGTGCCGCATAGAAAAGGGTTTGCCTGCCGCCGTCAGTATCGGCTCAGCCGAGACCTTCGGTACCGACCGAGCGCGTCTGGTCGAAGCCCACATACTGGCTGGCGGCATCAGAAATCTTCACAGCCAGTACCTGGCGGTGGATTTTGTCCGGCGAATCCGCGACCAGCAAAGTTTTGCTGCAGAAACCGACCTGGCCGAGCAAATCGCAAAAGACTGCCACATCGCAAAGGAAATTCTAAATACAGGTTTCACCAATTAACACAGACGTTGCAGCTCAAAACCGGTATTGGGTTGTATGTTGTAAATGACAACTTAATATGGTACTATTAGGATATGGACAACGCCATTTAGACAGACCCTTCCACGCAAATCGCAAGAAACTGCAAAAAGGCAATTTAAACAGAGAATCGGCTTGACCAATGTATATGGCTATTATATACTTAGGCTGGTATGGATAAAATAGAGAAATTATTCGAATGCGAAGGATTTGACTGGGACAAAGGCAATATTGAAAAAAACTGGCTGAAACATAAGGTAAGCCCTGTTGAATGTGAGCAGATATTTTTTAATGAGCCGCTGATTATTCTTGATGACCCTGAACATTCAATCGCTGAAGAAAGATTTGCTGCATTTGGATGTACGGATGCCGGAAGATTCCTTGTGATTGTTTTCACAAAGCGAGCCAGGCTGATTAGAATTATATCTGCAAGGGATATGGACCGTAGAGAAAGGAAGTTTTATGAAGAAGAACAATAAAAAGCGTGTGCCTGAATTTAAGAACGAGGACCAGGAACGCCGGTTCTGGGCCACCCATTCGGCTTTGGATTATTTTGACACCAGCAGCGCCAAGAGAGTTACATTGCCTAATCTAAAGCCGTCGGTTAAAACGATTTCTATCAGGCTGCCGGAGATGATGTTGGAAGAGCTCAAGCTTCTTGCCAACAAAAGGGACGTACCCTATCAATCCCTGTTGAAGATGTTTTTAGCCGAGAGGATAAAGGCGGAATTGCAGCATTGGCACTGATGAACACAAATTACCCTGATTTGCCGTTCCTGCGAAAGCAGGAATCCATATTCCTTGGCCACTTTGCCGGCGCGGAGATGCCCAAACAGAAACAGAATAAAATCTATTTAAATATTTTGTCTGTGCCCTCTGCGGCTGAAAAATAAAAAGGAATTCCTATGGTAACCGCAACCGATTTTCAAAAAGCAATCGAATTGATTAACAAATCAACCGGTATTCTGATTACAACGCATACCAAGCCCGATGGCGATGCCTGCGGCTGTATCGCGGCTTTGTGCGAGGTATTAATCGCGGCTGGTAAAAAGCCAAAGCCTTTGCTGCTTTCGACTGTGCCCGAATGGTACTTGTTTCTTTTCACCGAAAAGCCGCCGGTTCTGGGCGAAGATGTTACGATTGAGACGTTCAGCAAAGGCGGGCGTAGTGAACCTGATTTAATCATCCTTGTCGATACCAACAGCAATAGCCAGCTGCCCGGATTTGCCGAATATCTTAAAGAAAGCCGTAAACCCGTACTGGTATTCGACCACCATGTTACCGCTGACGGGCTTGGTGATGTCGAACTGGTGGACAGCTCTGCCGCAGCAACGGCCCTTATTATTTATGACCTGCTTACATTTGCCGGCTGGCACCTATCAAAAAAGGCCGCTGAAGCGCTTTTTGTTGCCATATCGACCGACACAGGCTGGTTCCAGTTTGCCAATACCGACAGCAGGGTCCACAAAAGCTGTGCGGCCCTGATTGATGCCGGCGTCAATGCCACGGAGGTTTATCATCGGCTGTACCAGAATTACTCTTATGCTCGCTTGAAGCTTATGACTGCCATGCTCAATACCGTCCAGTTGCATCTGGACGGGCGATATGCGGACCAGTATCTTACGCAGGCTGATTTCCAGCGCACCGGCGCAGCCGGCGAGGACACCGAAAACTTCATTGACCAGTGCAGACGCATCGGCAGTGTCGAGGCGGCAGGTTTGTTTGTGGAGCTGCCTGACGGTCGCATAAGGTGTTCGCTTCGCAGCAGCGGTGTTGTCGATGTTCGCAATGTCGCCCAAAGCTTCGGCGGCGGCGGGCACATAATGGCCGCCGGGGCATACCTTGATGGACCGCTCCAAAAGGCAAAACAGCTTGTATTCGAGCAGATAGCTCAGCAGTTTGTCGAAATTGACGATAAATGATTCGGGCCCGTATTCAGCCCCTAACCAAAGCAAACATTGTGTTTTGAAGCTGATAAAAATTGAGGAAGAATTGAAAATGGATTTTTTGCTGTTATCCGATTCGCTGGTTTATACGTGGCTGATTATTCCGTTTCTGATTTTTATTGCCAGGGTCGCGGACGTGAGCATGGGAACGGTACGGGTGATATTTATTTCCAGAGGATTTAAATACCTGGCCCCGGTCATGGGCTTCTTTGAGATACTCATCTGGCTTCTTGCTATAGGTCAGATTATGCAGAATCTCACGAATCCTTCCTGCTACATCGCTTATGCCGCAGGCTTTGCCGTGGGTAACTACATCGGAATACGCATCGCTGAAAAGTTGTCTTTGGGTGTGGTTCTAATACGGGTTATCACCCAAAAGGACGCCTTGCCGCTGGTGGAATTCCTCAAATCGGCTGACTACGGTGTTACCTGTATTGACGGCCACGGCCGGGCCGCAAAGGTACAGGTGGTTTTTACTATTGTGCCCAGACGCGAAGTTAAGCAGGTGGTTGACCTTATCAAAAAATTCAGTCCGAACGCTTTTTATTCCATAGAAGAAGTCGGCTTTGTCGAAAAGGGTGTATTCCCTGTGAGAAAAACCTGGGTCAATAACGGTTTTTCAAGTTTGGTCAGGCCGTTTCGCAAAGGCAAATAAATATACCCGGCCATCTCGGCAGAGCCGGCCGATAACAGGCAAACCGCACATCATCCGGTACCGCCTATCCCGGCGGCAGGGCGAAAAAGCCCCTTGTTGCGGCTGATACGGCCCGGGCAAAATCGGCAGCGTCCATACCTTTGAGTTGTGCAATGTATGTGGCTGTGTGCACCAGAAACGCAGGTTCGTTTACCTTCTGCTTTCGCATCGGCTCAGGGGACATATACGGACAGTCGGTTTCTATCATCAATCTTTCCAGGGGGACAACGGCGGCGGCGTCACGGGCAGCCTGGGCGTTCTTGAATGTAACCACGCCGGTAAAAGAGACATAAAAACCGCTGTCCAGGACAATCCGGGCCTGCCTGGCACTATAGCTGAAACAGTGAAAAACCGCTCTTTTAATATCGTGCCCGAACTGTTCCAGCACGGTCATGGTCTCATCGAACGCCTCTCTGCTGTGGATAATTACCGGCAGGTTCAGCTCGGCGGCAATTTCCAGATGCCGCGAAAAAAGACGGCTTTGGTGGTGTCGGTGTGAAAGACCATAGTGAAAATCCAGGCCCGTTTCGCCGATGGCGACGACTTTTTCATTCCGGGCGAACTTTTTCAATTCAGCAATATCGGCCGGGGTCGTATCCTTTGCGTAATGGGGATGGATACCGACTGCGGCGTACAGGTTTGCGAACCGGTCGGCAAAGGCAACAGCTTGTACGTTATGATGAGCGTCGGTCCCTACTGTTACCCAGCCGGTGACGCCGGCTTGTTTGCTGCGGTCGATAACGGCCTCAATGTCGCCGGCAAGTTCGTCAAAGGTCAAGTGACAATGTGTATCAATCAGTTCCATCGCTGCCAGAGCACCAATTAGCGCCAGGTTATTTATTGCCGCGGAGACAACTTTTTAATACGAAGCGCAATATCGACCGAATACTGCGGCGTTGTGAATGCGCGATTTCCTCCGCTGTGCGAAAAAGTATCCGTGCAAATAATGTTACCGGTAGCTGGTTCCACCCAGTCAGACCTGTAGTTGCCGGCTCCAATATGTAAAACGAGGTTTTCCTGATAAGTGCCCGGCTGGACAATGTATTCGACGCCTTTGCTGAGAATGGAATGATGAATGTAAAGTGCATACTGGTTCGGCGGCTGACTGATGCCGCGCGCAAAAGCCCCGGCAGGAACGCCGCTTGCGACAAATGATGTATCCCTGCTCATTTTGATAAAGTCGAAACTATACATGAAATGTTTAAGATTTTCCAATCCGCGAAGAAGCATGTTGTTTTCTGTACCGGCGGCTGTGGGATTATATGTCGAGTACAGGCTGTTGAGCTGATTAAAGCCCGCGCCGCCGCCAACAATAAATTCCCAGGCCTCTACCCGCGAAGCAGCGATTTTGTCGCCTTTATACCCCAGAGGATAATAATTTGTTTCATTCAGTTCTATCGGCTTGTTCTGCTCATATACGCAATCCAGCAACTGCATTCCTCCAAACTGCTGGCCTGCGCTGGCCATCCAGACATATTGACCTGTGATAACCTGCACTCTCGAATCCGCTGAAAAATCGCCGGCCCCGCCGAGTGTACCGCAAACCTGCTGCGCGATTAGATGTTTATTGGGTAGTTTTTTTTCGGTCTTGACAATTACATCGACCATATGCCTGACCCAGGGGGTGTATTCGTCGGCAGGTGTACCCTTAATCCCCGGTTCGTCACATATCTCAAGAATAACATTATCAAATCTGTTGACTTCCTGAGTGATTTTGCGCACGTACGCCTGCTGGCGGGCCACGAGGGCTTTATCTTTCAGTGTCTGAACATCTTTGTAATCACAGGTTCCGACGCCCTGAATATTGTTGCCGTGATAGAGGGGCAGTTTCGCCCACAGGTCCGGATACATACCGTTGAAAAAGCATATCTCAACGACTATTCCCCGGTTGCCGGCCTTTGTAATAAAGTCTTTCAGGCGTTCGAAGTACGTATTGTCCCAGCTATCAAGGTCGAATTTGTTGCCTCCGAGGGGATAACCCGGCACAGAGCTTCTGGCCCAGGGCAGACTATGACGACTATTACGCGGTCCCAGGACATTGTCGCTGATAAAGTATCCGTCCGTCTCAAAATACGCTCCCGGATAAATGCGTGTATAGTCCATGCCTCTGGACACCAAGACATCCAGATAAGCGACATAGTCAAAATCAAGATTTACAACAGTACCGTAATGTTCAGCCGAGGTAATCAGAATGGCCGGCTGGTGCCTGAACAGGAAATAATGCGGATTATCGGGATGCACACATATTGGCGTTGCTTTAGAGGTTTGTTGCGTGGCCGCGCAGCCTGTTAAAAGGCCGACCATCACAACAAGTGTTATCACAAGGAAACTGTGTCTCATAACCATTTCCTTTCTTTGAATTACCACGGACAGAAGATATAAAGATGCGCCAACCTGCTGTTTTCGCCGATATAGATGGTACCATCGTGTCCGACGGCCATTGCGTCAAACTCTAACGCCAGCCAGTTGAAATAGGGGGGATGGTTGGATTCAATCATGCCTAAATGTTCGTATTCATTTGAGCGGGTGCGGTAAACAAACATCCTCGCAATGCCGCCTTCGGCGCCTGCGATGCCGTAGAGGTTTCCGTCTTTTCCCGCCGCCAATCCCTGTATGCCCTGCTGCCACACAGGTTTACCGAGGTTTTTTACGGTTTCTGCTGCAGGGTCCAGACCGAACAGATAACCGTCGGTATTGCCTCCGTAAATAGTTCCGTCATCGGCAAGTGCAAATGCATCGACGACATTCATAAATTCCCTGCCCTTGATTGTCGGCATTGCTGTTTGCAGTTTGACAAGTTTTTTCTCTGAGGGCTTGTATTTGAAGAATTTGCCGTAATCCCATGTTCCCCATACATTTCCGGACTTATCGACTATCAGGTACTGGCCAATACTCTTGAACGGATTCTCGTGCAGAGCCTTTTCAGAGAGCATTTCAGTGAATGTCACGGAATTGTTTTCGAGGTCGAAGGCAAAAAAGACCGCATTGGGAAACGTTACGCCGAAGAGTTTGTTTCCGGCTGCAACCATAGCGTGGATTCCGTCACCGGCAACGGGAATACCCAGGTCCGTCAGGGCGGGACATTCTTTGTCAGGGTCGGCCCAATGCGTGCGTATCCGTTGTTTTTCTTCTGCGGCAGGGTCGAAGCGGTACAGATGCCCGCCTGGAAAATCCTTATATTTTTCAAGGACATCTTTTCCGCGCAAGTCAGCCCTGCCTTTGTTCCAGCGGGTAGTTCCAAAATAAATCATTCCATCGCCGCCTGCTGCCAATGAGTGACGGATACTTTCTGCGCCGGGAACAAATCCCATCGGACGAACCAGCGCCCCTTCGGGCTTGAGGGTAAATAAATGCGCCCTGTATCCCGTGGTTCCGCCGTAAATAGTACCGTCAGAGGCAACCACCAGAGAGGTAACAGCTCTTTCGTCTTCGGGTATTACATCCAGCGGAGGCCATCCCATATCCCGCATAGTAATCCTGTTCTGGGGTATTACGACTTTATCCAGCGATTCCGTCCTCTGGGCCCCAGCAGGGCAAATCAATACTGCCGCACAAACTGCAAATGAAACTTGAAACCTTGTCGTCATCATCCGTTCCATTGAAGGCCTCCATAGTTTAAGGAATAGCCTTATCCCTATAAACCGTGGTTTGAATTATTTTGCCTTGTATGGCTTATACATGCAGAGTCTGAGATTGTAATCCCTGCCTTTTTTCGCGGCTTTTTTTCCGCCTTTTTCCAACACAAGGTCCGCCACCGAGCCGGGCCTGTGCGGGCCTGTTCCTTTTTCATTAACGAATGCAATGAAATATATTGTGTCATCACGTCCGCAGGATGCGGCGGTAGGTGTCATTACCAGACAATTATCTTCCGCCAGGATAATGCCCCGGTCCTGCCGGGCACCGGTTTTCAGGTCATACGTAACCATAGCAGAACCATATCCCTCGCCCCAGTATTGACCTTGCGGTTCGTCCCCCAGTTGGGTGTTGGCCATGTGGTAAAATACATCCTTTGAATCCTTGCAAAACGCCAGCATCGCATAAGGGACGTTGCGTTTGCCGACATATCGGTCCGGAACCAGCTGAGTAAGAAGAGTAATTTCACCTTCACTGCCCTGATACGGGTCGTATTCGAACAGATAGGAGCTGTCTGTTTCCAGTGCATACCATTTTTTCCCGTCGCTGGCCCTGGCAACACCCATAAATCCGTGTTCGGTTTCATAAAAAGCACGGAAAATAGGAACACCCACTTCTCTGTGAGGCATCTGAATTAAAAGATTTTTCACCCTGTCGATTTCGGGGTCATACCTGAGAATACGGCCGTTACCCCAGAATCCATAAACTCTTCCCCTGTCATCGGTCACCAATACACGTGATACCGAAGCCCAGCCCTGAACCACACCCAGGTCGGTTGTTACTTTTGTGTTTATGTCATAATAAATCATGTGTCCCGCAGGATAGGTTAAACCGTATAATCGCTGCCGCAACCGGTCGATTGTCATTGTAATAATACCGTTGCCTGGAAGGCCTATGCCTAAATCCGTAACAATGTCTTTTTGGGGGTCGTAAACAAGCCAGTGTCCGCCCGGAATTCCTTCTGCCTGGCTGATCTTTGCAAACCGGTACCAGGCCGAAAGATGCGTGGCGAAATATATTTTTCCATCCTTTCCCTCACAAATCTGGGTATGAACCTTTGATTGAGGCTCTCTTTTCAAGTTTTGTTCACCGGTCAGTTCCTGAAGGTCTCCAAGCAGGGCCATAGAATCGGTTTTGGGGTCATAGACAGCGACATTTGCACCGTGTCCATGATAATTAAGACCGATGTAAACTTTTCCATCCGAAGCCGCCAAAAGGGCCGTAAACATAGAATCCCAGTTTTCCTGCTGAGGAAGCCTTCTGGATTCAACGCTGCATACCTTGTATTCGGCACACAGGCCGCAGCCAGCGGTAAGGAAAATACAGAAAATAACAGCATTAATTCTTGCAAAATCGCTGATTCTCATGCCGAACCTCCGGTTAAATTTCGCTCTCACGGCTGACATCTCTAAGGAACGAAAGCGCTGCTGTAGTGTTTTATCTGTTCACGTTTTGTTTTGCCCAGAACTACCGTAACAACATCGAAGCGAAAAGGCCGGTCATGCACATTGTAGGTTTCGATAAAATATCGGCTGGCACTGATGAGTTTTTTTCTCTTGGTATTGGTCACGACCAGTTCAGCGGGGGTGAAATCCTCATTTGCGCGTGTTTTTACCTCCACAAAAACAATGGTGCCGTCGGTGTCCATCATAACCAGGTCGATTTCACCGGTTTTACATGAAAAACGGCGCGCAAGTCTCTTCAGGCCTTTGTTTTTAAGAAGCTTTTCCGAACGTTTTTCACCCCATTGGCCCAGCACTTTCGGCTCAGCCAGCAGCCTGGCTCTATTTAAAAACATGTTTGGCCCGTGTGCTTAAACGGCAGGTCTATTGTCTTTCAGGTCATAGTGTAGTCGCTGTGGCGCTTTGTAAGCTTTACGGCCTTGCCTTTTCGCCCGCGGAGAAAATACAGCTTTGCACGTCTTTTCTTGCCGCTTCGTACAGCCTTGATGTCCACTATATTAGGCGAATGCAGAGGGAAAATGCGTTCCACGCCCTCATTGCCGACTACGCGACGGACCGTAAAGGTCTCGTTGATGCCGCGACCTTTGCGACCTATTACCGTACCGGTAAAAATCTGAATTCTTTCCTTGTCGCCTTCCTTGATTTTGCAACGGACATCGACAAGGTCGCCTATTTCAAAATGCGGCACCTGTTTTTTCAAGTGTTTGCTTTCGACAGCATCGAGCAGTTCTGTTTTCACCGGTCTATCTCCTGAACACGCTAAAATCTACAAATGGCATTTCGCCCCGGATAAAAAACTACAGTATAATCTTTTCGGCCCGGAAAACAAGCTTTTTTTGGCAAAATCGCAGGTATTCTGCAAATGTGGTACGGTTTGCAGTCGCTTCGGCGGATTTGCCTATCTTTTAGCCTTTTCAATAAGCTGATTGCATCGCTTTCTGAGGCAGTTCAGGGTTTCCTGGTGGTTAAGGTCTTTTGCAAGGTTTACCCTTTCCTGCGGGTCGCCGGCCAAATCGTAAAGCTCCTCGTAGAGCGGTTTTTCTTCAAAATAGCGGATGTATTTCCAGCGTTCGGTACGTACACCCTCGCACTTTGGTATATCATCTTTGAACCAGAGGTATTCATAAAGGAAATCCGTCCGCCATTTTGGTTTTCGGCCTTTCAAAAGCGGTACTAAGCTGCGGCCCTGTATGCGGGGGGGTATTTTTACCTTTGCAAGCTCAAGGATTGTCGGGGCAAGGTCAATGTTCAGCGCCATTTCAGAGACGGTTATCCCACGTGTTTTTTTACCGGCTTGCGGGTCGAAGACTATAAGTGGAACCCGGATTGATTCCTCGTGCATGAGCCACTTTCCGGCAAAACCTCGCTCGCCGAGAAAATAGCCGTTATCTCCCATCAGCATAATGACGGTATTGTCGTAGATT
>DATKWV010000186.1:0-12528 GCA_035529405.1 Sedimentisphaerales bacterium | reverse complement strand
ATCAAAACCTTCGGTGATGAACCCTCCATTACTGCCACAACCGAATTAGTGGTTCCCAGGTCTATTCCTATTATCTTAGCCATAATTAACTTCCTTTCGTCTATATAATTTACGTATACAAGTTTCGCCTATGGATTGGGTGCAAAAGCCGTGCCAGTCAATCGCCCAAAGCAGGTAAAGTTATTGTAAGGTTCTTTATTTCAAGAAGTTAGCTTTTTCAGTGTATAGTTACAGGTACCCTGCTGTTTGACGATTTTGCCATTTTGGCAGATGTGAGCCAGCCCAGCATACCATTTCTGCAGACAAAACCCGGGCAGCCATATAGAGCAATGCCGGCTTTGGCGTGAGATTTCCAACGTCAGGTAGAGCGGTTGAGAGCGGAACGTATAATCTGGGCCCGAAGGGCATCCCTGTGAGCAGGGTCCAAAGGCTTGCCGTAGTTGATTTGAAGATGGGCGGGCAAGGTAAGCATGAAAAGTTGATTTATGGTCCTGATAGAAAGACCTTGCGGGTTAGTTTCGTCACCGTCGTGGGGATTTTGGCGGCAAAGCCTGTCAATCGCGGGCGTGGAAACACCCATACGTTCACGGATATTGATGCCGAGGCGCAAATGGCTCAGCAAGAACAAAGCTTCCTGCGAACTTATCAGGTGGGCATTCTTGAGCAGGGCCATAGCCCGCGAAATCTTGTCGTCAAGAATATCCCTTTTTTTTACCAACAGCTGATTTCTTGCTGCATTTTCATATTCGACAATTTCGGGAATTATGGTGTTTTCAAATTGGGAGACGATATCGGACTCTGAGAAACCCAGCGTAACCTGATTTGAGAGCTGGTAAAAATCACCGGCGGCATCCGTACCTTCTCCAAACAGGCCTCGGACGGCTAAATTCATGGCCCTGGCGGCGTTGATAAACCTATCCATCTGGCCGGTCATCTTCAGGGCCGGCAGGTGCAGCATTACCGAAACGCGTATACCGGTGCCCAGATTCGTCGGACAGGCGGTCAAATATCCGTAGCGGGGGTTGAAAGCATAGCCGAGCTGCTGCTCAATCATATCGTCAATATGGCTTATCTGTTCGGCACACTGGGAAATCTGACAACCGGCCTTGAGCACCTGGAGCCGCAGATGGTCCTCTTCGTTAATCATGGCAGTGAAGAATTCCCTGTGAGCAATAACTACCCCGCGGGGGCCCTTGCTGAAGGCATGATTACGGCTAATGAGGTACCGTTCGACCATAAAGTGCTTATCGAGAGTGGGGGATTTGTCAACACTTATATAGGACACTTTATCCCCGAGGTCCAGCGACATTAGTACATCTTTGAGTTTCTTGAGTATTTCCGATTTTTCGGCATTGGAACACCGGCTCAGGAATTTATGCCCGGCCAGATTTCTGGCCAACCGAATCCGCGAGGAAATGACGATATCGGATAACGGTCCTTCGCCGCTAAACCACTCATTAATGTCATTACTTAAGTCAGTCAGTTTCATAGTACGTCGGTATAAAGCCGTGGTTATTTATCTTTTCATCCCATACTACTGCATTTTGGCAATCTCATCCCGCAGCCTTGCGGCGGTTTCATAATCCTCGTTTCGTATGGCCTGGTCCAGTTTTTGACGCATGCTTAACAGCTCTATTTGCTTTCTTGCATCGGCGGGCGTTTTAGAAGGGATTTTACCGCAATGAAAGGTTCTGCCGTCATGAGCCCTTTTAACCAGCGGTAAAAGGGCATGTTCAAAAACTTCATAATCATACGGACATCCCAAAACGGCCTCTTTGTTGAATTGAGCCAGGCTGAAGCCGCAATACGGACACGAGGTCTTACCGTCCGGCTGGCCCAGCAGTTCCTGCTCCGAAGGCTGCGAGGCAAGCAGATTGCTAAGTAATTCATTTACAGGCACCTGGTTTTTGATGACTATTTCCTGTTTGGCAGCACAGCGTTCACAGATGTGCATTTCCGTGCGAATGCCGTTGGTTATCTCCGTTAGATGGATTGTGGCCTCGTTTTTGTTGCATACCTGACAATTCATAAGTTCGTTCCCTTACGGATTTCGGCGTCCTTATACAAACAGCACCCTAAGTATCATCTCATTTACAAGTCTAAACCAACGGCCTGAATCAATAAACGCCTACAGGTCTATTCTACCGTAATGGTCAAGGTGTAGTCAAGCCAGGACAATTATACAGCAAGCAACCGTCTATTTGGAAAATTTCGCTGTGCAGGCACCTTTTTCCATTGCACTGACAAAATCGAGTTTGACACCCTCGGGCAGCTTAGGCTCAAGCTTGTCGTATATATATTTGGCTACGTTCTCGGCAGATGAATTGTTTCGCTGAAAACAGTCAAGGGTCTCCAGTCGGTTATTTTCAAAAACGCACACAACAGAGTTAACCATAGTTTTGAGTCGGCGAAAATCAATTACAAGGCCCATATTGTTGAGGCTGTCGCTGCTGACGCCGGCTTTGACCAGCCATTTGTGACGGTGCAGAGGCTCTTTTGAGCCATCCGTCAAGGTCAACTGATGGGATGCAGAAAAACAGGTTTCAATGCAAATGGTGAACAAAAAAACTCCTCAGCGTCAAAGCCGATTTTTCACGCACACACCTTTACCAACTCAGGATTTGGCCCCGGTATCTTTTTTTGCAGCTTTACCCGTGGTTTTTTATTTCGGGGTTTCCAACTTTTTAAGGCGTTTCTGCAGGCGCTCATAGACAGTTTTCGGAATAAGATTCGAAACATTCCCGCCCATGGCGGCAATCTCACGAATCAGGGTCGAGCTGGTGAAACCATATTCAGCGCTTGTCATAACAAAGACTGTTTCGATACCCGCCACAGAGCGGTTGGTCATAGCAAGCTTGAACTCGTAATGGATGTCAGTGAGACTGCGCAATCCCCTGAGTATGACATCGGCATTTTTTTTTGCGGCATACCCAACAGTCAGGCCGTCGAAGCTCTCAACCGAGACACCGGGCATATCGGCAACAAGTTCAGCTATCATTTCGACCCGTTCCTGCGGTGTAAAAAGTGCGTTCTTAACCGGGCTTGTTCCCACCGCTATAATCAGCTCGTCGAAAAGCTTTATCCCGCGGTTTATAACGTCCAAATGCCCGTTGGTAATAGGGTCAAACGAACCCGGGAAAATCGCTCTTACAAACTTTTTTCTCATTTAATAAATCCTCGGCAAAATAATTGTAACTCAATTCGGCCTGCTGGTCAAATCGGTCACTGCGGCAGGGTGTCATTTTACGGACTGGTTACCGGTTTCGCTGGTCACAACCGGTATATCAAGCCAAAATGTGGCACCATGTCCCAGACGGCTATCCATTCCAACACTGCCTGCGAGCATAGCGGCCAGGTCTTTGCTTATAGTCAGGCCCAGGCCGGTCCCCGCGGACTGTCGTGTAATAGAGCCGTCAGTTTGTCTGAATTTGTCGAATATTTTTTCCTTGTCGGCGTCGGCAATGCCGCAGCCTGTATCAGATACGGAAAGTCGCAAGGTCTTATCCTCCAGCATATCAACACGCATTTCAATTCTGCCTCTTTGTGGCGTGAACTTTACGGCATTACTAAGGAAATTATACAGTATTTGCTGTATTTTACCGGCGTCGGTAAGGAGGTTGGGTATATCATCATCGAGTACCAGTTTGACTTTTATTTTTTTCTTTTTTGTAAGAGGCGAGAAAGACGCAACCAGAGACTTACACAATTGTGGTACTTGGACGTCTTCCATGTGCAGCTGCATTTTCCCGGCCTCGATTTTTGCCAGGTCAAGCAGGTCGTTGACCATATTCAGCAGTCTTTTGCCGCCGGCGATGATATTTTCAGCATATCTTTTGGTTTTTTGGTTTTCCAAGACCTGGGGTTTTTCTCTTATTATATCAGCGAAACCGAGTATAGCATTCAGGGGTGTTCTAAACTCATGGCTGATATTTGCCAGGAATTCACTTTTTATTTTGTTGGCTTTATATAATTCGATATTGCGCTGCGACAGTTCGGCAATTTTATCATCAAGCTGCCTGTTTGCCTGTTGGAGTTTTTTTTGAATGGCCTGCAGGCTGTCCAACATGTGATTAAAGGCGTTAGCCAGTTTTTCATACTCATCGCGCGTTTTTATGGAGCTTCTTATGTCGAGGTTTCCGTCGGCAACATTATTTGCAAGAGCGCGTAACTGGCGGATAGGACGAAGAATCACGCGCTGGGTAATCATATAGAAGGCCACGACCGCGCCCACGCCGCCTATAAGGCCGGCAACAATGGTCCAGACCTGGTTCATAAGAATAATCCTGCCGACCTCCGCGGCCGGGCGCTGCATAATGGCAACACCGATGGGCTCGTTTCGGCCAAACGCACTTGCAGAACCCTGGGTGTTATGGCAATTTATACAGTTATCCGTGGCTCTGAATATTCTAATGTAATGACTTTCAAGCACACCGCTGTTTCTGTTCCAGAATATAACGTCCTCTCTACTGTCATCAGTTCTGAGAGATTCAATTATGCGATTGTGCTCCTCCGTGAGCTGTTCGACCTGTCGGTAATTGCCCTGTGTAAAACGAATCCAGTGTATCTGTCTCTGGTCCGGATTCATTACCATGCCCCTGTTGTCCAGTTCTGCAAGCGTTTCTTTGCCGGTATGGCCCAGTTGAAAATGGTTGCGCAGAAGCGTTTCGGATGTTGCTCTTGCAACATCAAGCGAAGTTTTTTTGGTCAATTGGCCCATCCAGATGTAAGGTATGGAAAGCGCAAGTGCCAATACGACAATTACCGCTGCACCAAAAGCGATTCTGCACTTGCCGGCTAAAGAAAGCGGCCAAAAATGCAAAAAGACCAGGATTTTTTGGCAAACGCCGGTTAAATGTCTTACCATAAGCTCAGCCACCGCTACAATTGTGTTCGTCGGTTTTCTGTTCGATTGAGTGCGAGTGCCTCTGCATACGAAGGTTCAGCTCGTCAAGCTGCTTTTGGTCCACCTGGCTTGGAGCATTGCTCAAAAGGCACTGGCCTCTATGGGTCTTCGGGAAGGCTATGACATCTTTTATATTATCCGTGCCGGTCAGCAACATAATAATTCTGTCCAGACCAAGTGCAATACCACCGTGGGGCGGCGCACCGTAGTTGAGAGCCTTTAAGAAAAATCCGAATTGCTGCAGCGCCTGTTTTTCCGATATACCAAGCAACCCGAAAACCTTTTGCTGCAAGCGGGGGTCGTGGATACGAATGCTGCCGCCGCCGATTTCTGTGCCGTTAACAACGATATCATAGGCCCGGGAACGGACGCTTGCGGGGTCGCTGTCAAGTTTAACCACATCCTGCTGCGAGGGGGCGGTAAAGGGGTGATGCAGCGAGTCATAGCGCTGCAAATCAGGATTCCATTCAAAAAGCGGAAAATCCACTATCCAGACGAACTGGAAAGTATTTTCATCATACAGCTTGAGGTCTTTAGCCAGTTTGCACCTGAGGGGCGCCAGGGCCTTGTTTGCTGTTTTTTCATCATCGGCCACAAGCAGAATAAGGTCGCCGTCTTTGGCGGCGAAACGTTCGATTATCTGCTGGTGCTGAGCGGGTGTGAAGAACTTTGAGATACCGGTTTCGCAGGTCAATTCTGTACCGGCGGCGGTCACTTTCAACGAGGCCAGGCCTTTTGCTGCGTATTCGGCTGCGAAAGCGGTCAGAGTTTTGTCTATATCGTGCCTTGAATAAACCTGCGCTGCCGGTGCGCAAAGTCCCTTCACCACCGCCTTTTTTTCAAGGGCCGCCGTAAAGACCTTGAACGTGGATTCTGCGGCAATATCGGAAATATCCTTTAGTTTCATATCGAATCGCAAATCGGGCCTGTCGGTGCCGTAATCATCCATCGCCTGGTTGTAAGTCATTCTCCGCATCGGGGTCTTTACATCCACTGCGAGTATGTCTTTCCAGATTTCAGCAACCAGGACCTCGTGTATGCTGATAATGTCATCGATATCGACGAAACTGGCCTCGACATCAATCTGGGTGAATTCCGCCTGCCGGTCTGCTCGCGGGTCCTCATCACGAAAACAGCGTGCTATCTGGAAATACTTGTCCACACCGCTGACCATCAGGATTTGCTTGAACAACTGGGGTGATTGCGGCAGTGCGTAGAAACAGCTCTTAAACTGTCTGCTTGGTACGAGAAAATCCCTTGCGCCTTCGGGGGTGCTTTTGGCAAGGATGGGCGTTTCGATCTCCCAGAAGCCGAGCCGGTCGAAATAATCCCGGACGACTTTTGTCACCCTGTGACGAATCTGCAGTTTTTCGAGCATCACGTGCCTGCGCAAGTCGATATATCGATGCGTCAGCCGAAGCTCTTCGGTGGTTTTTTCGGCATCGGCCATTTCAAAAGGCGGTGTCGCTGAGACATTAATTACCTCGAACTGTTCTACCGCCACTTCTATCTGGCCGGTGGATAACCTGGGATTTTCCGTGCTGCGCGGCTGCACCGTACCTTTGGCCGCTATGACCCATTCGCACCGGACCGTGGCTGCGAGCTTGTGAGTATCAGGGTGGGTCTCGGAATTGAAAACAAGCTGGGTAAGACCTTCCCTGTCCCGCACATCGATGAATATCAGGTTACCGTGGTTGCGGTACCAGTGGGTCCATCCTGTCAGAATTACCTGTTTGCCGGCATCGGACAGGCGAAGCTGGCCGCAACTGTGCGTTCTTTTAAGCATCGGTAAAATCCTTCAAAAAGCCTGGTTCCTCGACCGGTCAAAAGGCCCGGCAACGGGCAAAATGATGAAATTTGACAGCTTAGAATAGCCTGTTATTGTTGTTTCGTCAATATCGGTTTAGGGCATTTAACTAATAACCGGCAGGCCCACTGCGGGTACTAAGGGTTGTATCTGCCGGACAAAAGTGATAAGCTAAGCAAAAAATCCGGTAATGCGGCAAAATAAAGGGTTGTACGAGATGGCTGAAGACAAAACCAATGTTAAGTTAGAGTGCCTCCGCAGTGAAATCCAGGTACCGTTAAAGGACTTTGCCGAGAAACTGATGTCGCAGCTGGGTGATAAGCTCGAAAGCATCACGGTCGTGGGCAGCAGCCTCACGGATGATTTCGACCCCGGCCGAAGCGACATCAATACGGTGCTGGTGGTCAAGAGGCTTTCCCTGGATTGCCTGAAGCCGCTGGGGGGCATGATAAAGTCCATTAGTAAGCGAAGGTTGGCTGCGCCGCTTCTTATGACCGGCTCGTATATCCAGCGCTCTCGCGACGTTTTCGGGATTGAGTTTCTGGATTTTCAGCTTCTGCACGAAACGATTCTGGGCGATGACCCGTTCGAGAAGTTGAACTTCGGCAAAAGCGATGTTCGGCTGCAATGCGAACGAGAGCTTAAGGCCGCCCTTATCCGATTAAGACAGGGCTACATAGCCTCGGCAGGCAACCGGCGACTTGTGCGTGATGTTCTTGTCTCGACTGCAAAAGGTCTGGTTCCGCTTTTGAGGGCGATACTATGGCTTAAGGACATTGACCGGCCCGAAACAGCCCGGCAGGTCTTTGAAAAAGCAGCCGGGCAGTTCGAAATCAATGCCGACTGCCTGATAACTGCCCAAAGCTGGCGCCATACAAAAACACGGGTGCATGAAGACCAGATTGCGATGGTGTTCGAATCAGTTTATAACACCATTGAAACCATGGCTGGTATAGTGGATGAACTCGAGGTTTGATTATGCGGCGAGCGTTACTTTGCCTGATATTGGTATCGATGGTAACAGCAGGTTTTGCTGAACGTGCGTGCGCTGCTGCCGCTTTGCCGATGCCGCAGCATTACGTGGAAGATTATGCCAATGTCGTGGAAAGCGGGCACGAGCATTCACTGAACGGTATTCTGCAGGAACTGGAACAAAAAACCGGCGCACAGTATATAGTGCTGACTATTCAAACAACGGAAGGCGTACCAATCGAGCAGTACGCAATCGAGCTTGCACAAAACTGGCAGCTTGGCCAAAAGGGCAAAGACAACGGAATGCTTTTTGTCCTGGCGGCCAGCGACAGAAAATATAGGTTCGAAGTGGGGTACGGACTTGAAGGTTTCGTTACGGACCGTTACTGCGGCTCGGTAGGCAGAGAGGTACTGAAGCCGTATCTTAAAAGAGGAGATTACAGCAGGGGTATCTACGAGGCCAATTTGCAGATAGCCAATAAGATAGCGGGCGCATCGGGTGTGTCGCTGACGGGTATGCCGAAACTAAAACCGGTTGCGGCTGAAAGAACAAGAGGTCTTCCGTGCTGTTTGTCGGGGCTGCCTTTTCTGATTTTGCTGCTGCTTTTGTTCGGCGGCGGCCGGGGGCTGGGATTATGGCTGTTTCTGCCGTTTATGCTGGGCGGTTTTGGCGGTGTCGGAGGGACCGGCAGGAGCGGCTCTTACGGCGGCGGCAGTTTCGGCGGGGGGTTCGGCGGATTCGGCGGTGGTATGGGCGGGGGCTTCGGCGGCGGCGGTGCAGGCGGAAGCTGGTAATAACTCAAACTGACCGATGGTCCGTTTGAGAATTCAAAAATTAAAAATTAAAACTGAAAATTGTGGTATCCGCCTGCGGCGGATGGCTGTTTTTGAATATTTTTCAAAAGACACAATGTATTATCAAGAAACAAGTTATGTTTCATGTTTGTTATAAGTCGGTCAGTTTGAGTAATGAACGGTAAGTAATTTGAGAAAAACAGCAATAGCCATTGGAGGCAGAATAAAATGAGAAACTTCGGCAAAGCATGGGTAGCGCTTGTGGTAATACTGGCGGTCATCCTGGTTTCAGGTATCGGAATATTCAGGTGGTATATCGGCGGCTACAATCGAGCGGTGCGACTTTCCGAGGGCGCACAAACAGCCTGGGCGGACGTGGACGCCGTGCTGCAGCGCAGAATCGACCTTGTACCCAACCTGGTCAATACGGTCAAAGGGTACGCCAGCCATGAGAAGGAACTGTTCGAGAACCTTGCAAAATCCCGCGAAAAGTATTTCCAGGCCGGCAGCACGGCCGAAAAGATTGCGGCCAGCAACGAGCTAAGCGGACTTCTGGGCCGGCTTATGCTGCTGGTTGAGAACTATCCGCAACTGCGGGCAAGCGAAAACTTTCTTGCGCTTCAGGACCAGCTGGAAGGAACGGAAAACCGCATATCCGTTGCGCGTATGAGATACAACGAAGCAGCCAAACAACTGAACGCCTATACGCGCGAGTTCTTCGGGTCGTTTTTTTGCCGCAGGGCCAATGTAGAGAAAGTGGAGTATTTCGAGGCCACCGAACAGGCAAAAACCGAAGTGCCGCAGGTAAAGTTCTAAAACTTTTTTTGGCAACACCGTCGATACGACCATGCACATATTCAATACACTTGCTCCGGTCTTCCTTGTCATCGCGTTGGGGGCTGTGCTGCGGTGGAAAGGTTTTTTTTCGGGTACATTCGCGGGCGAGCTGAACCGGCTGGTTTACTGGGTGGGGCTTCCGTGTCTTTTGTTCTACAAGGTGGCCACCGCCACTTACGACTTTGCGGCCGCAGGTAAGACCTTCGGCGTTGTAGCGGCGGGCATGGTCGCGTGTATTGCCGCCGGGTATATATGTGCTTTATTTATGCGAACAGGTACCGCAAACATCGGTGCGTTTGTTCAGGGAGGATTCCGGGGCAATCTGGTTTTTGTGGGGCTGCCGGTCATAATTTACAGTTTCTCGCAGTCGGGCGGCTTCAATGTGGCCGGAATGGAGGCCACGGCAGTGCTGGTACTGGCATTGATGATTCCCGTGTATAACATACTTGGGGTGATTATACTGCTTGCCAGCCGGCACAGGATTGACCGTTCGCTGGCCGGCAAAATTCCGGGCCAGATAATAACAAATCCGCTTGTTATCGCGTGCGTGGCGGGCATCGTGTACACAGCAGTTTTCTCACAGATGCCGCCGGCTGTGAGCCGTTTCTGCGGTGCAGTTGGACAAATAGCGCTTCCTCTTGCGTTGTTGAGCATCGGCGCTACTTTAGTGCAGGCGAAAATGGGCAGCGAAGTAAGGCTGGCTTTTATGTCCTCAATAATCAAGGTGGCTGTGGCACCGGCGGCAGGACTGCTGGCGGCAACGCTGTTCGGTCTGGGGGCCGGCGAAACAAGAATTGCGCTTATACTGCTGGCCTGCCCTACGGCGGTGGCATCATACATAATGGCTGACCAGCTTGGCGCAGGCGGGCAGCTTGCGGCAACAATCGTGGTACTGAGCACCGTTTTATCGATGCTGTCACTGGGTGTGGTTGTGGGTTTGTTTTAGCTGATTTCGATTCGTCAAGGACAGCCCGGCAACAGAACCCGAAACCGGCGGGCATGCGGGACAGGACAATCAGAAGGTATCTTTCTGGAGAAGCTCAATAATCTCGGCCTTCGTGGGCAGGGCCTCGATTGAACCGAATTTTGTGCAGGCCAGGGCGCCGGCGGCAGAGGCAAACTTAACGGCCTGGCGGACATTCCTATCCACTGCGTAACAGGCAGCCATTGCGCCGGCAAAGGCGTCGCCGGTACAAGTGTCGTCAACCAGCTCTATCTCAAAGGCGGGTATATGGTCTGCACCTTTTCTGTCAACAACCATACAGCCGCGTTTGCCCATGGTTATTACCGCTGAGCCTACACCGCGGGCCACAAGGTCTGAGCCAATAAGTTTTGCGGTCTCGCCGCGAGTGGAGGTCGAAGCTGAAATCTGCGTTATGTCAGCGGCTTCAGAAAAATTTGGAATCATTATGTCCACCGAGAAATACTCGACCGGCACTGTCATCGGCCTTGGTGTCGGGCCGTGCTCAAACGGCCGGGATGGGTCCAGCAGTACAGGGGTGCCGTGCATCTTGGCGGCGCTGATAGCCCGTACCACAGTATCCTGCGGCAACCGGCCATGAATCAGACATACATCGGCTTCGGCAATGGCCTGGTCGGCATTATCTATATCGTGGGGATTAAGTGCGGCATTTGCACCCGGAAAGATACAGGCGGCGTTTTCGCCTTCGGAATTGACCAGCGTAAAGACGATGCCGGTGTTCCTGGCGGCAGCCATATAGACGAAATCGGTATTGATTTTGAATTCGGCCAGGCTGTTTTTTGCCATTTGGCCAAAGGGGTCGCCCCCGACTTTGCTGACAAGATGAACCTGGCATCCACACAGGGCGGCTTCAGCGGCCTGATTTGCACCGGGGCCTGTGGCAGTATATGAAAGGACCGAGCCGATGACAGTCTGGCCGGGCGCGGGCACCTGGCCGCACTTTATGACCATGTCCATATAACAGCCGCCGACAACCACTACCTTCGGGCCTTTTTCTGCCATTTTCAACTCTTGAAAATCCCTTCCCGAAACCACTATAACCTGCCGGGGGCCAAAAGTAAAAACTTTTTTGGCTAAGACTTACCGGCCGGGATGGGTCAAATAAAGCAGCGGCTAATACGGCTGCGACGGCGTTTTCGGGTCGTAAGTAATAACACCGCCAGCGACAGTATCGAAACAGCAGCCGGCTCAGGAACCTGATGGGCGTCTCTAACGACGGTAAGATTGTCAATACCAACATCATGAACACCGTGGTCTGAGAATTTCATGCAAGAAACCGGGGTATAAAATTGAAACTGGGCGAAGCCGCCGGCGCTATGATTAAACCAGCACAACCGGTCAATCTGGTCGTCCGAAAGCCAGCACCAGCTGTTGTCGGCAAGTTCGGCGCTAAGAGGCTGACCTATAACGTTGTTATCGTAATCGTATGCCGTAAATTCAAAATCCGCACCTTCCGTGGGATTGAACACGTACCAGTCAAAAGAAACGCTCGTTATCGGCTCGGCAAAACAGATGTCAAAATACCCCTGGTGACAGATGCTTGTTGTAATATAGCGGTCCTGCGTGCAAATGTTTCCCGTGAAACCCAAAGCCCCGACCCAGGCACCCTCAATGGTTATGTCGGCGCCATATTTTTCAGTCATATAGTCGCTGAGTAATCGGGACCCCGTACCGATGCAAAGACCGTCGAAAGTAAATGAGGTTGTCACTAACGTCGCCTGTGCGCAGGCGCAGAAGCAGACAATCAAAACAACAAACGATGCGAAAAATTTCATATCCCTCCCCTTCTTCACACTTGCTAAAAACTGCCGAAACGGGTATTACCCCCATTCAAGGCAAGCCGCAACTCAAAAACGAAAGTTATTATAGCTTATTTGTTGACCGACATCAAGAACAAACTGTGTTCATTGACGGTACTGCGGCCTTTGGTTTTTTAATCCGCACAAAAAGACCTGGTATTAAATACAGGCAACCGCTCAAGGTCCCATATTAATCGCGCCCTGCCAACCCAACGGCAGCGGCCCTGAATAATGAGTTCGTTAGCGATAAGCCAAAGGAGTAGCTTGCAAGGCCCGTTTGGAGGGAAAAAATTTTATTTTCATCCTTCGGGCCTGCAAAAAGACACCAACTGAAAGGCCAAACAGACCCTCACTAACCCGGGCAAGCTGCGGCCGGCAAAAGCAAAGTCTGTTGCCTGCAGGTATTTATCCGCTCAAGGTTGCTTAAAAAGCC
>DATKWV010000185.1:0-18084 GCA_035529405.1 Sedimentisphaerales bacterium | reverse complement strand
CAGAGCAAACTGCATGAAAGGTACGGCGGAGTTGTGCCGGAAATTGCGTCCCGCGCCCATATAGAAAATATATATCCTGTTATAACCGAGGCCATCGAAAAAGCACAGGTGGACAAAGATAGCATCGATGCCATCGCTGTGGCCAATCAGCCGGGGCTGACCATTGCCCTTATGGTAGGTGTAACCGCTGCCAAAACACTTTCCCTGATGTGGGAAAAGCCCCTTATAGCCATCGACCACCTGCACGCCCATCTGCAATCGGCCCTGCTGTCAGAGCAAAACCCGTTATTGCCGGCTGTGGCGCTGATTGTATCCGGCGGCCACACCTGCCTTTACGACTATCGGTCACCGCTAAAGCCGGAGCTTATTGGCCGGTGCATCGATGATGCCGCAGGCGAGGCATTCGATAAGGTCGCCACAATCCTGAAGCTGCCGTACCCCGGCGGGCCGGCCATCGAAAAGGCCGCTGAAAAAGGAAATCCCGACGCTATAAAATTCCCCCGCTCGATGCTGGAAAAAGATTCGCTGGATTTTTCTTTTAGCGGTATAAAGACCGCTGTTCTTTATTATTGCCGCGGGCAGGATATGAAGGGCGAAAACAAAGTCGATACTATGACCAGCGAGCAGATAGCCGACATTGCCGCATCATTCCAGGCGGCTGTCATCGACGTACTTGTTGAAAAAACAATGCTGGCCGCAGAAAGAATTAACGCCAGGACGGTGCTTGTCGGCGGCGGCGTGGCGGCAAATAACAAGCTCAGAAGTGACCTTCAAAAAAGATGCGATGCGGCGACACCGCCAAAAAAACTGCTGGTGGCTCCAAAACAGTATTGCACTGATAATGCCGTTATGGTAGCTTCTTTGGCGTATCACAAGTATAAGGCCGGTCTGTTTGCCGATTTAACGCTTGAACCGAAGGCCTGTAGTTACCAGTAACGAAACCTTTCTGAAAAGGCACAGACAAACATTCAAACAGAAAAACTGAAAAAACTGTTACAGCAGGTCAGAGCAGGCAAACTCAAAGTTGACCGCGCAGTCGAGCAGCTTCGGCTTTTACCATTCGAGGACCTTGGGTTCGCATGCGTGGACCATCACCGCCAGCTTCGCCGCGGTTTTCCGGAGGTCATTTACTGCCCCGGCAAAACGGCTGAGCAGACGATAAAAATCTTCGCCTCCCTTGCTGAAAAAGGCAACAATGTCCTGGCTACGAGGGCTGAGCCTGCCGTTTTCAAGGAATTGGCCAAAGAGTTCCCCAATGCGCGTTACGATAAACTGGCAAAGACCATCGTGCTGGAACAGAAGAAAATCGCTGCATCGAAGTCGGTTTTACCCATAGTCACCGCCGGCACAGCCGACCTGCCCGTGGCCATTGAGGCCAAAATTACGGCTGAGATTATGGGCCAGAGAACAGAGCTGATTTGCGATGTGGGTGTGGCCGGTCTGCACAGGTTAATCGGCAAGCTGCCGAAGCTGCAAAAGGCTAACATTATTATTGTCGTTGCCGGAATGGAGGGGGCTTTGGCCGGTGTGGTTGCAGGTATGGTTAGCTGTCCGGTAATTGCCGTGCCCACCAGTGTCGGCTCAGGGACAAGTTTCGGCGGATTATCGGCGCTTTTGACCATGCTCAACACGTGCGCTTCCGGTGTTACCGTCGTTAATATCGACAACGGTTTTTCCGCAGCCGTGACCGCAACCTTAATTAACAGAAAAATTGACCAGAAGCGCTGACCGGACTATGCGGGTAATAAAGGACATACCCAGACTAAAGCCAAGGCCCAAAGACGCCCACAAGGGAACTTTCGGCAGGGTCTGTATAATAGCAGCAAGCACCGGTATGAGCGGCGCAGCGGCGCTTGCCGGCCGGGCCGCTTTGCGGGCAGGTGCAGGGCTTGTACGTGTGGCGGTACCGAAAAGCGTTCTGCCGATTGTCGCATCAATAGAGCCGTCCTTTACCACCATACCGCTGCCGGAAGACTCGCACGGGCGCATATCCGCTAAAGCTATCAATACCATTCTCGATGCCGTCGAACAAAATGACGTGCTGGCCTTCGGCCCGGGGGTGGGAATAAGCAAGGACCTGCAGTCTATACTTCAAACTCTTTTGCAGCAGCAGACACACCTTGTAATCGATGCCGACGGACTAAACAATCTAAGCAGAATAACAAACTGGCAGGCGAAGAAAAAAGCCGAACTGCTGCTTACGCCTCATCCGGGTGAAATGAAAGGATTGTGGGCGGCCCTGTTCAGGGAACAGCCGCCTTCGGACCGCAGCCAACAAGCCGCGGCACTTGCAAAACATACACAAACCACGGTTGTCTTAAAAGGCGCAGGAACGGTTGTCACCGACGCCGACAAAATCTATGTGAACACAACCGGCAACCCGGGTATGGCCACCGCCGGTTCAGGCGATGTGCTTACCGGCGTTATCGCCGGCCTGATAGCCCAGAATCTTGGCATTTTTGATGCTGCGGTACTCGGCGTTTATGTGCACGGCCTGGCCGGTGACATCGCAGCAGAAAAAATCGGGCAGGTAAGTCTAATCGCCACCGATATCATTCAGGCACTGCCTGAGGCTTTTATGAAACTTTAGTGCTGCCGGGCCTATGGCAGCAGTCACTTTGTCTGCAAGTATTACATCAGGCGGTATATGTGCACGTCCCAGGGTTCGAATTTGTCCCTGAAAACACCGTTTATAGACTCAATCGTTCGGCTTTCTCCGAGGACCTCAACCGGCTTTCGGCCTTCTATGCCGCCGAGTGTAAAAATCGCCTCTGCGCTGCCTTCGCGCATACCCACTGCAAAAACATAAACGGCGTCTTTATATTCCTTCATCATTAATGCTATGGGGACATTTTCGTTACTGGAAGCAACACATGCCCTGCCTGTGACGGTGGAACTATTCAGCACCGGCGCCAGTTCCGTGACCTGACGATTGACGGCCGTTACCGCTGCAAGTATCTCTGGGTCGTCCAAAAGGGCCGCTTCGTTGAACTTCGGCTGCCATTCGTGGACAAAATAAACCAATCCCATCGAGCCGTGAATGATGGACATCCATACCTCGCATTTTACCTGATGCGGCGTTGCCTTTTTAAGCTCGGCATTGTCTATGCGGGTACACTCAATACAGTTCCAGACGACTTTTTCACCGGCGCCCCATTTAACCAGCCGGTCAACTCCCCTTGCCACGTACCACAGCTTTCCGGTCACTTCCTGTTTGTTGTGAACAACGGGATAGATGTCAAATGAAACTATATCGCAGCCCTTCATATACTCAGGATAATCCTCGAGACGGCGTGTGCGAATACCTCTGCCTACGTAGTTATCATAGGCCACACCCTGTCCGAGGTTGAGAAATACCGGGCGGGACGGGTCAGCGGCTTTGACCTTGGCATAACTTTTCTGCGTGTCCTTCGGCGGAACAGGCGGACCCCATTTGCCCCATTCTTCAAAGGTTTTTTCCGGTGCATCCGGCCAGGCCTGCTTAATACGGGAGACGTCCTTCCACTGTCTCTGCATATCCTGGGCGTTGTCCGGCTCATCGCCGTGCATCCAGCCGATAATAGTCCGGTCGTTAATGGGATTGAGACCTGTAGCGTTCTGTGAGCAGATAAGTTTCATACCGGCCTGTTTAAGCTGGGCGAGCTGCTTTTCCGTCGGCCCCTGCCAAAGTCCCACATACGTGTTAATGCCGGCAGCTTTGTACTTAGCGGCATTGGCAGGGTCTTGCAGCCACACAGCGATGGGGAAGAATTTGTCACTGTGGCTCGGCCCGTTTTTCCACTTAACATACGGACTGTTTTCTGTCATTGCACCACATGTTGCCGAACCGGCGGCACAAACAAAACAGCCGCAAACAAATACAACAATCAGTAAGCGCTTTGTCATCTCAATAACCCTTTCATTTTGTGTCAAGATTATTCAACCGTGTTAATACTACAGCGCAACTCCACCTGCCGAGGATTTTCCTTTCCTATCTGATTCGATAGATGTTCACATCCCAGGGTTCGAACTTGTCCCTGAAAACACCGTTTATAGACTCAATCGTTCGCTTCTCTCCGATGACCTCAACTTGCTTTTGGCCTTCTATGCCGCCGAGCGTAAAAATCGCGTCCGTGCTGCCTTGGCGCATACCTACTGCAAAAACATAAACAGCGTCTTTATATTTTTTCATCATTAACGCTATGGGGACATCTTCGTTACTGGAAGCAACACACGCCGTGCCTGTGACGGTGGAACTATTCAGCACCGGCGCCAGTTCCGTGACCTGACGATTGATGGCCGTGACCGCTGCAAGCATCTGTGGGTCGTCCAAAAGGGCCGCTTCGTTAAACTTCGGCTGCCATTCGTGGACAAAGTAAACCAATCCCATCGAGCCGTGAACAATCGCCATCCACACCTCGCATTTTACCTGATGCGGGGTAGCTTTTTTCAGCTCGGCATTACTTATGCGGGTACACTCGATACAGTTCCATACGATTTTGTCTTTAGCCCATACCTTCAGTCTCTTAACGCCTTGGGGAACGTACCACAGCTTGCCCGAAACTTCTTCTTTTCCGTGAACTACCGGGTAGATGTCGAACGAGGCTATATCACAGCCTTTGATGTATTCGGGATAGTCTTCGAGGTGCCTGCTGCGAATACCTCGCCCCTTGTAGTTATCGTAGGCCACACCCTGCCCGAGGTTGAGAAACACCGGCCGGGACGGGTCAGCGGCCTTGACCTTGGCATAACTTTTCTGCGTGAACTTCGGCGGAATAGGAGGTCCCCATTTGCCCCATTCTTCAAAGGTTTTTTCCGGTGCATCCGGCCAGGCCTCTTTGATACGTGAAACGTCTTTCCAATGTCTTTCCATATCTTTTGCGTTATCCGGCTCATCGCCGTGCATCCAGCCGATAATGGTCGCATCGTTTATGTGCTTAAGCCCCGTCGGGTTCTGGTGACAGACAACCTTCATACCAGCCTCTTGCAACTGCGCCAACTGTTGGTCCGTGGGTCCTCTGTAAAGACTGACGTACGTGTTGATACCGGCGGCCTTGTATTTTTTGGCATTGGTCGGGTTCTGCGCCCAGACGGCGATGGGAAAGAAACCGGCATCAGGCGACGGACCCTTTTCCCATTTCACATACGGACTTGTCTCCGCGTTTACATCATAGCCTGGCATCAGTGCACACATAACCCCGCACGTAACAAGCAACAGCACCTTTATGCTCTTGTTCATAATGACAGTTCCTTTCGTTGTTTTCTTATTTCAGCCTGATTCAAAATAAAAAACTCAAAAAACAAGAATATAAATTATCAACCGGCCCGGTGCCGCTCAAGTTTTGCCTGATGTTCTTCTAAGAATTCCAGCCAGTTCAGCCAGGCCTTTTTGTAAATCTCGCTGGAAACAAGAAAGCCGTCGTTGTGACCGCCGTTGATTTCCACAAATTCGCCGGGGCCGTCCACAGCCTGGTACAGCTCCACACCGAATTCAAACGGCACTATCTCGTCCGTTCTGCTGTGTATGACCATCACGGGACACTTGACAGATTTGACATAATCAATCGTCGGGTAGTTGAATTTTGCAAACAACCGCACGGGCATATACGGGTAAAACTTTTGGCCGATATCGGGATAAGAGGTAAAACCGCTCTCCATAATCAAAGCTTTGACCTGGTATCTGCTTGCCAGTTGTGCGGCAATACTGGCACCGAGGCTTCTGCCAAAAACAATAATATCGGCCGGCGAAGTTTCCTTTTCCGAGACAAGCCATTTGTAGGCCGCTTCAACATCCAGATACGTGCCCTCCTCGCTCGGTTTGCCTTCGCTGTTACCATACCCGCGATAGTCAAAAATAAAGCAATTCAAGCCGAGATTGTAAAACATATTTATACTGTCCAGGCGGTGATACATATTACCGCCGTTGCCATGACAGAAAAGCACCGTAGGCTGTGACTTTTCTGAAGGAATATACCAGCCGTTTAACTGTACACCTTCTGCGCTTTCGAAAAACACGTCTTCGAAGTCCAACCCCAGCTCCGCAGGTGTATAAAGTACCTCACGCACGGGCTTGTAAAGAAAACTGCTCTGCATAAAGTACAGGACCAATCCTATTGCCCCATAGGCGCAAAACAAAAGCACAATAACGGATACAACTGTTTTTCCCATAACAAAAGCCTGCAGGTAATTAAACACCGTAAAATCCCTTTTACAACACACTCCACTTATCAGCCTGTCGCGCTTACAACCGGCTGCTTTTACACAGGCTGACAGCGATCATTTATTTTCCCGACCTCAGCTGTACTTTCTTTGCCGAAATCACCCGCACCGGCCCCATCAGGCCCGACTCAAGCAGCGGCGCTTTTTCCCACGGCACAAGAGGAATGAACCTGTCGTTCACCGCTTTTGATATGTTCGTGCGGCAGTATTGCGTACTGTCAGGATTGCGGGCATCGCCGGCAAGCCGGTTTGACCAGGTGTTCGCTACTTCGACTACAAGATGATTGCTGCCCGGTTTAACAGTATCGGTTATATCCACGGCGAAAGGCTGTTTCCAGAGTATGCCTAAATGCCTGCCGTTCAAATAAACATCGGCAGTCACGCGTACGCTGCCCAAATCCAGAACAAGCTGCCTGTCATCGCCGACAAGACTTTCGGCAATAGTGAACTGCTTATAATAAGTTGCAATGCCGGAAAAGTATTTTACTCCGTCATCTGAATCCTCTGTCCAGGATATAAGTCGCTCAAAGACTTTTGACTGCGGCCCGCCCCATCCGTGAGGAAAACGCACTTCCCACGGACCGACGATTTCCACCACCAGCGGCACGGCGCCAATTTGTTTTACTATTTTTCTGCCGCCTGCTCTCTCGAATACGTATTCACCTTCCCGCAGCACTACAGCCTCAATTGCACCTTTGTCGGTTAGCGAAACTTTCACACAATCGCCCTGATGTTCGGTACCCGGTACGATGGGAAAAACACTTTGGCCGTCGGTTTTGACCGCCGTGATGTTACTTTTGTCTGCCTTTTTGCGAAAAACCACAAACACCGAGCCCTTAGGCTCAAACCTAAGCCGCACACGCGTGCCGCCCTGGACAAAATCATAAACAACACAACTGCGAATTCTTCCGGTATCCGGCGCCCAAAGCTCCGGTACCTTGCCGCTGACCCTGAAAACACAATCGGCCCAATCCGCCCGCATTCTCTTGTTTGTTACAAAGTAAATATCCTCTTTGTCGGTGCGACGATGAATATAATCAAGGTCCGTTTCCTTGTCTTTGCCGATAAAGACAAAATCGGGCCCAATACCTTTGTCCCGCAATATCTGTTTTAAACTGCGTCCCTGGATAATTTTCCCCTTGCCGTACGAATTTTCGGTGACACTGTCGCCGTCACAGGGGCCCCAGATTTTATCTGCCAGTCTGCGCACCTGTTCACTGCGAATTTTGTAATCGGCAAGGCCGTCAACGCCCGTGGGTTTGGCCCCGACAATCAACGCACCCTGCTGGACCATCGTTTCAAGTTTCTGAAGCACCTTAAGAGGCATATTTTTTTCATCAGGTAAAACCAGCAGTTCGTAGCTGATTCCGTCCGGCAATACGATTTTGCCGTCCTTGACGCTCATTCGCGTCAGAATCACCTCGGAATTGGTAACATCGTAGTCGTAACCGGAACCCAGTGATGGGTCAACGTGCTTTGGTTTGACAAAATTCGGCGCCTTGTCACCGTAATAGTAGCATACATCGGCCACAAAAAGGCCCTGCTGCAGCAGATAGCTGCATCGCGCAAGATAATCCATAAAAGGCTTTGCCATCGGCCACCAAACCCTGTTTGTTCCCATGTGTGTACCTGCGTGGTAGGCCCAGCCGGGTTTGCCAGCCTGCGGCGGGGTATGCGGCGAAGTATGAAACGTAAAAAGGTTCGTGCCGCCGCACATCGCACGGTCGGCAAGGCCCTTGAGTTCAAACGGGCCGTCCTGCCAGTGGCGGAAACTTGTAAAAGCCTCCATATCCACGATTTTTTTGCCGTATATATGGCTTGCGCAGGCTATCTCCTTGACCAGCCACAATATATCTATACCGTCATCATCTCTGAAGTAGTGCTGGTTCCAGAATTCGCCCCGCGGCACATCCAGCGCCCCCAGGGCTCTGAGGGCCTCGAACGGGCAGTTATGCAGCGGCTGACCCGGGCCGCCGGCCTCCGAACACAAGGCCAGCCCATACTTGTTCGACACTTCCCTGGCCTTGGCATAATGGCAGTCTATAATCAAATCCGACAGCGTCTTATTGAAATCATACTTAAACCGGCTCGTTATATCTTTATCCTGCATCGTCCATCCGAACAAAACCGGCAGATACGGTGTCATATCGTAGGTGCGATATTTTTCGAACTGCTCGACCATTTTGGGCGTCCATACAAGGCCCGCATCTCCATAGCTGGCCACCTCATAGCTGGGCAGATAAAGAAACTTCAAGGCCGTATCCTTCAGGTCGGGCATCTGCTGCAGAAGTTTTTCCACTATATATTCAAAATGCATCTCGACCGCTTCTGCGCTGAAGTGGTCAATTATCAGCCCTGTTGAGTTCGGGCTGGGAAGGTACAGGTGCTGGCCGACAGACACACATACAAACCGCATAATCACCCACTTGCCGGGCGGCACATGCCACAACAGTCTGCCTTTTACGTCAAGCCGCCGAGTTAAGACCTTCACCGATTCAACGTCTTTTATAAGTTTCTTTTCATCCCAGGGTAATGCCAGTACTGCTGTATCTTTATAATAAACAGGCAGCCCGTCCTGTCCTTTAACGCAGGTCTCAGGCACCTCTGGAAACGGCAGAATCTTTGTGAACAGCCCCGGCCCGGTGACAACAGCCTCCGAATAAAACAGCCCCATCTGGCCATTTTCGGGCTTTACCCACGGTCCGCCTGCATTCCAGCTGCTGGAGGTAATCAGGCCCAGTTCCAGACCCAGTTGTCCTGCTCGTCTTACTACGTAATCTATAGCCTCCAGCGATTCGGGCCCGAGAAATGCCGGTCCCGCCGGCACAATTCCGTCAGGGTCATCGATAGCGCCGACATCAAATATATCAAGCCCGCCCATCCCTTTTTCCCTGGCGTCCTCGAGCTCGCGATTAAGCTGCGGCAGGTTGACATACCCATTCATCCAGGCCCAGTACGCCCTCGGTCTTGCCTGCAGCGGCGGGCTTACAAAGCCATCGGACAAATCCGGCGTCTCGTCTGCCCCGGCCGCGTCGGCAGTGTAACAATCAACGAAAAAAAGCAAAAATATCGTCAGCGCGGTTATTGCTGGTGACCTAAAGGACATACTCCATTCTCCTTTCATGAACGGGTCTTTGAGTTCTGCAGCCGGCCGGCTACTGCATCATAACAGTCTCCGGCAACCAGCGGTTTTTAATTTGCCGCTGCTGCAGTAAAGCATTACTGAGGCAGTTTCACTTTTATTTTTTTCGCGGAAATCACCCGGACCGGCCCAGACAGACCCGATTTCAGCAGGGGTGCTTTTTCCCACGGAACAAGCGGCAGAAATCTGTCATTGACGGCCATGGGTATATTTGTCCGGGTATATCTTTTACTTTCGGGCAGTTTGCTGTCACCGACTATCCGGTTCGACCATACATTCGCAACCTCGACCACGAGCCGATTGCTGCCGACCTTGGCCGCCCCGCTGATATCCAACTGGAATGGCGGCTTCCAGACTATGCCCAGATGCCTGCCGTTCAGATATACGTCAGCCACGACCCTGACACCGCCCAAATCCAGCATAAGCTGTTTATCACAGCCAAGCATCTCGGCTGGAATCTCGAATTCCTTGCGATAAGTGGCGATGCCGGAAAAGTATTTGATTCCCTCGTCGGCGTGCTGGCTCCAGGAGATAAGCTCATCGAAGACCACCGTTGGTGGTGCACCCCAGCCGTAAGGGAAGCACACATCCCAAGGCCCTGCAATTTCAAGTTCTGCCGGCACGGACTCGACATCAATTCTTCTGCCGCCGCCGGCTGTTTCTAAAACATAAGTTCCTGGTTTGAAAGCCAGCAATTCAACGTTGTTATCTCCTGCTGCCAGAACCTCCACGCAAGCGGCACCGGGCTTAACGGACGGTGTGCTGACAGAAACGATATGATTTTGACCGGCCTTTTCGCGGAACACCACGAATACCGAACCAGCCGGCGCCAATTGTAATGGCACTTTCGTACCGCCTTCGACAAAATCATAAACCGGGCACTTTCGCATCTCGCCGGTGTCCGGCAGCCACAATTCGGGAATTTTGCCGGCAACACGGAAAATACAGTCGGTCTGACAGTACATACTTTCATTTTCATTTCGTACGAAGTATATATCCGCGTTTTCAGTACGGCGATGTATGTAATCCAGACGGATTTGCTTGTTGGCGGTAGTGTAGCTGAAGTCCGGCCCGATACCTCTTTCCTGCAGAATCTGTCGCGGCGTCCGGCCCCATATAATCCTGCCTTTACCGTAACGGTGCTCCTTGACCTTTTCGCCGTCGCAGGGCCCCCAGAGTTTTTTCGCCAGCTTCTGAACTTTTTTACTACGTCTGCGGTAATCGGCAAGGCCGGCCACGCCGGTCGGCTTAGGCCCGACTACCGTAGCGCCTGACTTGACCATCTTTTCCAGCTTTTTCAATACCGTCAACGGCATATCCTGCTGGTCCGGCAAAACAAGTAATTCATAGCTCATCCCGTCCGGCAGTACTATCCTGCCGTTTTTCACGGCCATTCGGTTCAGAATTACGTCAGTATTGGTAACATCGTAGTCGTAGCCGGCTCCGGGAGAGATGCCCATATGTTTTGGCTTTACAAAATTCGGAGCCTTATCGCCATAGTAATAGCATACGTCGCCGACGAAAAGGCCCTGCTGGAGAACGTAGCTGCAGCGGGATAAATAGTCAATAAACGGCCTGGCCATCGGCCACCAGACGCGGGTCGGGCCCATATGTGTTCCTGCGTGGTAGGCCCATCCAGGCCGACCGGCCTCGGGCGGATTATGCGGAAACGTATGAAATGTAAAAAGATTTGTGCCGCCGCACATTGCACGGTCGGCCAGCGGCTTATACTCGAACGGGCCTTCCTGCCAGTGACGCCAGCTTGTGAACGCCTCCATATCCACGACCTTTTTGCCGTAGATATGCGCTGCACAGGCGATTTCCTTCACCAGCCACAGTATGTCGATACCGTTTTCATCTCTGAAATAGTGCTCGTTCCAGAACTCACCTCGCATTATATCAAGCGCCCCCACTGCGCTGAGGGACTCGAACGGACAGTCATGCAGCGGCTGTCCCGGCCCTCCCGCTTCGGCGGCCAGCCCCAGACCGTATTTGTTTAATACTTCTCTGGCCTTGGTGTAGTGACAGTCCACAATCAAATCCGAAAGTGTCTTCCTGAAATCGTACAGGAACCGTTCGGTTATGTCTTTGTTCTGCACCGTCCATCCGAACAAAACAGGAAGATATGCAGTCATATCGTAATCGCGGCGTTTCTTAAACTCCTCGACGAACTTAGGGGTCCACATTAGTCCCTGCACTTCGTAGCTGTCCATATGCATATACTTCAAGGCCGTGCCCTTGAAACTGCCGAGCTCGCCCAGCAGCTTGTCTATTATATATTCGAAGTGCGTCTCGACGGCTTCCGGGCTGAAGTGGTCGATTATCAATCCGTCCGAATTCGGGCTGGGCACCCACAAATGCTGCCCGATATTGGTGCAGACCAATCGCATAATCACCCACCGGCCGGCGGGAATATCCCACGTGAGCTGGCCGTCTTTGTCCAGCCGGCTGGTCAGGTCGATAACCAAAGAGGCATCCGTTATCAGTTTTTCCTGCGTTTCGGGAAATGCCAGAACTGCAACGTCCTTGTAGTAAATTGGCAGACCATCGCCGCCTTTCGGGCATTTCTCGTCAACTTCCGGAAATGGTAAACTCTGTGAAAACCGCCCCGGTCCGACTTGCGTTATTTGAGACTGGTACAAGCCCATCGTACCGTGCCTGGGTTCCACCCACGCACCGCCGGTATTCCAGCTGCTGGCACTGATAAACCCCAATTCCAGGCCCAGGCGCGTGGCCTGTCTTACGGTATAGCCGATTGCCCCCAGCGACTCCGGCCCCAGAAAAGCCGGTCCGCCCGGAATAATACCTTTCGGGTCGTCGATGGCACCGACGTCCCAGATGTCAAGCCCGCCCATTCCTTTGTCCTTGGCTTGCTCGAGGTCACGCTTTATCTGTGACAGACTGACATTGCCGTTGAGCCAGTCCCAAAATGCTCTGGGCCTGGCCGAGACCGGCGGATCGAGAAAACCATCCGCCAAAGCCACAGTCTCATCGCCTCCGGTCTCAGAGCCGGCGGCTTCGGCTCTTTGCATACCACAGCACAGGAACACACCTGTAATCGCCAGCGAAACCAACAGTAATTTGCCGGACATAATCACGCCTCTGTTTTTTCGGGGAAAACGGTGTTCGGCGTTTCACACGGCCGTTTTACTTTGTAAGCCAGCGGTATTTTAATTTGCCGCTGCCGAGAAAACAAGCTACAATTTTTGCTGTTTATGATTAAAAGAAGAAAAACGGCAATTATCTCTGTCGGCTCGGTAAAAATCGGCTCTTCGGCTGCGATTGTCATACAGTCAATGACAAAGACGGCCACCACCGACGTCGAGGGTTGTGTAAAGCAGATAAATGAGCTTGTGAATGCGGGGTGTCGATTAGTCAGAATCGCTGTGCCGACCCGTGCCGATACCGCGGCTTTTGCAAAAATCGTCCGGAATGTAAGCGTTCCTCTTGTGGCGGACATTCATTTCAGCCCAGCCAGGGCCATCGAGGCCATTGAAGCCGGTGCGGCTAAAATAAGGCTCAACCCCGGCAATATAAAAAACCGTAAAGACATCCTCAGGATTATAGATGCAGCGAAAATGCACAAAACCGCGGTGCGAATCGGCATTAACGAGGCAAGTATAAGAGATTTGAAAAGAAACGACGTACCGGAGCAAAAGCGCACAGCCTTGATGTTAAAAAAAATGAAAAACTATGTCAGCATCTTTGAAAAAAGAGGTTTTAACCGCCTTGTACTCAGCGCAAAAAGTGCCGATTGTGCAAGGACTATCGAAATAAACCGCCGCATCGCACAGACCTTCAGATATCCCATTCACCTTGGCTTAACTCACGCAGGTCTGGGCCAGGATGCTCAAATACCCTCATCTGTAAGCATAGGCGCACTGCTGGCCGAAGGCATTGGCGACACAATAAGAGTCAGTGTCGCCGGCAGCCCGCTTGCAGAGGTTGAAATTGCAAAAAAAATCCTCATTGCGCTGGGCCTGTATGAACGCACAGGCCCCGAGTTAATCGTCTGTCCGACGTGCGCCCGGTGCGAAATCGATGTAATAAAACTCGCACGCAGGGTCAAAAAAGCACTTGATGCCGTTGATAAACCCCTGCGAATCGCTGTTATGGGCTGCATCGTCAACGGCCCCGGCGAAGCAGCAGACGCCGATTTGGCTGTATGTGCAGCAAAAAACAAGGCCTTCATTTACCGAAACGGACGAAGAATATCAGTTGTCCCTGAAAACCAAATTATCCCCACGCTGCTTAATGAGCTGGAAAAGATATAATACCATGCGGTCCGAAACGGTATGGCACCAAAAACCTGCATTACTGCAGGAAACAATAAAGAAATTTTGCCTGGTTGTAGTGTTCGGCGTTGCGCTGGGCTACTTTGAAGCTGCTGTTGTTGTTTACTTACGCGCAATTTTTTATCCTGGCGGATTTACTTTTCCTTTATCGAACTTCGGCCAAACCGACCTTTGGAACCAGCTTTTACTTACCGAGGTCGGCAGAGAAGCTGCATCGATTGTGTTGATTTTCACCGCTGCGCGGCTGTTCGGCCAAACCACCCGTCAGCATTTTGCCTTCTTTATGGTTATCTTCGCCGTGTGGGACATATTCTATTATATCTGGCTGAGGGTACTTATCAGCTGGCCGGAATCGATTATGGACTGGGACATTCTGTTTCTAATACCCACGGTGTGGGCGTCTCCGGTACTGGCACCGGTTATAGTTTCAGTTATATTGCTGCTCTTTGCCGCAATAATACTATATCGGGATGTACGGGATAATGTCCCCAGGGTGCTCTTTTTCGATTGGCTCGGATTTGTAATTGCAGGCCTGATTGTCGTTCTATCTTTCTGTCTTGCCGGCCGTGGTATCACAGAATCCAACTTCAAATCGCACTTTTCCTGGCTTGTGTTTACACTTGGAGTAATACTGGCATCAGCGGTATTTTTCAAATGCCTGCTGAAGTCGCCAAATCCTAAATTGAAAACCGGCGCTGACTGAACAGTCCTGAAAAAATAGCCCCCGAAAACCTTGTACAGTTTTTTTCAGTCGCGCTATTTGTTTGCGTAGCCGGGTCTTCTGTTATTGACACCGCTTTCTTCTTTCGCTTCGGGTGCATAAGTCTCGAACCTGCCGAATATCATCTTGCCTGCCGATGTCTGAAGCGAACTTGTGACGCTGATTATCAACTCGCGTCCTATCTTGTTCCGTCCGCCTTCAACAACCACCATTGTACCGTCTGCCAGATAGCCGATACCCTGTTCAGCCTCTTCGCCGGGCTTTACTATTCTGATCTGCAGCGTCTCGCCCGGAAGTGCTATCGCTTTCATCGAATTGGCCAAATCGTTTATATTCAGAACATCCACACTTCGAACCTGAGCAACCTTCGTTAGGTTATAATCGGTGGTGGCAAGCCGGCCGTTACAGTGCTTTGTGAACATGACTAATTTCTGGTCAACACCGTCCGACTCCCGGACTTCTGCAACCATAGCGTCATCAATCTCCACATCAATAACGGGATTGGATTGCATTTCTCTGAGTATATCCAGGCCGCGTCTGCCGCGTTTGCGCTTGAGCTTGTCCGCTGAATCAGCTATCAACTGAAGCTCATTGAGAACAAAACGAGGAACAACCAGCGGTGCATCGAACATCTTGCTGCGATATAAATCGGCAATGCGGCCGTCAATAATGGCTGAAGTATCCAGTACCAGAGGCCTTGCTCCTTTGATCTGCTTGGCAAATTCAACGTAAGGCACGACAAAACGGACATCGTCCTTTGTGCGCATTACCACGCTGATAATGAAGTAGCATATTGCCACGCCCATCATCCACTTGATTGCCCCAACAGCGGAAGGGTCAAGGCCCAGATTGTAAATCTCGTGGATCATATCCACCACCTGCGCCAGTCCCCAGCTGATGAATATACCCACCAGCAGTCCGAAAAAAACCCCTGCCAGTGCGGCCAAAGACTTCTTGGGCGTCAAAATATCCACCAGCAGCGTCACGACCGCCAGTCCAAGGCCGCTCCATAGAATTACCCAGAAATTAGACCTGTCCTGCTCGCCGGAAATATTGGGCAAGGTAAGGTTAACAATCAACACCGAGATAATAACGACAAAAAAGACGAATCTGAAAACCCAAAGCAACATGTTTATGAACCTTTCAAATAAATACCGAAATATGGTGATTATTAATTTGAGTTATTATAACCGGGCATAGAGCCGTTGGCAATAATTACAATCGGAATATTTTCAGCCGGGCGTCTTTATGTGCTCAGCGTACTTACGGTTTTAAAACACTATGCGAACAGTCCAGCACCATTTTTCACGCCTTGCGCAAAGCAACAGAACAAGCCGGGGCGAAAATACTCAAGATACGGAGGGTATGACCAGGAAGACTTCAAAACCCGCTTTATAGTGTTAAGGCCTCTCTAATGACGTTTAACTGGTACACTGCAGGCTGTGACAGTGTTCCGCCCCAGGGGCCGATAACCGCTAAACCACATTGTTCAGTTATTTACAGGGCCTTATTACACCATAGAAACAGACGTTAAGAAAACTAAAAGGCGCCCCAATCCTGCTTTCCCGGAATGTAGTAGCTCGGACAAATAAAGCGGAATATATTTGTGATTTTTCGGGCCTTTCTAAGCTTATCTTCACTTTCGGTTTTCATTGCCTCAAAATGGTCGCCAAAGACCTCCGAAAAATACTGCTCTGCCGCCTGATGCCTTTCCTGCTCGGAACTAAACAAGCTGCGTATACCGCCCAGCTCACCGGCATCCAGCCAAAAACCTCCGCAGCCCGGACACTCGTCAACTTCAACCTGTTTTTTGACGCTGAAAAAGTGCCTCATCATAACAACATCATCGCATTTCGGGCATTTCAATTTCTTGCTGCGGTCGATTATGAGGTCGGGGTTTCGCTGGATTTCCAATAGTATTTGGCCAGCTGACTCATGTGGCTCATCAAATTTTTTAAGCTCGAAATGGTCAAACCACATCCCTCCGCAACCGTCTTTACATACGTCCACAGTAACACCTCCAGCGGTTACCTGCTGCAGTACATTTTTACAAGCCGGACATTTCATGATCTGTATATCCTCCGTTAAAACAATTCGTTGATATTGACATACCGGTTAATTTCAGAGTATACTGACACAAGAAACGAAAGACAAACAAAATCCCGAATTACATGAGGAAAAAACATGGAACAGGCAAGAATTCTGATTGTGGACGATGACCCCGATATTACCGAAGTTATGCGGGTGGTTCTGGAAAACAAGGGCTACACAGTGGATAGTGCCGCCGACGGAAACGAGGCAATGGCACAAATAAACAGTGCAAGGCCGGACCTGATAATTCTGGACGTTATGATGAATACGCTGCGAGAAGGCTTCCTGCTTTCGAGAGAACTGAAAAAAGACCCTGCGTACAAGCAAATACCTATTCTGATGGTGACCGCGGTCAAAGAGAAATTCGGGATAAATTTCAAGCCCGCCGCGGGGGACGAAGACTGGCTGCCGGTGGAAGATTATCTGGACAAACCCGTGGAACCGAACGTGCTTTTAGAAAAGGTTGCTGCTCTTTTGCAAAAGCCTTAAAGAATGGAAACCCTTCTTGAAACCACAAATCTTGTTAAAAGGGCATACTGGCTGGTCAGACTCAGATGGCTGGCTATAGCTGTACTTGCTGCCGGTACATTTGTTGCAGGCCGGTTTCTGAAAATACAGCTTCCGGCCCCGATGCTTTATTTAATTGCCGCCGGGGTGTTGGTGTACAACTTTCTGTTGTTTGATTTGCTTCGATATTTTACCTGGGGCGGCAAAAGTGCGTCACATAAAACAATCGGAAGGATAATCACGTTCCAGATATGCGGCGACCTTTTTATTTTAACGGCGATACTGCATTATTCGGGGGGGATTGAAAATCCGTTCTTCCTGTATTTTGTTTTTCACATGGTTCTGGGCAGCGTTTTTCTCACTGCGCGCCAGAGCTATCTGCACGCGACACTCGCTGTTTTTCTTTTTGGCGGTTTGATAGTGCTGGAATACCTGGAGGTTATAAACCATTATGCACTGACCGGATTTGCCACGGGGGTGCTGTACCACAGCGGCTTATTTGTTTTCGGCACGCTCTTTGTCTTTTCCACGACCCTGTACCTGGTGGTCTATATGACAACTTCCATTTCGACCCAGTTGAAAAAACAGCAACAGGAGTACGAAAGGGCCAATATCCAGCTCAGCCAAAAAGACCACCTGAAAAACGAATACGTTTTGCGGCTTACTCACGACATACGGGGCCATCTGGCGGCTATTCAAAGTTGTCTGAACATTGTGGGCGACACAATAGCAGGTGCGCTGAACGAAAGACAGACAGATTTAATAAACAGGGCCTGCCGTAGAACAGCAAAATGCATGGCCTTTGTTACGGCTCTTTTGAAACTTACGCGAATGAAGCTCAGCGGCACAGTGGAAATGAGTTACTTTTCAATCAAGAGTCCTATCTTCAATGCTCTGGCGGTGGCCGAGACCAGGGCTGCCATGAAATCGATTAACATAAGCTGTGAGATTCAGCCGTCCGTGGATGAAGTTTATGGTGAGCCTGTTTTGATAGAAGAAGCAATAGCCAACCTGTTGTTTAATGCCGTCAGATACACGCCCGAAAAAGGCACAGTCAGATTATGCGCAAAAGACCAGCCTGATTGTGTACTGCTTGAGGTCAGCGATACCGGTATCGGCATACCGGAAAA